>JAWXCP010000212.1:0-10399 GCA_034408685.1 Hyphomicrobium aestuarii | reverse complement strand
CCGGCGTTTCGCAACGTCGTCGCGATGATGCAGTTCAACATGTACCACCATTTCACGGTGGACGAGCACATGATCCGCACGGTCGGTCAGCTGACCGACATCGAGACGGGCCGGTTCACGTCGGAGCTGCCGGTATCCAGCGATCTGATGGGCCAGATCGCCAACCGCGCGGTGCTGTTCGTCGCGGCTTTTCTGCACGACATCGGAAAAGGCCGCGAGGAGGACCATTCCATCGTCGGTGCTCGCGCAGCGCGTGAACTGTGCCCGCGTCTCGGCATGACACCGGCCGAGACCGAGACCGTAGCGTGGTTGATCGAGCAGCATCTGACGATGAGCAACATCGCCCAGAGCCGCGACATCTCCGACCCGAAGACGCTTCAGGACTTCGCCGACATTGTGCAAAGCCCGGAGCGCTTGAAGTTGCTCCTGATTTTGACGGTTGCCGACATCCGCGCCGTCGGGCCTGGCGTGTGGAACGGTTGGAAGGGGCAACTGCTGCGCTCGCTTTACTATGAGACCGAGCCGATCGTTGCGGGTGGGCATACCGTGTCCGATCGCGGTCACCGCATCGTCATGGCGACAAAGGCTTTGCGTGATGCGCTCGTGGGCTGGACCGAGGCCGAAACGACCGCGTTCACCGACCGGCACTATCCTGATTATTGGTTGCGCACGGATACCGCGCAGCAGGTCGAGCACGCCGAACTGTTGCGCCGAGCGCCAGCTTCATTCCTCGGGATCGTCAGTTCGGCCCGGACTGACGCCTTCCGTGCGACCACGGAACTTACGATCTATGCGCCGAACCATCCACGGTTGCTGTCGCTGTTCGCCGGGGCGTGCGCGGCGGCCGGGGCAGGCATCATCAGCGCCCGGATCACGACGACGCGGGATGGGTTTGCACTGGATACCTTCTTGCTGGCGCGCGACTTTGACACCGATGGCGATGAACTGCGGCGGACGGCGCGCATCCACCAGACCATCAACGATGTGCTGTCGGGCAAAGTGCGCCTCGCCGATCTACTGCGCCAACAGCAACGCCGGCTGTCGGCCCGCAATGAAGCGTTCCACGTCGAGCCGGACGTGCAAATCAACAATTCAGTCTCGGATCGCTTTACGGTGATCGAGGTGTCCGGCCTCGACCGGACGGGACTGCTTTACGATCTGACATCGGCGATCTCGGATCTGAGCCTCGATATCGCGTCGGCCCACATCACGACGTTCGGCGAAAAGGCCGTCGACGTTTTCTATGTCACAGACCTTACAGGGAAACGCATCATCAGCACTGAGCGAGAACACCAAATAAAAAACCGCCTGATCAAAATACTCGCCCTGGCGTAGCGCATCTGACGTTCGGTTCCCGCTTGAGGCTTGTGCGTCACCTGATGGTTCCGACATTTGGTCACAACCGTGCTCCAGACGGAACCAAATGTCGGGACCGGAATACGTGCTTGCCGCCCCCGCGAAACGGCCAGCTCAGGGCTACATCACGTGATCGAGTGGCACGGTGATGGTCCACACCACGCCCGAGGCATCGTAAGTCGCGGTTGCTTGGCCGCCGAGGCTTTGGTCGATCATCCGCTCGAAAACGATCGTTCCGAATCCTTTGCGCTTTGGCGGCAACACAGGTGGGCCACCGCTTTCTCGCCATTCAAGACTAAGCTCGCGGCCAGCTTGGTTCATGCCGACCGACCAAGTAATATGAATGCGTCCCTCGCCGTTGCTCAGTGCGCCATACTTGGCGGCGTTCGTCGCCAATTCGTGAAATGCCATACCGAACGCCTGACTGGCCTCGGGGACGAGCAGCAAAGGCGGCCCGGTTCGTTCGATTCGATCGGGCTCGTCCAATACGAATGGTTTGAGTTGTGCCGCCATAAGCTCGGAGAGATCAGCGCCTTCCCAATCGTGGGTAACCAGGATGTTTTGTACAATCGCTAACCCTTGGAGCCGCAGTCCGAATTTCGATCTGAAATCCTCAAAATCCTTTGCGGTCCGGCTGGTCCGGTCGGCCAGCGATTGAACGACCGCCAACAGGTTCTTCGAGCGATGGGCAACCTCATGCATCAGGAACTGGATCTGCTCCTCTTGCTCTTTTAAGCGCGTGACGTCGAGATTGGTGCCTAGCATCCGATATGGGCGGCCGACGTCATCCAGAATGGTATCGGCGCGCGAATGGATCCATCGCCTGGAACCGTCCGGCCGCACGATCCGGAACGTGATTTCGCTGTGGCCCGCCGTCGCCATCGCCTCAGCGAACGTCGCTTTGACCCTCTCGATATCCTCGGGATGGACGCGCGCCAGAAACTCCAAAACCGTCGTCGCAAAATCCGATGGCGGTGTGAATCCCATGATCTGGGAGTACGTCGCCGAGACGGTCAACCGACCGGTCGGAATTTCGAGGTCAACGTAGGCGAGGTCGGCGCTCTTTTGCGCCAATGCTAGGCGTTGCTCGCTTGCTTCCAATCTGTTCAGCCGAGACGCCATTTCCTGTCCGGCGTCCCGAAGCGCGGCGGCCACTTCGTTCACTTCGCGGATGGGCGACTGCAGCGGAAGTGCGGCCAGCGAGATGGAGTCTGTCGATCGAGCCGAACTGGCCAGGGCCTGTACCGGGGTGAGAATTATCTTTGCAGCAAGCGTCGCGAGCCCAATCGCGAGCCCAAACAGCGCCAGTCCCGCTCCTGCAACCGCCAATAGCGAGGTGCCGATATTATTGTCGACGACCGCCAGATGGACATTCGCCGACACCAACCACCCCGAACGCTTCGATTCTGCGACGGCCCTCAGCCTTGCGACACCCGCCATGTCGGTCGATTCGAAAACACCGGTCGCGCGGCGGCTGTTGGCAAGTGTTTCGGTAGTCAACGGCTTGCCGACGAACTTCGCGTGGTCTTGCGATCGCGCAACAATGATGCCTTTGCGATCTACCACGCCGGTGATCCAGTCCTGCGGCAGCTTCTGGCCGTTGAGGATCTCCAACAGGTGGTCGGCGGTCACGGCCATCACCAAAACGTAGCCCTCTAGATGACCTGGGGCCTTGAGGGGAAGGATCACGTCAAACAGATATCGCTGCGAAACTTTCCCCATAAACACAGGCGAGATAACCGGGGCGCCTGTTGCACGAGCCGTAGCCGCAGCTTCGATGCTCGTAGACACTGGCAACGGCGTGGTGAATGGCACTCGGGTGTTCAAAACAGTGTTCGACTGCTCGTCCAGCAGAATGACAACGGTTCCAAGCCGCTGCACGGCCGATGTTGCATGCTCGTGAAACAGCGCGAAGTCACGCCGCGTGAGGTGGATTGACAACGCGAGCGAGTCGAGAACCGTCAACAAGCGATCGAACTCACGATCCACGTCTTCGGCCAGATTGCCAGCAACTTGAACGAGACGCTGTTCGACGTGTGTCCGCTCCTCTCGTGCGGCATGCGCCAACAGAAGCGTCGTGAGTAAAAGGCTCGATAGGAGCAGCGGCAAGGCCATTAATATCAGGTACGACCTGAGCGAGAGAGGTGCGGAATGTCCCGACAAAACCCCGCTGGCCGCAGCGAGCAGACGCGACACGCTCGAACTCGACATTGTTCGCTATCTCCGTGACAGTCAGTCTCGGAAGCCCCGCACAATATCTGCATATCAGTACCCATTGCAGCCAGGCTTTCAAAGCCATGATTATAATTAAAATGACCGGGCAACCCTGCAGCATGGCTCATGACGGGCTGTTGTCAGCATGGTCGCAGTCGGACTGATGCGATGTCTGCCATCGGTTCGCCGCCAGTCGATGTGTATGGCCAGCCGGTGTGATCAGCATTGCCTGATTAATCAGAATCGAACGATGCGACGGGATGCCGATGAACTGGTGGAAACGCAAAAGCGACGGCTTCGTGTGGCGCGAGCATGTGCGCACGACGATCGTCGTTCGCCGCGACCAGCGCCGCCAGCGGCTGGAGGACATCAAGGCGGCCGCCGTGGAAGGTGTGAAGGATGCTGGCGCCAAAGGTGCCGCGCTTGGCGTGGCTGGGGTTCGGATCGGTGCGGCTGGTGCGGCCGCAGGCGCCAAACTCGGTGCGGCTGGCGCTCAAATCGGTGCTGTCGGGCTGAAGCGGGCCGCGACGGGGATGATGCGCGGCGCTTATCTGGCCGCGATGGCGGTGGCTGACATCGGGGTCGCTATTCTGATCGCGACGTGGCTGTGGATGGTCGATACGGCAGGGCCGGCGGTCGCGGCAGTCGCAAAGATTTTGGCGGGCCATTTTGGGCGGCTGGCGGCGCATCTTGGGCGGCTGGCGGCGCCGGGCGTGGAGGTGTTGCGCCATCCTCTTGCCACCCCCGTGCTCGCCCTCGTCGCAATCGCAGCCATCGGCTCGGCAGCAGCGCGCGTCTCGACGACGGGTCTTGATACCGACGCGCAAATCGCTGCTGCCGTCGCGGGCTTTGGTGCGCTGTTGTTGGCGGTCGCCCACTGGCCAAGGATCGCAACGGGAGCGGGCACTATTGCCGCTGCGAGCGGGCTCGATCGCGTGACGCTGCCAGCGGGCGTGCGCAGGTCCGGGCCAGCGCTCGGCATTGTCGCCGGTTTGGCCGCAATCGTCAGCCTCGGCGCGGTCTTTGATGTGTGGTCGGGCGGGTGGCGCAGCCTCTCTAACGGCGCGGTTGCCGTGGTGCAGGGCGGCGCCAGCTTGATCACGCCGGGCAGCACGATCGAGGGACGCGCGGCCGCGGTCTCTGGCATCCGATTGAGGGTCGCTGGAACCAATGTGCAGCTTTCCGGGATCGAGGCGCCCGAGTCTGGCCAGATGTGCGGCCAGCGAACCTGCGCAACGCAGGCCAAGGCAGCGCTGCAAAAACTCGTCCAGGGCAAGCGCGCGACCTGTGCCGTCTCTGGTGCTGGAGACGGCGAGGGTCAGCCCGCCAGCGCGACCTGCACGATCGACGGCGCAGACCTTGCCGCGCAACTCGTCCGCGGTGGCAACGTGTTCGCCACGGCGGGATTTTTTGCGAGCTATGACAGCCAGGAACGCGAGGCGAAGAACAGTAAGCTCGGCGTTTGGCGGGCCGGTGCGGACCGCCCGGCGGAGTATCGTTCCAAGGTTTATGACGAGGCGCGAAAATTGGCTCCTGACGGCTGCCCGATCAAGGGCGTCATCAACGGCACGGCAAAAACATACGTCGCGCCGTGGTCGGCGGGATACGACAAGGCCAAGGTGCGCACGTCACGCGGCGAACGCTGGTTTTGCAGCGAGGACGACGCCCGCGCCGCCGGCTGGAAGGCTGCGGCTGGATCGTAACGGCATGAAGCCTCGGGGCTCGCGCCAGTCCGCTATTGCTTATTCCCGAACAACCCGCCGAAGGAGCGGATGCCTTGTTCGACGCGGCCCATGATCGTCTCGCGTTGGGTCAGGCGTTCGTAGGCGGAGACGCGATCAATCGTATCGCGGTATTTCTTGACCAGCACAGGATCGCTTTCGATGACGGCGATACGCTCTGCGGGCTTGAGCGCCCCGAGGCGGCCGAGCGGGGGGCGGATCAGCGTGCGCTGGACCATCGACGGCTCACCCTTGCCGTGCAGCACGGAGACGAGCGCCTCGCCGACACCGAGTTGCTGGATGGCGGCTTCGCTATCGAACTCGGGGTTGGGGCGGAACGTTTCGGCGGCGGCGCGGATGCCCTTTTGCTCTTTCGGCGTGAAGGCGCGTAGCGCGTGCTGGATGCGGTTGCCGAGCTGCGCCGAGATGCGATCGGGGATGTCAGCCGGGTTTTGCGAGACGTAATATACGCCGACGCCTTTGGAGCGAATGAGCCGCGTCACCCGTTCGATTTGTTCGAGGACGGCCTTTGGCGCCTCGTTGAACAGAAGGTGGGCCTCGTCGAACAGGAAGATCAGC
This sequence comes from Hyphomicrobium aestuarii, assembly GCA_034408685.1. Classification (GTDB taxonomy): domain Bacteria; phylum Pseudomonadota; class Alphaproteobacteria; order Rhizobiales; family Hyphomicrobiaceae; genus JANXVY01. Next base: position 4,529 of record JAWXCP010000212.1, on the reverse strand, counting down.
TTGGGCTTGTCGAGGTCGCCGACCTCGGGCAACTCCTCGAACAATTCCGACAGCATCCACAGCAGAAAAGACGCGTAGAGCCGGGGCGTGTTCATCAGCTTTTCGGCGGCCAGAATGTTCACATACCCGCGACCGTCCGGGGCGACGCGGAGGAAGTCCTTCAAGTCGAGCGCTGGCTCGCCAAAGAAATTGTCGGCGCCCTGTTCTTCGAGCACCAGCAAGCGGCGCTGGATGACGCCGACTGTCTGCGGTGCGATGTTGCCGTACTTCGAGCGCAGTTCGCCAGCGCGCTTGCCCATCTCGTCGATGACCTGACGCAGGTCCTTGAGGTCGAGGATGAGCATTTTCTTGTCGCCCGCCGCGCGCTCGTCGGCGGCCCAGCGGAACGCTATATTGAGCACGCCTTCCTGCGGCTCGGTCAACTCGAGCAGGCGTGCGAGAAGGAGTGGCCCCATCTCCTGGACGGTGGCGCGGATCGGGTGGCCATCGACGCCGAAAATGTCCCAGAACGTCGTCGGGAACGCCGCGTTCTCGTAGTGATTGAGGCCGAGTTCCTCGACGCGTTTCAGCAGGAACGGCTTGGGCTCACCCTTCGTGGCGATGCCCGACAAGTCGCCTTTGATGTCGGGGGCGAACACCGGGACGCCTGCGGCCGAAAAGCTCTCGGCAAGAACCTGCAGCGTGACGGTCTTGCCGGTGCCGGTCGCGCCGGTGATGAGGCCGTGGCGGTTGGCGAGCCTGAGCTCGATCGTCTCCGGCCCGGCCTTTGAGACGCCAAGCAGGATCATGCCGTCATTGGCGTACTCGCGGCCGTTGGTTGCCTCGCCCGACGCGGCGGTGGTTATTGGCGTGGCTAGGGCCGGGTGCTCGGTGGCGCTCATGTCGGCACATCTCCGGAGGCGCTGTATCGTTAGATTTGGTGCGTTGCTGAATGACATGAGGGATCGGCGAACGCAAACGCGCGCCGCCTGTTGCACACGATCAATACTGGCGTGCGATCGGTTCAGATGGAAGCGCGGCTCGCGCTTGGCTGGTCGCAGGTGATGGCCTTCTGACCGGACGCCTGCTCGATCGGCTTCGACATGGGCGATTGCGCTCGTGGATTGCGACGGCGACGAGCGTAGCCTCATGCTGCCGCATCGCAAAACGCGTCTTTCGTCGGCATACCGCAACGCACATCAAACGCTTGAGTTGCAGAGGCGGTGATCAGCGCCGGGCTATCCGCCCTGCGACGTAGGCCAGCGTTTCCTTGGCCCGCAACCATGCGTAGGCCTGAGCGTCACCCGGCTTGCGGCGCCACGTGCGAAAGCCGGCGCGGGTGCGGCGCGGCGTCTTGATGGGGTCGAGCTGGCCGAAATGACGTGAGATCTTGTCCTGCCACCATGCGTTCGGCTGGAGCGTCACGTGCGAGTTGCGGCCATCTTCGAGCAGATGCTTGGCCGGTGCGGTATCGGCGACGATGATCGCCTCACGGCAGAGCTTGCGCATGTCGGACAGGACGTCGTCGAGATCGCGTTCTTCGATGTGTTCGAGCACGTCGATGCACACCAGCAGATCGGCGATTCCCTCGGGCCGGGCCGCAAATCGTGGGATCGCAGGGTCGTAGCGCAGCAATTCGACACCCGGCCCTAGGGCCAAGGCTTCGAGCAGGCTGCTCTGGCCGCAGCCGTAGTCGATCACCGAACGGGGCGCTAGCAGCGTGATCTCGGGCCGCAGGAACCTGAGATATTTGACGGAGGTGTTGCCGTAGACCTGCTGCGAATGGGTCTGCCGATAGTGCTCGATGAGATCAGCGTTGCCGGCCATGACAATCCTCGTGCATCCATTCCAGTTGAACAGCCACCACTGATCGCGCGAAACTCACCCGATTGCCAGACGTGTCGCGCCCGTTTTCAGGTGATATCGGCGGATGCCGACTGCCGACACCGGTCGAGCCGCAACGCTGACACTCATGCGCGCGCGGCCGAAGGAGGCCGTGAAGCGTAACCCTCAAACTATGACGTAGAGTGTTATTCACGACTTGGATGGATCGCTACGGCGACTCCATCAAAGTCGATAACACTCTAGCCACGCGAAAACCGATCGAGTGTCCGCGAAACGCCGGGTCGAGGCCGGTCCGGTAGGCGGCACGCAACGTGGCGGGAGCGCGGTTCCAGGCGCCACCGCGCAAGGCTCGGCGGTCACAGCCACGGTCGGACCGCGCCGCGCCGATTGTTCTTGTCGCGTCCGGCAGGTCGGCATAGCTCGGGATGTAGCAGTCGGCGGTCCATTCCCAGACGTTGCCGTGGACCTGATAAAGCCCCCACGGGTTAGGCGCGTAGCTGCGCGCGGGAACTGTGCCGGGATTGGTCTGACTACCAGCGTAGTTTGCCAGTTCACGCGTGATGGAAGCGCCCCACCAGTAGGCCGTGGTGGTCCCGGCGCGCGCCGCGTATTCGCGCTCAGTCTCGGACGGCAGGCGGTACAGGCCGCCGGGGACAATTGCATTTAGCCAGCCAATGTAAGCCGTCGCGTCGGCGTGGCTGACGCAAACCACCGGGTGGTCGTCATCTTGAGCGATGTCGGTCGCCCGCCAAGTCACGTCGGGATCAAGCGTCCAATTCGTGCCGTCGAACGTGTGGCAACCGCCGCTGGTATTGTGGCCGGTTGCGGCAACAAACTCAGCGTATTGAGCGCGGGTCACCGCCAGTTGCCCGATGGCGAATGGGCGTATGATCGCGACTTCACGCTGCGGGCTTTCGGAACCTTTGTCCCAGCCTTCACGATCAGGCTCGCTCTCTGGCGACCCGATCAGGAAGCCGCCGGCTGGTACGGGCACCATCTCGGGACACCTCGGGCAGTCACGGAAGATTTGGCCTGCACTGCTCGCTGGTTCCGCGTTGGCGCTCACCACCGCCGCTGCCGAAATCAGACCGGCTGCAAGGATCGCAACCGCGGTGCGGACCGTGGGGCGTCGCGTCAGGTGCTCACCACAGCGAAGAATTGGATGCATTTCCGACCACCGTGACCGTGACGGTTTTGGGGTCACCCGAAGCCGCGCCGGCCGCGTCCCGCACCATGACATCAAAGCTCGCGCCCGCTGCGGCCGAGCCGTCGTGGACGAAGGCGACGCGCCCGCCGATCAAGTCGGCCTGGGTAAACGTTGCCGCCGGCCGCTTGCGGTCGCCCATCATCGCGACGAGGCCGTTGATCTGGTTGCTGACCTCGAACACCAGGGCCGAAGCTGGATCGTCGGGATCAACGGCTGACAGATCTGACAGCGTGATTCGGGCGGACCGGCCGCGCTGAACGGTGATCTCGAAATCGCCTTCCAGCCTGGGCGGCATGTTGCGGACTTCGGCGACCAAATCGGCGCCTGATTCAATGGCCAGTTTGCCATATTGAACGGTGCCGCTGACGCTACCCGTTTTGGTGATCTGCAACAGGCCGTCGACGACGATATCGCCCTCGACGGTGCCGCTGACGTTGGCCGCCGAACTCTTGATCTTGCCGATAATACGGCCGCCGGGGTGGACCATCACCTCGTGGGCGACGACGTCACCCTCGACGTAGCCCATCACTTCCAATCGGCGGCATTTTCGGATCGAGCCGTTGATGGCCGTGTCCGTCGTGATGATCATCACGCCCGTTTGCGCGCTCATCGTTGTCCCCTGCTCCCCTAGCGGAATCGTCCCATCGTCCGCCCCGGTATAGAACGGCCGAAGCGGCTTATCCATGGCGGGCCAAGTTGCTGTTGTGGGTGTGCAAACGCCGGGACTCGCCGCCGATGTTGCGATACGGCCACGGTCAGACTATGTAGCCGAGCGGTCGGAGTGACCCCGCCGCCACGCTTGCCGAAGGATACCCCACCGCCGATGACGGACCTGAAATTGCAGGCGCTCGATGCAGACGACCTCAAAGTTCTGTCTGCGCATTGCCAGGACGCTGTCGTTGCGATCGGAGATATGGCCTTTGAGGCGACGTCCCATCGTTTCGCTCTTGTCTGCAACCGGTTCGACTGGGCGGCGGCCAGCCGCCGCAGCGGTTGGTTTTCGCGCAAAACCTTTGAACGGCGACGCGCTGGCCTGCGGTTCGAACGGGTCACGGCGGTCAAGGTCACCGGCTTCGATCCGCGACCGGGCCGGGAGAATGCTGCTCCGGCCATGACGCTGCTGGCGATCACCTACACGCCGATCGAGCCTGATGGCCCTGCCGGCCAGATCACGCTGATGTTTGGCGGTGGTGCAGCGGTGCGGCTCGATGTCGAGTTGATCGAGGCAGAGTTGCGCGATCTCGGCGCGGTGTGGTCTACGGATAATAAACCTGATCACGACGCGTCGGCTGGCGCAAAGCCAGCTGCGACCACGAAATCCTGACAGAACGGCCTGCGCGCCGTGAGGAGCCCATGCCGAAGCGTCTGAAGTCCAGCGATGCAACGTTTGCGGCCGCGTTCGACGCGCTACTGGCGGCGAAGCGCGAAGTCTCCGACGATGTCGACATCGCAACGCGCGCCATCATCGCCGACGTGCGCGCCCGAGGCGATGCCGCGG
>JAWXCP010000211.1:0-18803 GCA_034408685.1 Hyphomicrobium aestuarii | reverse complement strand
CTTTGGAGGGCGTGATCGTCTGGATCGATCGTCAGAGGTGTTCAGAATAGCCGCACGGCAGGACCCGGGGATAAGTTGATCGGAATAATCGTGATAGAAACGCGGGTGTTCTGGACGATGCGTACGGCGGCACACCTCTCGCCGGGCTGGCGATTCTCCTGCTACGGGCGCTCGTCAGGCGCTTTCGTTTCGGTCTATGCCCTGCATTGTCTGCAAATTCTCTGCCGGAGCATCGTCGATCGGGCACCATCAGAACAAATCATGACCATGCGGGGATAGTGAGGGCGGCGCACGGCCAACGGGCAACGAAACTCCGGTCACTGGCCAGCCGACCCCTGCCGACCCCTGCCAGGAAGCGGCGTGCGGTCGGCCGGGCGAAGTGTTAAGCCGGTCCAAACTGCTAACCGCTGAGCCCCCCGTCCCATGCAAGACATCCCCGACCTGTCCCGCCATCGCCCATTCGGCCAGACTTGGCCAACGGCCCCGAGCGCCGAGCGCCGCCCGTCCACGACGACCCACCACGGCCAGACGCTGACCGACGACTTTGCCTGGATCCGGGCCGACAACTGGCAAGAGGTGATGCGCCGCCCTGATGCGCTGGCGGCCGATATCCGCGCGTATCTCGAGGCGGAGAACGCCTACACCGAAGCGATGATGGCGGGCACCACCGAGTTGCAGGCGCATCTGTTTGCCGAGATGAAGGCCCGTCTCAAACCCGACGACAGCACAGTGCCAAGCCCGGACGGCCCGTTCGCGTACTATTCGCGCTATCGCACCGGCGGGCAGCATCCTTTGCTGTGCCGCACGCTGCGCGATGGTGGCGAGGAGACGCTATTGCTCGATGGCGATGCCCTGGCCTCAGGGCTCAAATATTGGCAACTCCAGGGCACGTCGCACAGTCCGGACCATGCGCTGCTGGCCTATGCGGTGGACGACAAGGGCTCCGAGTTGGCGACGATCCGGTTTCGCGACGTGGCGACCGGATCCGATCTCGCCGATGAGATCCCCGACACGCGCGGTGGGCTGGAATGGGCCGCCGACAGCCGGACGCTGTTCTATGTCCGCCTCGATGACAATCAGCGGCCGCAATCGGTCTGGCGGCATGTGGTCGGTACGCCGGTATCGGACGATGTGGAGGTTTATGCCGAGGCCGATCCGGGGTTCTTCGTCGGGCTTGCGGGCACGCAATCGGCCAAGCTGATCCAGATCGTGGCGCACGACCACGCCACCAGCGAGGTTTATCTGATCGATGCCGAGCGGCCCATGGAGCCGCCACGCTTGGTCGAGGCGCGGGCCGTCGGACATGAGTACGGCGTCGAACATCTGCCAGACGCCACAGGTGGTGGTGGCGACCGGCTGGTGATCATGACCAACCAAGGCGGTGCGGCGGAGGACTTTGAGATCTGCGAAGCGCCGTTTTTAGCGCCGGGTCGTGCCAATTGGCAGCCGATGCTGCCCCACAAGCTCGGGCGGCTGATCCTCGAAATCGCGGTGTTTAAAGATCACATCGCCCGGCTCGAACGCGAAGACGGCCTGCCGCGCATCGTAATCCGCGAAAACGCCACCGGAGCCGAACATCAGATCGCGTTCGACGAGGAGGCCTACTCCCTGTCGATGTCGGCTGGCTACGAGTTCGACACGACGCGGATCCGGTTCACCTATTCGTCGATGACGACGCCGTCTGAGGTCTATGACTACGACATGGCCGCACGCACGCGCACCCTGCGCAAGCGCCAGGAAATCCCATCAGGCCACGACGTGTCGCAATACGTGACGCGGCGCGTGTTCGCCACCGCAGCCGATGGTGAGATGGTGCCCGTGTCGCTGCTCTATCGCCGAGATACGCCGCTCGATGGGTCGGCGCACGTGCTACTGTATGGTTACGGCGCGTATGGCATATCAATGCCAGCCGCGTTCGCAACCTCGCGGTTGTCGCTGGTCGACCGTGGGATGATCTTTGCCATTGCCCACATCCGCGGCGGCAAGGACCGCGGCTACCGCTGGTATCGCGACGGCAAACTGACCAAGAAAACCAACACCTTCACCGACTTCATCGCAGCCGGGCGGCACCTGGTGGGGATCGGGCTGACGCGCGAAAAACAGATCGTCGCGCAGGGCGGATCGGCTGGTGGTATGTTGATGGGCGCCGTCGCCAATCTCGCGCCGGAGCTGTTCCTCGGCATCATCGCCGATGTGCCGTTCGTCGACGTGCTGAACACGATGCTCGATGACACGCTGCCGTTGACACCGCCGGAGTATCCCGAGTGGGGCAATCCATCGGCCGATGCGGACGCGTTTGAGACGATCCGCAGCTACAGCCCGTACGACAACGTGGTGGCCAAGGCCTACCCGCACATTTTTGCCTACGGTGGGCTGACCGACCCCCGCGTGACCTACTGGGAGCCGGCGAAGTGGGTCGCGAAACTGCGCGCGCACGCCTTGGCCGCCGACCAGGGTGGCGGGGCAATCCTGCTGAAAGTCAACATGACGGCGGGTCACGGCGGCGCGTCGGGCCGCTACGACGGCTTGAAAGAAGTCGCGACCGATTACGGCTTCGCGCTCGAGGTCTCGGGCCTAGCGGGCGAGCCATTGCGTGGTGTGGGCTAGGCTATTCCCGCGACGCGTCGCTAGCCGAGGGCTCGGGTTGCCAGACGGAACCCGAGCAGTGTTCGAATTTTTTTTGATCCTGTCCTCATCCGCTTGCCCACTTCCACATACTCTCCGTAATGGCCTGCGGAGGCGGGCCACCCAGACATGTCAGAGATTTATCTTGTACTTGGCTTCACTGCCCTCGGATTCAATGCCCTCCGACTTGCGAACTTGTCTGGGTGGCCCGCCTGACTGGGTGGCCCGCCTGCGCGGGCCATGACGGAGTTGGTGGCGACCGCAGTCGCTCCAAGACCGAAGGCGCTCGGTGGCAGCCGGCCGCAGACAGACAAAACGTTACGGCCTTCCGTCGCCTTGCCAACCCCTACCCCACCCGTTCCAGCCCGCCCATGTACGGGCGGAGCGCGTCGGGGATGAGGATGGTGCCGTCCGCTTGTTGATAGTTTTCTAGGATCGCGACCATGGTTCGGCCGACGGCGAGGCCGGAGCCGTTGAGCGTGTGGACAAAGCGGGTGTCCTTAGCCCCGGCCGGTCGGCAGCGCGCGCCCATGCGGCGGGCCTGGAAGTCGCCGCACACCGAGCACGAGCTGATCTCGCGGTAGGCGTTCTGGCCGGGTAGCCAGACCTCGATGTCGTAGGTCTTTTGCGAGGCAAACCCCATGTCGCCGGTACACAGCAACATCGTGCGGAACGGCAGATCGAGACGGCGCAGCACCTCCTCGGCGCACGCCGTCATGCGCTCGTGCTCGGCGAGGCTGGCTTCCGGCGTGGTGATGGAAACCAGTTCGACCTTGGTGAACTGGTGCTGGCGGATCATGCCGCGCGTATCGCGACCCGCGCTGCCAGCTTCCGAGCGGAAGCACGGCGTGGCGGCGGTGTACCGCAGCGGCAGGGCGGCCTGATCAAGGATCGTGTCGCGCACGAGGTTGGTCAGGGAGACTTCGGCGGTGGGGATGAGGTAGTAACTGCCTGATCGTTTCGCTTGCTGAATTGTTTCAGCAAGTCGCGCAAAACTCTCCAACAGTCCCGATAGTTCCTGTTCACGACCTTCAAGTGCCAAAATAAGTTCTGGCAGTTCTCGCTCAAAATACTTCACAGGAGGTGTGTAGAGTCCCGTAATAAATAAGTCTTCGGCGAACTTCGGCAGGTTGCCGGTGCCGTAGGCGGCCTGATCCTTGACCAGGAGCGGCGGGGCGATCTCGGTGTAGCCGCCGAGCTGGCCGTTCGCTGGGGCGGTGTGCTGGTCGAGCATGAAGGCAGCGAGCGCGCGCTCCATCCGGGCGAGCGCGCCCTTCAAGAACACGAAGCGAGCGCCCGACACCTTGCCAGCGGTCTCGAAGTCCATCAGGCCCAGCGCCTCGCCGAGTTCGAAATGCTGCTTAGGCGTGAAGTCGAACGCGCGCGGTGTGCCGACGCGGCGGATTTCGACATTGCCGGTTTCATCACGGCCGTCGGGAACGTCGTCGCGCGGCAGGTTCGGGATGACGGCGAGCGCGGCTTCGAGGTCGGCGTCGAGCTTGCGTTCGGCCTCCTCGCCAGCGGCCAGGATGTCCTTCAGCTTGGTGACCTCGGCCATCAGTTCGTCGGCACGCGCGTCGTCTTTGGCCGCTTTCGCCTTGCCGATGTCCTTTGAGGCAGCGTTGCGACGGGCCTGCGCGTCCTGCAGCGCGGTCAGGTTGGCACGCCGCGCCTCGTCGCGTTCGAGTAGGGCGGCACTGGCCGGCGGCAGGCCGCGCCGGGCGAGGGCGGCGTCGAACGCTTGGGGATTATCACGGATGGCTTTGATGTCGTGCACGGGCGTATCTCTGTTCAAACCGTTGTGCCACGGCTATAGGCGGCGGCGAGGCCGATCGTCTACCGGGTCCGGCTTGTCCTGATGACAACGGCGTCGGCCAGCCAATAGTCCCTCTTCCCCGAAAGCCCCATGCGCGTCGACCTGTTCGATTTCGAACTCCCTGAGGACCGCATCGCGCTGCGGCCAGCGACCCCGCGCGAAAGCGGGCGGCTGTTGCTGGTCACGCCCGGCGGCACACCAATACTGTCGGACCATACGATCGGCGACCTGCCGGGCTTGCTGCGGCCGGGCGATGCGCTGGTGTTCAACGACACCCGTGTGATCCCAGCTGCCCTCGATGGCGTGCGGACGCGGAACGGCGTTGCGGCGAAGGTCGCGCTGAACCTGATCAAGCGGGTCGACGGGGCGACGTGGCGCGCGTTCGCCCGGCCAGCCAAGAAACTGGAGCCTGGGGATACAATCGCATTCGTGGCTGTCGGCGGCGCGCCGGATCAGGCACTCACCGCCAACGTCACCGCGAAGCTCGACGCGGGCGAAGTCGAGTTGCGGTTTCCGCTCTCAGGCCCGGCGCTCGACGCTGCGATTGCAAAGGTCGGGGCCATGCCGCTGCCGCCCTATATCGCGCTGAAGCGGCCGCCCGATGCTGCCGATACGACCGACTATCAGACGATTTTTGCCACCCGCGACGGGGCTGTGGCCGCACCAACAGCGGCATTGCACATCACGCCCGCCCTCCTCGACCAGCTGACCGCGCGCGGGATCGCGAGCCACCGCGTGACGCTACACGTCGGGGCCGGTACATTCCTGCCGGTCAAGGCCGACGACACGTCCGGGCATACGATGCATTCGGAATGGGGGGAGGTCACGGCTGAGACGGTCGCCGCGTTGGCCGATGTCCGTGCGCGTGGCGGGCGCATTATTGCGGTTGGCACCACCTCGCTGCGCATTCTCGAAAGTGCGGCGCGACAAACCGGCCAACTCGCGGCGTTCGTCGGCGAGACCGACATCTTCATCACGCCCGGATATCGGTTCAATGCCGTCGATGGGCTGATGACCAACTTCCACCTGCCACGGTCGACATTGATGATGCTGGTGTCGGCGTTCTCAGGGATCGACACCATGCGAACCGCCTACGCCCACGCGATCGACCAGCACTACCGGTTCTATTCCTACGGCGATGCGAGTTTGCTGTGGCCAGAAACCGCCGCGCCACAAACGACGCTCAAATCCACAGCCAGCGGCGCGCCGCATTGACGGCGTCGCGGATCATCAGCCAGCCGAACGGGGCATAGCCGGTGTGGACTCGGGCCGCGCCTTCCATGCCGGTTTTGAGACGCGGCGCGAGCGGCCCGTCGAATACCGCACGGGCGCGAAACACGGTGCGCGTGCCGACCGTCTCGGACGATGGATGCACGCGCTCGATGCGGAACGGGTACGCCGCGCCGGGCTCGGCAGCGGGCGATAGGATGCCTGGTTGGCCAGCTTCAATGCGGACAATGTCTTCGTCAGGGATCAGGATATCTGCGGCGAGCGCGCGCGGATCGGCGACCTCGAACAGCACCTGCCCCCGGCTCACGACGCTACCGGCCTGCCGCTGCACGTCGGCTTTCACCACCGTTCCGTCGATCGGCGATTTGACCTCGGCCAGACTGCGGCGAAACGTCAGAAGCGCGATCTCGGCGTCGGCCTTTTGCGCCTTGAGTTCGGCGGCGCGGGCTTCGGCTGGCTTCTGCGCGGTCTGGGCAATGGCTCGCTCGGTCATCGCACTGGCGCGGTTCGCTTCATTTGTGGACAGCGACAGATCGATTTCGCGGGTCGCGAGCCGGGCCAGCACGGTCTGCCCGGCGGTGACCTTGTCGTTGGCCTTGACCAGCACGGCTTCGAGCTGGCCGTCGTAGGGCGCCGTGACGGTTCGGGTCTCGACCGCCTCGAGCCGGAACGGTGCGGCAACCCGATCCGGCAGCGGCATGGCGAGCACGAGACCGGTGGCCGCCATACTCAACAGCGCATAGCGTCGGCGTTGCGGGTCGGCCGACAGCAGGCTCCAACGCTCGCTGAGGGAGGGTGCGCGGCCACCGGCGTCGACATAGGGTGACGCCGCGTCGGCGAGGCGGTCGAGGCGGTGAGCGACGAGGTCGCGCTGCGCCGGGTCAGCGGGGGTTGGAGCCGCAAGCGCGCCAAGAATGCGCGCCCCGTCGCGGATTAGCGCGACGGTCCACTGACCGGACACTGAGGAGCCATCTTGGGACGCGGCCTCACTCGAACGGGCAACGGCGCCGTCAAGTTGGCGAGCGATGGCAACTTTGATCTGCGAGCGCAGTGCGAACGCCGTTGCCGAAGTATTGGCAATCTGTCGCTGGCCGGCAAGCGTCAGCCGCGCGACCCGTCGGCCGCTGATGGCAGCAAACGCGAAAGCTGCTCCAGGCTCGCCGCCCAATCCGCCAGACCCTGCGCCGTTCATGTGATCGCGGGCCGCGTCGGCAAACGCCTGTGCCCGGCTCGGCACCGTGCCGCGCCCGACGAGGCGCTGAACGATCGCCGCCAGTTCGATGGATGCCGCGCCACCGACGCGCTCGGCATTGGCGCGATGGACTGCTGCGAGGAGTTCGAGACGTTCGAGTGCGAGTGCGAGAGCAAATGGTGCCCGCTCGGTCCCGAGTTCGAGGATGGCGGCAGCTATGCGGCCGGGAACTGCAACGAGTGGCACGGCAATCGCACCAGCTATCCCGACAGACGAAGTCAGCATGTGCGCGTGACCGACGGCCACCGCGCGGCGGATTGTATCCGCAATCGGGACGGCAGCTCCGCCCGCCGAAGCGAGAACGACCGTATCACCCTTCGACGCTACGATCGCCTCACCGCCGATCGCACCCATCGTCCCGTCGCCTGCCGCAACCTCGGCAATTACGCCTGCCTTCGCATCAGCAACACCAGTCATGAGGTCGAGAAGTATTCCGCCGTAGCGCGGATCTCCGACGCGGGCTGAAGCCAGTTCGTCGAGCTTCACCGACAGGGTCGGTCGGCGCGGCACCGGCGCATCGCTCGATGCCCCCACCACTGGCAGAGCCCCCACTGGCAGGACTTGTGCGAACGCCATGTCGCCGTCTCCATTCACGCTGTTCGAATTATTGACTCTGGACCGGGATGACGACGCTGGCCTCTATGCCCGCCGGGATCGAGAGATCGGCATTATCAAGTTTGAAAGTCGCCCGCGCGGTGCGGCTCGCCGGATCGATGCGCTTGTCGAGAAAATCAAGCACCACGGGCACGCGACGGGCAAACGGCGCGGCGATCTCGGCCTGGTAAGTGCCGCCGATACGCAACGCGACCATCAGTTCCGCTGGAACGTAGCCGACGATGTCCAGTCGCGACGTGTCGGCGACGACGACAACCGTCTCTCCGCGCTTGACCGGTGCGCCGGCCGATAACGGCAGCTCCACGACGTGCCCCGCGAATGGAGCTTTTACCTGATACTGGTCGAGCAGCGTCAATTCGACGGCAAGCTTGTGGGCTTCAAGTTGCGCCCCATCGGCTGCGAGCTTGAGATCACTCGCCGCGATGTCGGCTTGCCCAGCGGCTTCCTGCAGTTCCCACGGCGGCACGGCGCCATTGCGCGTGACATCCTGTAGCCGCTTGAGCCGCGCTTGAGCGAGCGCATGGGTCCGTTCCGCGCGGGCCACGGCCGCCGTCTGGCTGGCCGAATGCCGGGCCATGGCGACACGCGCCTCCTGCATGTCGGCATCAAGGCGGATCATGACATCGCCCTCGGCAACGCGTTGGCCTTCGCGGACCAAACGGTCAGCGATGCGTCCCTCGACGACGGGTTGCATGCGCGCCTCGCGGTCAGGCCGCGTCAAACCGTTGATCCGCTGATCGGCGGCTGCCGTGGCGATGTTGCAAGCAAATAGCGCCCAAGCACCCAACATGACTGCGGGAACATGGAAACGTCTGTCGGTCGATGTCATCGCTTCTGGCTCCAGCAATCGTAGTCGAGCGGACAACCGCGCCTCAATTCGCGCGCCGCTTGGCGAGCGTATCGATCGACGAGCCAAGTTGCTCGACCTGCCCCAGGGTTTGCATCGAGAACAAATGGGCATGGATCGCCGATAGGGCACCCGAACGCGCGAGACGGGCCAGCGTCGCATCGTCAAGTTTGGCAAGTCGCTCTTCCGACACTGCGCGGAACCCGTTCAAGTCGACCGAGCGGCCCCCCTTCGATAGGCGGATCGTCGGCGTGACCAAGAGGTCGAGGCGCTGGAGTTCTTCGCCGAACGCGCGCGTGCGTTCGATGCCCTGCTCGTAGCCAACGCAGAATTGCATGATCTGCGCGGTCAGCTTGGTCGCGCCTTTGTCGTCGAACAAAGGATTGGCGCTAGTGGCACCTGCAGCTGCCGAGGTTTCAGCGTCGGCGAACTGTGTTCCGGCGACATGGGGTGCCGTGCGGTCGACGCACAATACGAAATTGTCGCTGTCGCGGCTGTGGCGGATCAGCAGGAACGGATAGCGGCGGACGTAGGCTGGCACATAGGCGCCGGCTTTCCAGCGGCCATCGCCATCGACATATGGGTTGGCCATCGGATCAAGGCCAAGCAGTGCGGCCGGTGCGGGCCGCTCGCCCGTCGTGAACAAGATCGGGTAATCGCGTTGCACCGCGGCGAATTCGTCGATCGTGATTGGCAGTGTGTGGCTGCGGCCAGCAAAACCATAGCCGACATCGGTGCGAAGCGCGAGGCCGCGATGGCGCTCGGGGGTCAGGGGGACGACTTCGCGGTAGAGCGAAGGGAGGCCGTCGGTCAGGGCAGGCAGGTCATTCAGCATCTTGGTAGCCTCGCTGTCGATTAATTTCTTGACGGTGAAGCGAACCGCTTCTGCGTCAGTCGTCCGAGCCAATCCCACGCCCGAGCCGCCAGCGACGACCACGGACGGTCGATGCGCGCCTCGAACCGCTTACCTTCGAGCCTCAGGGAACGCGGCAGGATGGCACCCGGTTCAGGCGTCAGCGTAATCTCGAACGCCCGCTTTGGCGGCTGGCCTTCGGCAGCGGTTTGCTGCGCGACCTCGAGTACCGATACGACATTGGCGTTAATCGACCGTTGAGGTTCGCCCAATATCTGGACCTGCGCGCGGCGCCCGATAATGTCGCCGCCGACAAGATCCAGGGCGTCGTGTTCGATTTCAGCCTTGAGTAAGGGCGGCGAATTCGGCAGCACGATGCCCAGGATGCGACGCTGGACAGGTGTGGTCCAAGCCCCATCGAGCCGCACTTTTGGGTCTGGGTGCCAGGTTTCATGCGGGCTCAACGTTGAGACAGCGCGGCCCATCTCCGCGCGCACTTCATCCAGGGCATTGCGGGCAGCCGCAACCCGCTCGCGTTGCGCGCCCTGGCGCTCGGGGTCGGTTGCAAGCGTCTGGCGCAAGCCAAGCAAGGCGAGTTCGAGATCGGCGGATGCTGCTTTTTCGCGAAGGACCAATTCGGGATTGTCGACCCGCAAAATCACATTGCCACGGGCGGCCCCGCCGTTAGCGTCGGCAACCGTTCGCTGGGCGGTTACGATGCCGGATGTTTCGGCGTAGATGTTGCGCATGGCCGGGTTCTCGGCGCGGCCTTCCACGACGAGGCCGTAGTCCGCCGGAACGAACAGCAGCGCCGCGACCGCGATAATGGCTACGACCGGACGCATTACGAACGGCGCAGATGATCCACGTGCGTCCGGCCGTTTGAGTTCGGCCCGCACTGCGGCGATGGTGGCCATCAGCGGCCGCACAATCAGCATTGACGCGGTAACGGCGAGGACGAGCCAACCGGCACGCTCGTCATAGTGGAATGCCAAGATCAGGATCGTGCCGAACGTCACCCACCGATAGGCGTAGCTCGCAAGCCAGTAGGCAGCCGGACCGTAGTCGGTGCGCGCAATGCCGCCACGCCCCGTCATGGCCCAGACGCCAGCCGTCCGGGCTGCCATGGCCGCGCGAGACGACAGGTTGGGGCACTCGAAGATGTCAGTGAGGATGAAATAGCCGTCCATGCGTAGCAACGGGTTCATGTTGAAAACCACCGTCGAGACACCGGCGACGACCATCACATCGAACAGGCAGTTGCGGATCACACCATCGCCGACGCTCGCGAAGCCGATGGCCGCCAGGGCCGCAATGAAGCCCTCGACATACATGCCGGCCGCCCCGACCAGGGCGCGGCGCCACTTATTTTCGACAAGCCACGTCGCACTGGCGTTTGTGAACGGATAGGGCATCAGAAAAAAAGTGCCGATCCCGCCGCGGATCGGCGGCACCTGCCGGCCTTCGGCTTTAAGGACATGGGCGAGCGCGAGGCCGTGCCCGAGTTCGTGCACTATCTTGACGGCCCAGAATACGATGGCCATCCACAAAATCTGGGCTGTTGAAGGAGCAAGAACGCGTACCGCTTCCGCGGCAAGATCGCGGCCGTGCGACATCAACGAGACGGCGGCAAACATCAAAAGAGCGAAAAAACTAGCCGCACCTACGCTCGAGAACAGGGTCGTTCCGACCTGTTGAAAACGACGAAGCACGGGTGAAAGGTCCAAACATTCATACCTGATAAAAAGCAGCCGACTTTCGAGTGGTGATTTTGTCAGCGGCTGGTCGGAATAGGTCCCTCCACCAGAAATTAGCCCGGACGCGACCAAATGGGGCAAAATCCGTAAAAATGCTGGCGCATTAACGCCGGATTGCTTGAGCGCGTCAGAAAACGATTCACCGCGACTCATGGCGTCGAGGACCAGGTGCGTATTAAGGTCGGTGGCGAAGTAGTGCCCGGTCAAATCATCGGCATAGACGAAGACCGTCTCACCGCGGTTGACGATCCGCTGGGAACTGACGTTGCTCGCAAGCCGAAACTTGGTGACGTCGGGTGCTTGCCCGGTACTCATGACGACGATCCCTCTGCAACATCCACCAGCCGAACTCACCTAGACCGTTGGCATTCATCACATAATTTGATTGATGAACTCTAATCTTTACGAAACCATGTTGGTTGGAGTGGCGCATCTGCGTCGGCCCACCCGAAGCCTGCGCAACAGTAAGTCGCACGGCCATCAGTTATGTCGGAATCAAGAATCACTTTCTCACTAGGCACGACAATTCGCCGGCATCTCGGTGCTTTTGAGCAACATCTACTGAGTCGCCGCATCCAGAATGAGGATGTTGGCAAGCTGTGGATAAACGAATCAGTTAGCCGCAATTACGTCAGACGATCGCTTCCTAGCGTCAATGCGGACTAAACATTGTTCTTTATTTTCAGTCGGTTTTCGCGGCCGTTGCTAAGATCGCATCAACCAAAGTGGTGCAAGATGCCTAATAAGAAAACGAATATGTCGGCCATCGGAGTGTCAGCCATGGCGGCACTTTCACTGTCGGCGTGCGCCATACAAGAGTATCCAGTGTCCGATTTGACGACAGGCTCGATCAACAAGGCCGACGGCACCAACCGTTTGGGTCCACCGCCGCCTGTTGCCCAGCCGCGTCCAGAACCCGTGCACCCCCACGGGTGGAGCACGCGCCTAGAGATCGAAGGTCTCCGCCGCAACCTCGAGCCCGCCGCAGACCGTTTTGAAGCGATGGTCAACGACACGATCGCCCGCGCGCCGACCGTTCCCGTGGCGCTGCCGTCGGGAGCAAAGGGTGGCTCGGCTGCGCCCAAGATGGCGCTCGGCATGGACCCGTGGTGGCGCCGCGAACTGCTGAAACCCATCGAGGGCCGTAGTGCGGCACGCATCACGCTCAACGACAGCGTCCATCGCGCGCTGGAGCATTCGCACCAGCTCCGCGTGTTCGGCCGCATCCCGTCGATCCGCGAAACCGGCGTTGACGAAGCCAATGGTCGCTTCACGCCCGAGGCATACGCCGAGGTCAAGAAAGACCGCCGCAACGATCCGGCCAACAATTTTAGCGAGGCGCTCGGCAACAACCGCGCGCTTCTCGAGCGCAAGGACGTCGAGGTCGGCGTTCGCTCGCGCACCATCACGGGTGCGGAAGTCGCGCTCTCGCAACGCTATTCCGACATCGATACCAACCTGTCTGAATACGACCCCAAGGATCAGGATCGCCGACGCACGGCTGTGTCCATCGTCCAGCCGCTGCTTCGCGGAGGTGGCGTCACATACAATCGCAGCATCATCCGCGTTGCCGAACTCGACGCCGAGGTCTCCTTCGCCGAATTCGTCCGCCAGTCGGAAGGCCATCTGCTCGAGATCGTCCGCTCCTATTGGACGATCTACCGCTCGCGCGCGGTCTATCTCCAGCGCAAGCGTCTCGCCGACGCTACCCGGGACCTCCTCGGCAAGGTCGAAGCGCGCTCGGGCGTCGACGTCGACGAGGTCCAGGTCAGCCGCACGCGCGCTGCCCTATCGGCCCGCGAAACGGACTTGCTGCGGACGCGGACTGCGATTGAGAATGCCGAGAACCGGCTCCGGTCGCTGATCAACGATCCAGGTTGGGCGGCCGCTGGCGCCATCGAGTTTATTCCAACCGAGAGCCCCGACAGCAACTTTACTCCGGTCAACTACAAGGTCCTGCTGCAGGAAGCTGTCGACGCGCGGCCAGAGCTGATCCAAGCCTTCGCCCAGTTCCGCGCTTCGCTGGTCCGCGAGGGAATGTCTGAGAACGAAGCCAAACCGCAACTTGATCTGATCCTCGAAGGCTACCGCCATCGCGGGTCGAACGAGAAATTGTTCACCGACGAAACTCAAGAAGACCACGGCAAGTATGGATTTGCCGCTGGCGTTCGCTTTGCCGTGCCGCTGTGGGAGGACGAGCGCCAGGCCCGCCACAGTCGCCGCAAGATCGAGACGATCCAGCAAGAAGATCAGGTTCGCGCGGCAATCGCGACGGTGGCGCTAGAACTTGATGTTTCAGGTAGTGAATACCGCGTCTCTCACGAAGAACTCCGGCAGCGGGCAACGGCGTTGAAAGCCGCCGAGACCGAGTTGCAGACCATCGAAGCCCGCTGGCAGGCTGGCCGCGCGGGTGAAACGGGGCTGCTTCTCTTGAACCAGCTGGTCGACGCGCAGGAGCGTCGCCAGAAGGCCGAGGAAGACTTGGCTGGAGCCGAGATCACGTTCGTCGTTGCACGCGAAAATCTTTTCCGCGCCCGCGGCGGGTATCTCCAGCGCCGGGGCCTCCAGGCCGTGCCCGCCGGAGAAAAAGAGGGCCGCAAGATCTACCGCCTCGAGCCGATCGCGCACCAGCGCTGGAATGCGCAGGCGACGAACTACAAATAATGGCGGTTTGCCAAAAGGCGGCGCCAGTAAGCAGGACACGTGCGACCGGCATCGATGCTGGTCGCACACTACGCTGTTACCTCACCTCGTAGTGCGGGTCGGCGTCACGACGTCAGTTACATCGCAGATATGTAAGTTGGGTATGGCCGTCCAGTTGGAAACAGCGGTGGTCGAGTTGGTCGAGTTGGGAGCACATCATGTTGCGTTCGTCGATGCCATTCGCGCGTCTTGAAGACCGTTTGTTGATGACGGCTGAACCGTCGGTCACGATCGACGTGCCCGATACGGTCGAGCTTGGCAACACGTTCGAAGCTACGATCCGTTTTGACAACAGCGCGACCAACGCAGCCGGCAACGTCGGCTTCGGTCCCTATGTGGACCTGTTCCTTCCGGTTACGGGCACCGATGGCGCAGGTGCAGCGGTCGACGACGGCATGGATTTCATCAATGCGACCTATTTGGGCGTGCCCTTGGTCGCAACCGAGATTACATTCGACGCCAGCGGCAACGCGACCCACCCTTACGCGACCGATACGAGCGGCAACCCAATCGTGGTCAACGGCGCGCCGGGCGACAAGCTGGTCGTCTTGCAGCTTCCGTTCGGTTCGTTCACGCCCGACCAGACGCCCGCCGACATCGTGGTCACGCTCGATATGTCGGACATGGCCGACCTCGACAGGGCGCTTCGGATCGACGTGGTAGGCGGCTTTCGTTACGGCAGCGATGCACTGGACAATCCCGGTACGGACGCTCCGCTGCGCAGCGTGGTTCGAACCGACAGCGTGACGCCATCGCTGATTGACCTGGAGAAGGTCTATATCGGCCCCGAGGACGAGACCGCCACAGGTCCGAGCTATCGCCGTTTCTATGATCTGCAAGTCGACATTGCGACCGATCAGACCGTTAATAACGTCAACATTACTGATTTCCTTCCGCCCGAACTTGTGTTCGTGGGTGCGACGGTCACGCAAGGTAATGCGTCGTTCACCTCATTTACGTCCCTGCCGACTTCCGGCGTTCCCTCGGTGGCTCCCGGCAACCAAGTCATCGCCAACTTCGCGTCCATCACGGGTGCTGCTGGCGTCGATGCCATCGTCCGCATCGAATACTATGTCGGCCGCATTGACGCGGCAGGCGGCGAGGTGCTTGGCACCGGGCAGGGCGAGGACAAGACAGTCGTCAACACATCAAGTGTGACCGGGTCGTTCGTCCCAATCGATTCTCGCGATCCGATCGTCGCAGTCCGCGACGACGCGTCGGTCATCGACCCGACCAGCGAGTTCCACAATCTCGAAGCGTCGCCACTCGTCATCCAGAAAAGCGCGGCCATTGTCGTTGATTCCAACATCGCTGGCCTCTCGCCCCGCGACGTCATCGAGTACACGCTCCAGATCCAGCTGTCGGATTATTTCACGGTCGGCGACATCGTTGTGTCCGATCTACTGTCGGACGGCCAGACCTTCGACACCAGCTTCACGCCGGTCATCGTCGCCAACGAACGCGGTACGGCGACCCCGTCGGCAGCGTTCCTCGCGGCGAACTTCACTGCATCGCCAAAGAACACCGACGGGGAGACCGCGCTATCGTTCCGCGTCTCGGACGAACTCGTCTCGCGTGGGCAGGACGGCATCATTGCTGGCGGAAACGTCAACGGCGCCAGCTATCTCGCCGACAACGCCGGCCTTGGCGCAACCACTGTTACGATCCGCTTCCGCGCCATCGTCGACGATACGTTCGTCACGGCGCCTCCTGGCGGCGTCATCGACATTGGCCAGGGCGACGATATTTCAAACACCGCAACCGTTGCCGCGACAGTTCGAGACAACGCCACGCCGACCGCTGTCACTGAAACCACACAAGACGATACCGCCGTAACGCTCGAGATCGTGACCGGCGCGATCACAAAATCGATCTATGCCGTCAATGGCAGCACAACGTTCGCCTCGAACCAAATCCAGGCTGGCGATACCATTACGTTCCGCATCACCTACGATCTGCCGCTGTCGAAGTTCGAAGACTTCCAGCTGCGCGACTTCCTGCCGTTGCCGGTGTTCGATTCCAGCGAGGTGACGAGTTTCTCGGCCGCTGCCCCGTCCGGCACTCCACCTGCAGCGGGTGTCGCCCAACTCGGTTTGACCGACACATTCACGGCCTTGTCGGCTATTCGCCCCACGATCAGCGAGAACGGCGACAGCAACCAGCTCAACTTCACCTACGGCGACTTCGCCGCAGCGACGCCGCAGTTCACGCGCGTCGACATTCTGTTCACGGTTACCGTCGTCGATGCCGATTTCGTTGACGGATTGTTCCTGACCAACCAGGCGACGGGCGCGGAAACGAGCACCGGGCAGATATCGACGGCGACCAACGCCATCGTCCAATTTGTCTACGAACAGCCTGAACTTGAGCTGACCAAGGGCGTCGTGTCGAAGTCGCACGGCGGGACCTTTACCAACTCTGTCGGTCCGGGGCCGAGTACTCCCGGCGGCACCGATGGCGTATCGTTCGCCACGCCGGGTTCGGTCGGCGCAGCATTCTCCGGCACGATTACATCCGGCAAGCTCGACGTCACGGCGATTGACGCCAATCTCAACGGCATCGACGCTGGCGATCTCGTCAAGTTTGCCGTGGTTGTCGAGAACGTCGGCAATGCCGACGAGGGCGCGTTCAACGTCCGCATCCGCGATACGCTTCCTACGGGCTTCGCAATCCCCACAACCGGTCAATCCCTCAACTTGCGCGTCACCGATGGCGCTGGCAATGCGCTTTCGTTCACGACAATCGGCGGAGGTCTGTTCGATCCGACCGGCGGCATCGAGCTGACCGACCCGACCGCGACGCAGGGCGCCCTCGAGACGTTTAGCGGCACCAACGGCCGCAACCTTGTCGTCATCACTTATGATCTCGTCGCCGAGCAGTCCGTCGAACCGGGCGACCGCCTCGTCAACACCGCGACCGTGACAAACTTCGCCGCGCGCGAAACCGGCATCAATCGCGCCGAAGCGACCGATCCGCGCCTGACAGACACCGCACAAGTGACGATCACGCTGCCCGCCATCGATAAGGTGCTGGTCTCGACCAGCCACGATGGCCCAACGGTTGCCGGCGCGACGGCGGATGACGATGTCACGATCGGCGAGGAGATCGTCTATCGCATTACGGTCACCGTGCCCGAGGGTACCTTACAGAACGCGGTGTTGACCGACCTTGTGCCGGGCACAAATCCTGGCACGCTGCAGCTGATCTCGGCGTCCGTTATCGCAGTTGGAACGGGCTTGATTGCATCATCTCCCGCGCCGACAGCCCAATTCTTCGACGACGTCGGGGGCGATGGCCGCAACGATCGCGTCACTTTCAACTTTGGCACGATCGTCAACGCGTTCGACAACGACGCCGATCGCACCGACGAGCAGATCACGATCGAAGTGCGTGCTCGCGTCGTCAACGATGACCCGACGGCACGCGGCGATGTTTTGACCAACACCGGCCGCCTGACCTGGACGCAGGACGGAACGCAACGGTCTGTCTCCGACAGCGTCACTGTCGATGTGGTCGAGCCGGACATCACAGTGGTCAAAGACGCTCCGGCCGGTCCGTTCGATGGCGACGACACCGTGCCCTACACGATCACGTTCACCAACACAGGCTCGGCGACAGCCTACGGGCTGGCAATTGAGGACTTACTCGACGCACGCCTCGTTTTGATCGCAGGCGTGACGGTATCAACCCCCGGCTATGCGACCACAACTGTTACGAGCGGCAACACGGCTGGTGACAGTGCGGTCCGCGCCACCGCAAGCGAACTGCGCGTTGGCGACACGATCACCGTCAGCTTCAACGCGCGCGTCATCCCGAACATCCCGATCGGCCAGACGATCCCGAATACGGCAACCGTCGACTATTCGTCGCTGCCACCGAACCACCCGGTTCCATCCAGCGATGACTTCGACCGCGATTATCGCGACGATGGAAGCGAGACGATCCCGATCGATGGTCCCGCAATCGACAAGGAACTGGTTTCGACCAGCCACGACGACAGCCCAGCCGTCATTGCCGCAACGAACGGTAACGTCGCGACCATTGGAGAAATCGTCACTTATCGCATTACGGTGACGATCCCTGAGGGTATAACTGCGAACGCCGTGTTGTCTGATCTCGCGCTCGCGTCCAATCCTGGAACGCTCGAAATTCTGTCGGCAACTATCGAGCGCATCGGCGCAAATCTGACCAACTCGGCAGGCCTCACCATCGGCGCCGCCGCCACGCCTGTTGACGGCATGGATAGCGACACACTCGCTGATAGCGCAGCGTTCTCGTTTGGCACGATCACCAACGTCGCCGACAACGTGCGCAACGCTGCAGACCAGGTTGCAATTCTCGTCACGGCCCGCATCAGCAACGAGCCCGGCACCGGCGCCGGTGATGTGCTGGTCAACCGCGGCACGTTCACCTACTCGGGCGGCTCGGTGTCTGATGACGTCTCGGTGTCCGTCGTCGAGCCCGCCGTGACCATCGACATCACCACGCCGCCTGGCACATACGACGCTGGCGATGAAGTGACGTACACGGTCGTTATCCGCAATCAACCGGGCGCATCGACCGCTTACGACGTATCCATCACCGACTTGCTCGCCGACCTCGACCTCGACCTCGTGCCCGGCTCGGTCGCAGTTACCGCTGCACCAGCCTACGGCACGCAGGCCGTAACCGGCAACGCCACGAGCGTGGGGGCGACCACGAGCGAATTGCGCGCTGGCGACAGCATGACGATCACGTTTCGCGGGCGGATACTCGATAGCGCCGCGTTTGCCAGCACGGTCGATACGACGTCGCGCGTCGAGTATTCGACGTTGCCATCTGACCACCCGGGGGGCGACGCCGCCGAGCGCGACTACGCGGCGACCGACAGTGTTGGCGTCCCAACGGCTGCTCCTGCCCTCGACAAATCGATCTTCTCGACCAATATCAACCAGACTGGAACGGCCGAGTTCACCGCGACCCTCGACGACCTCGCCATTGGCGAAGAAGTTACCTTCCAGATCGTTATGACGCTGCCCGAGGGATCGTCCAACATCAACCTCGTCGACCAGTTGCCACAACTCGGCAACGGCAAACTCGGCTACGTTTCAAGCACCGTCGTGTCG
>JAWXCP010000210.1:0-4077 GCA_034408685.1 Hyphomicrobium aestuarii | reverse complement strand
CGGCCTCGTGCTGTTTCTTTCTGTATTCATCGAGCAGAGCCTGAGCGTCTTCGCGCAGGCGGCGAGCCTCTTCCAGCTCCGACTTGATCGTCGATGCACGGCCGTCGAGCGCGCGTGCCATTGAAGCGGGGACGCCCATGTAGACGAGAATGCCGCAGAAGATAAAAAACGAGATCATCACCCAGTATTCGGGGTTGTGGATCCAATCCATCGTCATGCTCCCGCAACCGGGGCCAGAGCCCGCTTCAATTCATCTGCGCTCGGCTCATCACCAACCAAGCGCCCGACAATCGCCACAGCCGTCGTGCCGGCGATGTCGTTCACGCTGCTGAGCGCTTTGGTCTTCATCGCCGATATGCGTGTCTCGGCGTCCGCCAGCCGAGCGTTGAGCTGGCTTTCGATCGACAGCTTTTCGCGATCCGTGTCGGCAGTCAGTGCCGCGCGGGTTTCGCCAGCGATCTGATTGGCCTTGTTCTTGGCCACCGCCAGGGCGTCTTCGTAGCCAGCAATCGCCTTGTCAGTTTCGACCTTGAGCCGCTCGGCGGCGTCGAGATCGCGCTTGATGCGGTTGGCCCGTTCGTCGATCACGTCGGCAATCCGCGGCAGCACGATCCGCGAAAGCACGAAATAGAGCATGCCGAACGTCAGCGCGAGCCAGACGAGCTGCGGGGCAAACGTCTCGGTCTTGAATGGGGGAAAGTTCGGCCCGCTTGCGGCTTCGGTTCCCGTAGTCGTCTTGCTCGCCATCGACCGCTCCAGTGACTTTCGCGACGGGTGTCTTCGCGACGGGTGTCTTCGCGACGGGTATCCGAACCGGCACATCGTCCGCGCCGGTTCGGTGAACTGACGTCCGTCGTTTTAGGCGACGAACAAGATTAGCATCGCCACGAGCAGCGAGAAGATGCCGAGAGCTTCGGTCAGCGCGAAGCCGAGCAGCAGGTTGCCGCGCTGGCTGTCTGCAGCCGACGGGTTGCGGAGCGCGCCGGCGAGGAACTGGCCGAACAGATTACCAAGACCCATGCCAGCGCCGGCCATGCCGAGGCAAGCGATGCCAGCGCCGATATACTTGGCGGCGATGGCGGTTTGCTTTGCGACTTCGATTTCAGTGGCGGCCATGGGTCGTCTCCTTGAGTGGTAAGTTGGGCGGAAGGCGAAAAGCGAAACTTTGGGCGACGATCAGCGTCTCATCTTTCCGATGTGAGCCATGCGCCGGTCGAAGCCGTCCATCAGTGTGAACCGTGGACCGCGTCGGCAAGATAGATGCAGGTCAGAACGGCGAAGACGTAGGCCTGCAAAACCGCAACCAGCACCTCGAGCGCCGTCAGTGCAACGGTTAGCGCCAGCGGCAACGGCGCCAGAAGTGCGGCCAATCCGCCTGCAGCCAGCAGCGTCCCGACGAAGCCAGCGAAAATCTTGAGCGCGATGTGCCCGGCCAGCATGTTTGCAAACAACCGGACCGAGAGGCTGATCGGCCGCGAGATGAAGGAAATCACCTCGATCGGAACCAGGATCGGCATCAGCCAAGCGGGTACGCCCGAGGGAGCGAAGATCTTAAAAAATCCAAGCCCATGCTCGTAGAGGCCGTACCCGATGACGATGGTGATGACGAGGATCGCAAGCGCAGCCGTCACCGCAATATGGCTAGTGACGGTGAACGTCAGTCCCGGAATCGGGATCATGCCGAGCAGGTTCAACACCAGTACGAAGATGAACAGCGAGAACACCAGCGGGAAAAACTTCATCCCCTCGTCGCCGATGTTCTCCCGAACCGTGTCAGCGACAAACGTGTACAACACCTCGGCCATCGACTGCATCCGGCCAGGGATCAGGGATCCGCGACCCATCGCGAGCGTCAAAAACGATGTGATGATCGTCAAAGCGACGACCATGTAGAGCGACGAGTTCGTGAACGACACGTCGATCCCGAATAACTGCATCGGGATCAGCGTGTTGATCTCGAATTGCTCAATTGGGCTATGTGCCTCGCCAGCCGCTGCCACGATCAGTTCCCTCGAAGGGTTACGTAGTGTGTTCGACCGGCGTTGGTCCCGACCCGTTTGGTCGGATCCTTGGCCGGCATGAGTCGCGTCGTCGAACGATGTCGGCCCGTCTGTCGTCTCGGCCCACCTATACACTCGGCCCGTCTGTCGTCGCTCAGGCGCCCGAGTCGTCATCGTTGCTTGCTGTTGGAGCCGACTTGCCAGCCGCAACACCCGGTTTTGGAGCGCTTCCCCGCACGACGTTGACCATCCCTGCGGCCGCGCCGAGAAGGAAAAACACGATGAAGAAGAGCGGAATGGTACCCAACCAGAGGTCGAGCAGATAGCCCAGTCCTGCTCCGACGAGAATACCCCCGATCAGTTCCGTCGACACCCGCATGGCTTTACCCATCGCAGAGCCGTCGACTTTACCTCGTCCGCTGGGTCGCGCTGGCAACGACTTGCTCGTCCCCTTCGCGTCCTCGACCCGCTTCCCAAGTTCGTCGGAGCGGCGCTGAAATGCGGCACGCTCTTCCGATGTCAGTTCTTTTTTGGGATCCAGCGGCCCGCCAGAGCCTGATGGTTGACCGCCTGATGGTTGACCGCCTGGTGGTTGACCTGCAGTCGGCATGGCTGCGCGTTCCCAAAGTCCGGCCGATTGTGGCCCGTCGCATTTTCACTGCCTCTCTAGTCAGCGGCCGAACCGGGTGTCAAGGAAACCACTCCCCACGTTTCAGCTGTTCGGGTATGGCGAAACCGCGCAGGGTGCTATTGCCCGCGACCGCGTCTTTCGATAGCCGCTGGCCGATGGCGAGAAACGTAAAACCAAAGTCGTTGGGCGCGTCCGCCCCGTCGGTCGACGTCGCGCGCGTGGATGCCCCGATACCGGGCCTCGAACGCCGTCCCCGTAGAGGCGGCGATTTGGCGTTGCCTAAAACGTCAGCGGGCGTTCCAGCTTGGAGGCCAGCGGCGACCGAGGAAGCCGCACAAGCCGTGTCCGGCGACGTTTCGATGAGCCGGGCGTTAACTCAGGGGCAACCGCCCCCTGTTCGCGTAGCCGGTGGCCCAGCCGAGGCCACGCCGTCGATGGCGCAGTACCTCGACATCAAGACCGCCAATCCCGACAGCATCCTCTGGTACCGGATGGGCGATTTCTACGAGTTGTTTTTTGAAGATGCCGTGGTGGCAAGCCAAGCGCTCGGCATCGTCTTGACCAAGCGCGGCAAACATCTCGGCCACGACATCCCGATGTGCGGCGTGCCGATCCATCGGGCCGACGATTACTTAGAGAAGTTGATCCGCCTCGGTTTCCGCGTCGCCGTGTGTGAGCAACTCGAAGACCCCGCCGAGGCCAGCAAGCGCGGCTCGAAAGCGGTCGTACGCCGCGATGTGGTCCGCCTCGTCACGCCGGGAACGCTGACCGAGGACACACTTCTCGACGCCAAGGCCCGCAACTATTTGACCGCGCTGTACGTGGCCCCCCTCAGTGGCGGAAAATATGCCGATGCGACCTCACACAATGAACTGCTGACACCGCACATCCCGCCGCACGCCACCGTTGCGCTGGCCTCGTTGGAAATCTCGACCGGGGAATTCGAGGTCGGCGAGGTCGCAGGCGCCGATCTTCCCGGTGAACTCTTGCGGCTGGCCCCGAGCGAAGTGCTGGTGCCCGATACGCTGACCGCAGCGAAAGACCTGACCTCGTGGCTCAAGTTTGCCGGCGCCGCGTCATCGCCCCAACCAGCCGCCGCCTATGACAGCCTTTCGGGCGAGCATCTGCTGAAATCCCGGCTCGGCGTATCCGATCTCGATGGGTTAGGGCAGTTTACGCGGCCCCAACTCGCCGCCATCGCCGCACTGTTGAAATACGTCGACTTGACCCAGATCGGCCGTGCCGGCGTGTTGCGGCGGCCGCGCATGACGGGCGGCGGGGCCGTGCTCGTGATCGACGCAGCGACGCGCGCCAGCCTCGAACTCGTCCGCACAGCATCCGGCGAGCGCGCGACAAGCCTGCTCGGCGCGATTGACCGAACGGTGACGGCAGCAGGCGCCCGTGAGGTATCGGCACGTCTATCGTCGCCACGGGCCGATGCGCGCG
>JAWXCP010000209.1:0-14910 GCA_034408685.1 Hyphomicrobium aestuarii | reverse complement strand
GTCATAGACGGTCAGCGAGCCGAACATGAACGCGTAGCGGCCGTCCTGCGAGATCACCTCGATGCGCGACTTGATGTTGCGATAGGGGGCGAGATCGCGCTTGTTCTCGAGCTTGCCCATCCGCTCGTCGATCAGCGAAACGAGGTCGGAAATGCGATAGGGAACCGGTGTATCGGCGGTGTAGCGCGACGGATCGACGGCGTTCCGGCGCATTGACGTGGGCTCTTTGCCACGGCCGGTCACGTATTTGCCCTTCGCGATCGGGATCAATTCGGCAAGGATCTCGATCTCGGCCTTGCGCTCGGCATCGCCGATCAGAACCTCGACCAATTCCTCGAAGTTCAGCAGCCAGTACGGCAGCTGCATATTGCGTGGGGACACCACTTCGCCCCAGCTCCCGAACGCCGTCGAATACTCGTTATGAGGGTCGAGCAGGACGATGTGGGCATTGGGGTTCTTGTTGAGGATCGACCGCAAGATGAGCGCGGTCGTACATGACTTGCCAGTACCCGTCGTGCCGAGGATGGCGAAGTGCTTTCCGAGCAGGTCGTCGACGCGAACCATGGCTGGGATCGAACTGTCCTGACGGATCGTGCCGACCCGAACCGCAGTCTCGTCGTTGCCGCAGAATGCCATCGACAGTTCGTGCTTGACGGTCACCCGGACGCGATCGCCGAGCGACGGATAGAGGGTCACGCCGCGGTTGAAGGTCGTGATCGTGCCATTGGGCCCCTTGACGAGTTCTCCGACGAGACCGAGTTCGGCGATCCATACTTCCGCATCGCCCTCACGCTGTGCGGGGACCGGTACGCTGAGCGCCGAGACGATGGCAAGCACCACCGTGTTGGCCGTATCGATGCCAAGCAGGGTACCCATCTCTGGGCGCGCACGCGGCTGACCGTTGATGTGGTCGAGCAGCATGATGGCCTTGGCACCGGTCACGGAGACAATGCGGCCGATAGAAGGATCGCGCGGAAACTGATCGCTGACGTTCATGGTCGGCTCTTTCAGGTTTAACTGGCGTGTTCGTCGGCAACTGCTGGCTGACCGAGGATTCGGTCGCGAGCTTCTGCAACGCTCAATTGGTCGGGCGGAGGCAGCAGCACCCAGATTTCGGTGCCCTTATTTTTGGCGCTGGTCACTTTGAGCTCGCCGCCGTGCAATTCGACGAGTGACTTGGCGATCGGCAGACCGAGACCGGTCCCCTCCCGCCACCGTGTTCGGCTGCCGTCGACCTGGCCGAACGGCGTCAACGCGATCTGCAACTCTTGCTCGGCCATGCCGACGCCGGTGTCGGACACGAGGATGCCGATACGATCATCGGGCAGAACCCGGGCATCGATCACCACATGGCCGCCTTCCGGCGTAAACTTGATTGCGTTCGAAATCAGGTTCGTGAAGATCTGCCGGAGCTTCACGCCGTCGGCGCGAATTGACGGCAGGGTCGGCGAAATCGTACTTTGGAGCGAGACTTTGGTTTCCTGGGCGAGAAGCCGAAACGATGCCAAGCACGCGACGAGAATCTCATCGACTTGTACATCCCTATTTTCGAGAGTGAATTTGCCCGATTGGATTTTTGAGATGTCGAGGATGTCGTTGATCACGGCCAGCAGGTGGCCGGCGGCGTCGCGAATCAAATTAGCATATTCAACTATTTCCGCGTCGGGCAGCTTGCGCCGCTCCTGTTCGGAGATCAGCTTGGAGAAGCCGATCACCGTATTGAGCGGCGTACGCAACTCATGGCTCATGTTGGCGATGAACTCGGATTTGACCCGGCTCGCGAGTTCGGCCTCGATCCGCGCGGCATGCTCGGCTGTCCGCGTCCGGTGCCGCAGCACCGCTTCGCCGAGCAGCGAGGCATAGTCGTTGATCAGAGACGCCGATCGGCCAGAAGTGTGCGAGCCATGAATCATGAAATGTCCGAAACGATGTGTAGCTCCACGACGGTAGTGCGGAATTCATAAGCCGCAGTTAATAGATCGCACGAAATGGGCATGCCAGCGTCAACAATGCCCTGAAGTTGACCACTTTGGTTTTGTTCGCGGCTTTGAAACGCCCGGGTCATGGCGCCGCGCAGGCTGCGCGTCTCTCTCGCAATAATCGCTCCGCAACCGGCCGCAGGGTGGTCGCGCCCACGCACTGTCCACCTTGTATGCGCCACACGCGAACTGCAGCGTCGGTTACTTGGCGTTCGTGCCTTTGACGACCGCCCACACGGTCCAGAACAGGATCTTGATATCGAGCCACGGCGACCATGTCCGGATATACGCCAGATCGTGTTGCACCCGGCCGGCGATATCGTCGGTTCCCATCATTTCCCCGCGATAGCCGTTGACCTGGGCAAGGCCGGTGACGCCGGGCTTCATTTGATGACGATTGGCGTAGGTTTCGACCAGTTGCCCCCACTTCTCGTCGTGGACAAGCGCGTGCGGACGCGGGCCCACGAGCGACATGTCGCCGATCAGCACGTTCCAGATCTGGGGCAATTCGTCGAGGCTCGAGCGCCGGAGGAAGCCGCCGACGCGGGTAATCCGTGGATCGGCGGTGCGGGCCTGGTCGACCGTGTCGCCGTCTTCCATCACCGTCATGGTGCGGAACTTCAGCACCTCGAATACCCGCTGGTTGCGGCCCCGGCGGCGCTGACGGAACAGAACAGGACCCGTGCTGTCAAGTTTGATGGCGAGCGCGATCAGCGGCAGCAGCGGGGCAATTACGACGGCGACAACGACGCCGAGCACGATATCCTCGGTGCGCTTGATGATCGGCGCCCATCCGGTGTGCTGCTTTGCCTTGACGTCCATCAGCCCGACCGGACCGAGGCGAGACACCTTGTGGGTCCAATTCGGCCCCAGAAAATCGGTCGAGAGGTGGGTCACGATGTGGACATGCACCGAGAGGTCTTCGAATCGTCGCGAAATATCGCGCATACGGCGCTCGGCGACCTGGGGCAGCGCAATGATCACGCGGTCGATGCGGCCCTCCTGGCAGGCCGCGATCAGGTCGTCGAGACCGCCAGCGATCGGCAAGCCTTCAGGATTGACCCGGTCAGACGTCCCGCGCGAATCGTAGGCACCAACGAAACGCAGCCCGAGCGTCGGATCGACCAGATAGTCGTGGACGCGCCGGGCAATGCCTCCAGCGCCATAGACCGCGATCCGCTCATCGAAGCAACCCTCGGCCGTCTTGGCTGCGATGAAATCGCTGGCGAACGTGCGCACGACCACCGCACCCGTATAACTCGCCGACAGCCACAGGCCGAACCAGACCAGTAGGTTTTGAATGCCGAGCGCCTGCGGCGCGCCAAGACCTAGGGCCGCGACGATACCGATCGATAGCGCACACAACATGGAGCCCGGCCGGACGGAGAAATCGTGATTGCGCGCCGTGTCGTACATTCCAGCCGACGATAGATACAGACGATAGACGAGCGCGGCGACCACCGCCGATTGCACGACCAGCGGCCAGTTTGGTTGTAAAGCCCCGACGCCCGCGTAGATGATTGTCGGTATAAGCCCGCCGACGATCACCGCGACAGATTCTGCCCCACCGATCAGGTCGGCGGCAACCTGTCGCGACCACAGTTTTCCAGCCGGCGCCTTGTCTTTGGCGGCCGGGCAATCGGACGCGCTTAGCGTTTTGTCGCCGAACCGGTAGGCTTCAAGTGTAAATCCGTCGGTCATCGCACTACCTCGGCGGTCCGTCCCCACACACTGCAACGCGTCCGCCGCGTACAGCGCACTGCGTATCCGCCATCGTGGGTACGTGAGTGTGCCATAAAAAATAGTTACGAATCAAGAAATTACAGCGCAAATTCAATGCAATTTATCAGTTGCATGTGACAACCCGCTTTTAACGTTGGTCTCACCGCCAATACGCACCCCGCCGGGCCACTACAACGACATGCCTCTCCCCGGCCGGACCGCTGCCCCCAACCGCTGCCCCCAACCGTTGCCCTGCTGATCCCTCTTGCCTCTCCACACCAGTTCCGGCACACACTGCGGCTTATTCGAAAGTCTAAGGCCGACCGGCATCCGTCCGCTGAAGCAGCGACGGCGCTCAACCAAATCGAGGGGCTCATCGCCATGAAGAAACGCGTGCTGATCACCAGACGTCTTCCCGATGCCGTGGAAGCCCGAGCGCGCGCGACGTATGACGTCGTCCAGCACGCCGACGACCGGCAGATGCCGATCGATGAAGTCCTCGAAACGGCGAAGTCCGTCGACGCACTTTTGATCACGCTCAACGAGAAATTCCGCGCCGACGTCGTTGCTCGGGTGCCCGACAACATTAAAGCCATCTCGACATTCTCGATTGGCTTCGACCACATTGATCTCGAGGCGTGCAAGGCGCGCGGCATCAAGGTCGGCAATGCCCCGCACGGCGTCACGGTTGCGACGGCCGAAATCGCGATGTTGCTGCTGCTCGGCGCCGCTCGCCGCGCGGGCGAGGGCGAGGCGATGGTCCGTACCCGCTCATGGCCCGGCTGGGCGCCGCTACAGCTTGTCGGTCAGCGCCTCGACGGCAAGCGCCTCGGCATCTTCGGATTCGGTAAGATCGGCCAAGCGCTCGCCCAGCGCGCGCGCGGTTTCGATATGGAAATTCACTACCATGACGTGATGCGCCATCCGCCGGAGAAGGAGAAGGGCGCCATCTTCCACGACACCCTCGACAGCCTGCTGGCCGTGTCGCAGTTCTTCTCGATCAACGCGCCGTCGACGCCCGAGACACGCTATTTCTTCAATGCCGCGACGATCGCCAAGCTGCCCGAAGGCGCCATTGTCGTGAACACGGCGCGCGGCGATCTGGTCAATGACGAGGACATGATCGCGGCCCTGAAGTCGGGCCGGTTGGCCTACGCTGGCCTCGATGTGTTCGCTGGCGAGCCGAAGATCAACGAGGGCTACTACGACCTCAAGAATACGTTCCTGTTCCCCCATCTCGGTTCAGCTGCCATCGAGGCGCGCAATCAGATGGGCTTTGAAGCTCTCGACAATCTCGATGCGGCCATGGCCGGGAAGGACATGCCGTTCAAACTCGCGTAATAGTTCGTGCGAGCCCATTCGGCAGCCGTAGGGCGCTGGCTCCCCCAAGCAGCCGTCCACGGCACCGAGGCGGCCCTTTCGCCCCCCGCGGAAGGGCCGTTCGGTTTTTTGCCGGACGGACGTAACGCCGTACCTCGCAGCACGAACACTAGGTAGCTTCATTATGGAGACTGCCCATGTTCGTCGATTTCGCCCACACTTCGTCGGCACCCATGTCTGCAATGGGCATGTCTGCATTGGGCAAGCGCTTGATTTGGCTCATCGCGTTTGCCGCCGTCGCCTTCGCCCATGTATCCGCCAGCGCAGGCCCTGCTCCAATTTCAACCGCTGGCGACAAGCTCGCCGTTTCCGGCTACGACCCGGTCGGCTACTTCGCCTCGGCTAAGCCGGTGAAGGGCTCCGCCGATATCACAGCGGTTCATGACGGCGTGACGTGGCGGTTTGCCAACGCGGCCAACCGTACAGCGTTCCTCGCCGAACCTGCGAAGTTCACGCCTCAATACGGCGGTTACTGCGCCTGGGCCGTAAGCCAGGGTTACACGGCCGCGTCTGACCCCAATGTGTGGAAGATCGTCGATGGCAAGCTGTACTTGAACTATAACCGGTCGGTCGGCCGCAATTGGGAAGCCAACGCGGCCGCCAACATCTCGCGTGCCAATGCCAACTGGCCAAAAATAGTGGCCAAGTAGGCTACCCCCGGTTCGAGACATGAGATGAACGCTGACGTCGATCCTAGTGTTGTGTATCTGACGTTTGGTCCCCGCCCGCGTCGGATTCCTCAACCAAACGTCAGATACATAAGCAACACTAGAAACAATAACTTGCTAGTGTTCCTCGTGTCTCAGACATTTGCTCGCGACCTCGCCGCTCGGGGAGGCAAATGTCTGAGACGGAACACTGGTGTATGACCGTCGTGGTCATGCGACCAGGAGCGAGCGATACATGCCATGTCAGACAATGACATTTCGACGGCCAAGCCAGTAATGGACCCGGCCCCGGTTCCGGGTCTATCGGGCAAGCCGCTCAACGTGGCGTGTGCCTGCGTCACCCTCAACCAGACCCGGCTGGATCAGGCGCTCACCGACGCGTTCGGCGACCGCGCGTTCGCAGCGGGGTTGCGCGACAGCCACCCCCACCTCGTCTCGGCGCAACCCGTGTTCGTGTCAGCAGCAGACGTCGAAGCCATTGCCAAAGCCGTGACGGCCATCGAAGCGGTGGCCGCACGTCCCGCCTTCGAGCACTTAGTCAACGCCCGCGCTCCCGACATCGCGAAGAAGCCGCCCGGCCCGATCGGCGTGTTCATGGGCTACGACTTTCACATGTCGGCCAGCGGACCGCGCCTGATCGAGGTCAACACCAACGCTGGCGGTGGCCTGCTCAACGCCCACCTGCGCGAGGCACACCGGACCTGCTGCCACGACCTCACCACCACGACGCGGCTGCCTGCGACCCTGGACGCCACGTTGGACGCGTATATGGCCGCGTTCGAGGCCGAGTGGCAGCGCATCGGCCCAAATAAGGGCGCGGGCCGGCCGCTGTCCTCCGTCGCCATTGTCGACCGCGCGCCTTCGAGCCAATATCTCTACCCGGAGTTTCGCCTTTTCGAGCAGATGTTCCGCGCCCGCGGGGTCGATGCCGCGATCGCCGACCCGGATGAACTCGCTTTCGATGGCGAACAACTGACGCTTCACGGCCGACGTATCGACCTTGTCTACAATCGCCTGACAGACTTTTATCTCGACGATCCGGCGTCCGCTGCCCTGCGCGCGAGCTACGCTGCGGGCACGACCGCCATCACCCCCAACCCGTGGGTCCACGCCCATTATGCGGACAAGCGCAATCTCGTTGTGCTGTCCGACAGCGCCGCACTTGCGAGCATGGGCCTCGAAGCGGAACACATCGCAACGCTGCGCGACGTTGTTCCAGCCACATCGCTCGTTACGCCACAGACCGCCGACGCCAACTGGGCCGTGCGCAAGCACCTGTTCTTCAAGCCGTTCGGCGGGCACGGCGGCAAGGCTGCCTATCGCGGCGACAAGCTGACACGCACCGTTTTCGCCGAGATCGCCAAGGGCGGCTATATCGCCCAGGAACTCGTCGCGCCGAGCGTGCGAACGGTGATGGTCGACGGCGTTCCCCAGCTCCTCAAGGCCGATGTTCGCGCCTACACATATGATGGGCAGATTCAGCTCGTTGCCGCGCGTCTCTACCAGGGCCAAATGACGAACTTCCGCACACCAGGTGGCGGCTTCGCGCCGGTGCTGATCGTCGCCGACGTCATGGCGGCCTGCGGCTGCGCCTGATCCCAACTTGCAGTGGCGCCGCGCAGTCGACCTCCCTAAGCCGAACGCACAGCTGGGACCGCTCATGGTGCGATAATGCGACCCCGCCAGATCCCGCTTAGCAGTACCTTTCGATCAACCGGCGCTAGGCGGAGACGGTAGAGCCAAGCAGATCGGGTCTCGCCCGAGTGCAGCACGTCGTCAGCAGCGACGCGATCGTATTCGGCATCCGCTTCGCCGGTCGCCATCTCGTAGGTGTCGAGCCACGCCAGCGTGAACGCGGGCCGATGCAGTTCGATCAGCAGTCCGTGGACGCGTCCAGTACCGCCAGACCCGACGCCCTGACCAGACCCGACGCCCTGACCAGACCCGACGCCCTGACCAGACCCGACGCCCTGATCAGACCCGACGATTCGACCTCGCCCAACGCCGTCGCCATCCGCCACGTTGTGGACGAGCCCGGGATAGGGACCAAGATCGAACAGGTGCCCGCGCACGGTCGCAACACCAACGACATCGCCCTCGGCCGCCAGCCGCAACCGCTCGTTTTGCCCAAGTAGGCCGGTACAGTCGGGACACAGCGTCCCGTAGACGAAGAGATACGGCAGCATGGGGTACGCAGCGGGGTGAAGCAGATGTGGCGACGATTATAACGCAAGCTCGGCCGACGAGGCGATCGGATTTCCTTTACCCGGCTGGCCGACCACCATCGACCGCTTCGACCGGCTTGGCTGGCTTCTTTGCGGGGCGTTTGGCTGGCTGCGGCGTCGGCGGCACGGACGGCACCGTCGGACCCACTTCAGACGACCAGCCGCCGCCCGTCGGCGGGCGGGCATCAGAACGCGGCGCCTCTTTCGACCGCCCTGGCTCGACAACGGCTGGGGGTGTCGCGCGGACGCGCTTTTCGATTGGCGCGGCTGGCGGACGGTTATCGCGTGGAACGACCTGCGGGTTGGGGTTCGTCATCTGCGTCAGTTCCCGTAAGATCCCCGGCGCGACGATCGAGAGCGGGTTGACGAGAACCTGCGGTTGGCCGAGCGATCCTTGAATGGCGAATGTCAGGCCGAACACGCCATCGGACAGCAATTCGCCAAATAGCGGCACGCCGCTGAATGCGTTGTTTAACCCCTGCAGCGGGATGAAAGTTCCTCCTAAGTTGACGGTTTTCATCCGGAAGTCGACTTTCCCGGTCATCGCAACGCCTTGCAACGGCCCTCGCAAGTAAGCGTTCTCGACCACGAACTGACCGTGACCGACCGAGAACGGCACTTTCATGCGGTCGAACTCGACGGAATCGGTTGGCTGTTCGGCACCACTCGCCCGCCCCTGACGGCCCGCAGCGGCTGGCCCGCCCCCTCGTCCACCGGTGGCTGCTGCTGCCGAGCCCGGCGACCTCGCCAGCTCGGCCACAACCGCGTCGCCGAGTACGCGGAAGTCATCGACCCACAGCGTACCGGTTTTTTCCGCCGGACCACGGCCATCGACATTGACCTCGAGCCGCCCGCGTCCCGACCGCATGTTGGGATAGAACCCGATCAGCCGGAACGCCTGTCCGGCATCGGTCGTGTCCGCCAGCAGCAATCGCGGTGCACCGGGTTGGACCGGCGCCATGGCCACCGCCACTGGCCCGCCGCCGTCCATCGTCCCGCGGGCATCGAGCGTGACGAGCTTTTCGCCGCGCCGCGTGAGCTTGAGTTTAAGGCCACGAACCGACACGTCGTTATGGCCGATGACGTTGTCGATCTCAGCATCCAATTCCAGCGCGGCTGACGGCTTCGCGGCCTTCGCGGGCGGCCGCTCCGGGGCGCTGTTGAGTGACAGCAGCGAGCGGAACAGGTCGCGGCCATCGAAGTTGCGGCCTTTGACTTTGACCTGCCACACGCCGGTCTTGTCGTTGCCGTCGGTCTTCAGCATCGCGTTGATCTGGACCCGTGATACGACGTTGAGGGCCAGTTCCGTGAGTTCGATTTCGCGCAACCGATTGTCGGCCGAGATCGCGGCCGTTCCGTGCATCGTGATATCGTCGCCCTCCAGCCGAAGGTTCTGCAGCTCGACTTTGTGGGTCTTGCCCTTGACGATATCGGCTTGGAGTATCGCCGATCGGCCACGGGCCTTACGCCACGCGATGCTTTCGAATGCGATTTCTGCGTTTGTCAGGTCGGCACGCAATTTCACGGTGTGCGGGTCGGTTTTGTCCGCGCCTTTCTCGATCAGGATCTCGACTGGCACTTCGCCTTGAATGATGTGGTTGATGTCGATACCGAGCTGGTCCCGGTCGGCGTTGTCGAGCACAGCCGACAGGCGTAGCGGCGGTTGCTTCTCGCCGTTGTCTTCCAGGATGCGCTGCCAGCCAAGTTTGATCGGCACGCCGTTGACGAGAAATTCCCCGCTCGCGTCGACGGCAACGGGCGTCACATCGATGGCGAAGCTACCGGCTTGGGCATCGAAGGCGCCGCCGAGTTGTTTGCCCTTCACGTCGCTCAGCTTGGCCTTGGCCTCGATGTTGACGTCGCGCGCCAACAATCCGGCGATCAGCGGGAATGTCAGTTTGATGTTGCCGTCGGCTTTGCCGTCGAGGCCATCGGTCGAAATCTGGTTATTCCGCAACAGGCGCAGCGGGCTCTGGTCGAGGACCTCGAGTACCGGCACGACGCCAGCGGTCGCCCGGAACGTGACTTCGCCAGTAGGCGCGGGCTTGTCGAGATCACTCCCAGAGAACCGGCCGCCTTTGATCGGCACCCGCCGGCCGCCGCCAAGCGCAATGTGAGCATCGGGAATGTTGACTTCCAGCGCATTGTCTTCAAGCCGCATCAGCAAGCGTGGGGCCTCGATCGGCGACAGCCACGCCAGCGGAACTGCTGTGACATCGGCGGCCTCGAGCGCGATCGAGAGGCGCCGCGGCTCGACGCCAGCTGGCACGCCAGCGTCGTTGGCGTAGCCGCCATTGTAGAACTTGATCGTCGCCGACCGGATCGCCCCGCGCCGGATGCGCTCGCCAACCCAACTCCGCGCCCCGTTTGCGATGCCGCGTGGCCACAACGCCTTCAACCGGTCGACCGTCGTTGCACCGAGTTTGGCCTCGAAGAACCCGCCGCCAGCAGGTCCGGTCCGAACGCCACCGGTCCCCGTCAACTGTGCCCCGCCAGCGGCGAGCGCGATACGGTCGAAGCGGATTTCATCCGCGGTAGCTGGCCCAGTGCCAGTTGCTGGCACATATCGGCCCTGCAGGGCACCTTCGGTCAGCGCCATTGGCTCGACGCCGAACTCATCGGCAGCAAGCTGCCCGCGTTCAGTGGCCAGGCCGAATGCCCAGCCACGCCCGCCAGTATCGGCTTTGGCGACACCTTTCAGTGCCACGACCGAATTGCCCCACGCCAGCGTTGCCGTATCAAGATCGAGCCGCCCCTTCGAATAGCGTGCACCAACCGCGACCCGGTCGATGTTGAACGGCGCATCAGTGACCGACGGCAGCACGAGCGTGCCAGCACTTCCCTCGAACGCGATCGCAGCTGCCGACACCGCGCCATCGGCTAAGACGTCGATCCGGATATCGCCCGACACGGGAAGATCCAGCGGCTGGAGCATGGCCAGTTGCGGCATCGCCAGCCCGAGCACGCGAGGATTCACATCGCGTACCGTGGTGACAATCGACACGTCCTGCCGTCCCGTTGCCGCACCCGTCGCACCCGCCCCCGTTGCTCCTGCCGTCCCCGTCACCTCGAAGGCAACGGTCCACGGCCCTCGGCTCGACGCAACGCGGGCCCGGCCAGATGCGAGGCGGGCAGCGGTCGACCTGTCGAGGTCGATACTGCCTTCGGCGATCCGCCACTCGCTGAGTGCTCCGCGATTGTCGACGCTGACGAACGCATCTTTGATGGCAATCTCGCGTAAGTACGTTGGCCCGTCGGACTTGCGCTGCGATCGGTCCGTCGCCGACGCGATAAGCGCAGCAAGGTCGAATTGATCTCCGCCTCCGGTTGCCACGCCCACCGGCGATCCCGCTCCCCCGGCGGAGCTGGCACCATCGACGGCCGAGGCGCGTCCGATGCGGCCATCCGGTTTGCGATCGCGGGCGTCGAGCATCAGTTTGAAGCCGCCAGCATCGGTGTAGGCCACCGACACCCTCGGTTCGATAAGCTCGATCCGCGACGGCACCAACCGCGCCGAGCGCAATGCGAGACCGGACAACTCGATCGCTGCAGATGGAACGGACGCGACCGTGTCACCCGATTTGGTCGCCAACCGTAGGTTCGCCAAGCGCATTTCGACGCCGCGGCCGTCGTCGCTCATTGCGATCTGGGCATCGTCGACCTGAGCCACGAGCCCCGACAATTCCGCATTGATCTCAGCTTCGATCAGACCGGCAAGCGGCTTCAAGGAGATCGGGCCGTATTGAATGCGGACGTACGCCATTCCGATCGCGGCAGCGGCTACGACGGCAATCGACACCATGACCAAGCTGGCAGCAGCAATCCCGCGCGCGACAAGCGAGGGGCGGCGGCCGACGCCCGCACGCGGCTTGCGCCGTGTGGTCCCCGAGCTCGTCTCCCAATCGGCCAATACTGCGTCCTCCTTGATCGACTTTGCCGGTCCAAACGGAGCCGATGACCGTCTGGCCTCCCGACATCCAAACCAAAACATTACGCGCGAAAGCTGGCCGTCGATCGAGCATTTTACCGACTGGTGCCCGAACGCCCCTTGCTGGCGCGAACCTCTTCTCCACCGGCGCCGTAGACGCATCGCCTATAATATCCGACATCACAGGTTCAAATTCGTCAAAAGAAAGGCTCTGCTATGGTTCAAGACGGCGATAAAGCCCCCGATTTTAAGCTGCCCGCAGACGATGGCACAACGCTGCAGCTGTCGAAGCTCAAGGGCTCACCGGTCGTGCTCTACTTCTACCCTAAGGACGACACACCGGGCTGCACATCGGAGGCCAAAGATTTCTCCTGCCTCGTCGACCAGTTCGCTGCCGCTGGCGCCACCGTCATCGGAATTTCACCCGACTCGGCCGAGAGCCACAAGAAATTCAAATCGAAATATGAACTGCGCGTCCCCCTGGCCGCAGATACGGCCCAGGAGGCGTCGAACGCGTATGGCGTGTGGGTCGAGAAATCGATGTATGGCAAGAAATACATGGGCGTCGAGCGGGCCACATTCCTGATCGACGCGAAGGGCAAGGTCGTCAAATCGTGGCGCAAGGTGAAGGTCCCGGGGCACGCCGAACAGGTGCTCGACGCCGTCCAGACTTTGGCGAAATAGCGGCGACTTTCAACTCCGCCGACGATGCGAGACTGCTTGCAGCGCGTGCAATCGCTGCATCGCGGCCACACGCTGCAACTATGCCCACGACGCGTGACGTAATCTGGAGACTATGTTAGGTTGATGCTTCGCGGGCGGGCTAAGAATGCACTGTCCACTTGCAACATGGGGCACCGGATCAACATGGTGTTCGAGCGGACCGGTGCGGCGTCGTCCCGAGATGGGGCGGGCCCATTGGACGCGAGCCGGTGGACGATCATCGAGGGGGTTGAACATGTTGCCTAATTTCAAGAAGCCAGAGACCGATCTCGGTAAGATTCCGATGGGGCCGGGTGCCACGTCGATGCCACCGCCGGTCGCTCCGATCATGCAGGCGTCGTCCACTGGTCGTGCTGGCACACCGTCGATCATCGGCCCCGATCTCGTGGTCGTCGGCAACCTCGTCTCCAAGGGCGACGTCCAGATCGACGGCGAAGTCCAGGGCGATGTCCACTCGGGCTATGTGATGATCGGCGAGAAGGCGCGTTTGACCGGCAGCATCATCGCCGATGAAGTCGTGGTTCGCGGCCAAGTCATGGGCTCGATCCGTAGCAAGCGCGTCCAGCTCCAAGCTTCGAGCCATGTCGAAGGCGACATCCATCACTCCGCACTCGCGATCGAGCAAGGCGCCTTCTTCGAAGGCAAGTCGCGCCGTTCGGAAGATCCGACCGCTGGCGTTCAGCGACCCGAGATCGGCACCATGGGCGGAACGTCCATCACTGGATAACCGGGCGGAACGTCCATCACTGGATAACCGGGCGGAACGTCCATCCCGGTAGCGCCGCCAAGGGTTCGAGACCTCCCAATGTGGTTCACGCGG
The DNA here is from genome assembly GCA_034408685.1 of Hyphomicrobium aestuarii. Lineage (GTDB taxonomy): Bacteria > Pseudomonadota > Alphaproteobacteria > Rhizobiales > Hyphomicrobiaceae > JANXVY01. Next base: position 1,465 of record JAWXCP010000209.1, on the reverse strand, counting down.
CTGGCCCCTCCCATGGCGTCAGCCGCAGTCGTTTGCCCGGTAGCGCCGCGAACCGGCTGTCCTGACATGACAATACCAGCACTTGATGGTGCCGCGCTGCCGTCGTGAGGCACCGGAAGATGGCGGCCAGCCGCGCGTCATCGGTATAGACGAGCGCGTCATCGAGAATGACCGGCGTCGGCTGCCCGTTCTCAGCCAATACCCGCCCATACGCGAGGCGCACGAGAATGGCGATCTGCTCCGCCGTTCCGCCTGAGAATTTCATCGGCGCCAGTCGCTGCCCGCCGCGAGCCAGTGCCGTCACCGATAGCTCCCGGTCGAGATCGAGCGCCGCATCCGGGAATACATCGGCGAGATATGGTTCGAGACGCCGCATCACGGGCTCGAGCAGCCGATCCTGCGCCCCTCCGATCGCCTCGTCGAGCAGGCCGCGCAGCAACGCAAGTCCGCCCGCTTCGTCCTCGTAGGTCGCAACCGAGGCCTCAGCCCCCGCAAGGTCGCCCGCCAGCCGCTCGATGTCACCGGCGGTGAGCTCGCCACCAGCACCTTCCTGCATGCCGAGAAGCCGCTGGAGTTCAAGATCGACCTCCTGCTGCTCGCGCTCTAAGGCGGCCAGCGTCGCAGCCCTTGTTGTGCGGTTGGCTAGTAGCGCCGCCATCGCCTGCGCGCTCGGCAACGTGTCGCGGAAGGCGACTTCCTCACGCACCCGGTCACGGAGTGCGGCTGCAAGATCTCCCATCCGTTCTTTGAACGTGTCGGCGCTGAGTGCAGCGCAGCCGACATCGCTGTCGGCTTGAACGCTCCCAACGACGCGCGCATCGCCTCCACCACCCTCAGTCCTGGCGCTCTCGATCTTGAGCCGCGCATGGGCCGCTTCGAGCGTACCGGTCAGCCGTGCGACCACGAGTGCGGCCTCGTCGGTCGCCGCGCGCAACCGTTCGCCCTCACGCATCGCCACTGCCAGTTGAGCGCGAACGTCAGCCAGCGCAGCCGCATGTCCCAACGCAGCCCCGTCTGCGATGCTCTCATCGGCAGCACCTCGGCCCCCAATCGCGTCGCCCGCTCCAGCCAGCACCGCCATCGGTTGACCGTTCGACCCGTCAGCCGCAACATCATCGCGCACGGTAGCGACATGGCTGAAGAGATCTGGCGCCAGCGCAGCCCCCGGTGCCACCCCCGTCCGCATTGAACGAGCCGTCGAACGTACCGCCGCAGCAGCGCCAGACGGCGCGCCCCGACGCGATGCTTTTGGAGCCCCCGCATCGTCTCGACCCGCATCGTCTCGACCCGCATCGTCTGGACCCGCAGCCTCTCGTCCCACATCCTCTCGCCGCTGCCCTTCCCGTTCCGCAGCGGCCGCAACTTCGGCTGCAAGCGCCGCCAACCCATCTGGCGCGATCCCAGCCAGCCGCGCTTGGCTGTCTGCCAGTTGACGCTCGATCTCAGCTCGCCGCTTAGCCGCCGC
>JAWXCP010000208.1:0-19070 GCA_034408685.1 Hyphomicrobium aestuarii | reverse complement strand
TGAAAAGGTCCAAGGCTCGCACACCAGTCCTGCGGGGCCGCTGCACGCGATCGAGCTGCATTGGCTCCAGGGGGGCGCAGTCGATCTGATAGGATTTGAGGCCTTGCGTCAGCGACGACTTTCCATCGATCGGCTCGCCCAACGCATTGACGACCCTGCCGATCCAACTCCGGTGTGGCCGAATTCTGAGCTCGTCCCTAACCCAAACACGAGAGCCAAGTCCCAGGCGCGGCGCAGCCGAGAACAGCTTGATCGTCGTGCCCGTGGAGTGAATGGCAATGACCTCGCCAAGGATCGGTTGCTGACCTGCCTCAACCTCCACCAGGCAGCCAAGCTTTGCAGTGTCTGCCAGCGCACTTACCTTGATGCAGCTGGACGTGACTTCGCTCACGCGTCCGCCCCTGCGCGTTAGCCGAATTGGTCCGTTGCTCTGGTCCACCACTCGCGCCAATCGCGTCAGGTGATTGGGAATTACTAGGTCGCGCGCAATAGTTCCTGGAGCCGGGATGGCCGACAGTGCGGTTTCCCCTCGATCCTTCATCGTGCTCCTCCGAGCGCCCGGATCGCGTCGACTAACTTGCGGTCAGATTGATCCATTGAAGCCGACAGCGCCTCAAACGATCGGGAAACTGCGATCATCCGCGTCATTTCTAGCATGGGATTAACGTTCGCGCCTTCGACGTAGCCTTGCGCAATCCCCGTTGCGCTGAAATCAATAACCGTCTCCCCCGGCTTGTCTGAAACAAGTCCAGCCCCTGGCCCTCGCGACAGAGCGGCGTCTACTGGAAGCTTGAAAAGCCCAATCGTGCCAATGCGATTGCCATTCTGGCTCGCGAGGCCGTTGCGTGCGATCTGCACCGGCCCGAGCGCCGGATTAATCTGCAGCGGCGCACCGCCCGAATCGAGCACCCTAAACCCTTCAAGCGTCTCCAGATCACCCGTTGCGGACGCGCGGAAACGGCCATCGCGGGTGTATGCAGTTCCGGCAGGCGTGGCGATCGCGAAGTAGGCGTCACCTTGGATCGCCATGTCGAGCGGATTTTCGGTCTGTATTAAACTACCCGATGCGTTGGAGAACGTCGTATTTCCAACTCCCGAGTACGCGATTTCTCGCCGTGACAAGATGCTGTCAAATGTCACGTTCTCAGCCCGAAATCCTGATGTCGCGCTGTTGGCGACATTGTTGGCAATTGTATCGAGCCGCCGTTGCAGCGCGAGTTGCCCCGAGAGTGAAACGTATAAACTCGGCTCCATGTATTAGCCTTTCCTGCGAACTCTCTGAACCTGCTCAAGCAGATCTATGCCAAACGATGCGGTGGCGTTTCCGCTAAACAGATTTGGCGCCGTCGACTGTGTGGCGGAAGGATTGGTTGAGTCCCAAAGAGCAGTGAAGCGTGTAAGAAATCGATCAAGTTTTACTGGATCTTTAAGATCAGCAATTTCCATCCGGTTCTTTATCAACTCCGCCTGACGGTCAATATCGAGGCGGCCGGTGGCTTCAGCCAGCCCGAGGGCCACCTGCGTTACCTTGAGTAGCGCCCTATCCGCCATGAGCGCGTAGGGCGTGGTGACAGAAGACGCCTTGCGCTCGAAATAGAGCGCAAGCTGTAGGCCGTTATTACTACGACCAACATCACTTTCGAGCGTCTGCCGCACGTAGCGGTCAACTGTACCCTGCTGGGTTCGCCCGAACGTTGTCGTTGTGGATCCATAGCGCGCGAAGTTGAAATCCGTTACCAGATCTCGATATCGCGGATCGGCGAGGCGGTTGGCAAGGCTGTCGCGCCTATCGATACCCTCGGTCAATATGCGGCGAATAAACGCCTTGGCATACGCCATCTCATCGAGGCCATAGGATTTCAAAACAAAGCGGTATGCTCGGTCGTTGCCCATCAAGTCATCGATTGATTTTACTTTGCTAATTGTCGCAAGGTAGTTCGCGCTTTCGCGCCTGACCTGTGGCTCGCTGGCTGTTCGATCAAGCGCCGCGGGAAGGTTAGCAGTAATCTGCCGAAAGCTAGATATCGTGGTGGTCATCGCACGCCTCCCGGCGCCAGGAGGCGCGGTAATATCATCGCACCCAAGCGACGCTGCAATATACCTATTGCCCGCTTCAACTTGCTCGAAGCTTGTGTGTCGGTGGTTGCCAATGGAACAGGCTGGCGCAAGCAACCACATGGACTCTGCGGCCACAAATGCGAATTGATGGGATACGCTTAGGACGATGACAATCCTTGTTGGACTCGTGGTCACCCTTGGGTGTGTGCTCGGTGGCTTTGCCGCCATGGGTGGTCATATCGATGTGCTGTGGCAGCCTTGGGAATATGTGATTATCCTAGGAGCCGCGCTGGGAACATTCATCGTAGCGAACCCATTCAAGACGATCAAGGATGTTGGCGTGGCACTTATGGAAGTGGCGACTAATGCGGCGCCGAAGAAGACAGATTTTCTGATTATACTCGGATGCATGTTCGCGCTCATGCGCGAAATGAGGTCGAAGTCGAAGAGTGAGGTTGAAAAGCATTTCGATAACCCCCATGAATCACCCATCTTCCTGGCTTTTCCGAAGATCCTGAAGCATCCCCGTTTGTTGATGTTCATTTGTGACTACTTCCGGCTTATTCTTATGGGAAATGCTCGAACCCATGAGGTCGAGTCTTTGATGGATGAAGAGATCCAGACCATGCGAGCCGATAAGCTCAAAGCTTATCACTCGCTCGTTGCGTTGTCGGAGGGGTTGCCAGCGCTTGGCATCGTGGCTGCTGTGCTCGGCGTCATCAAGGCCATGGCTTCGATCGACCAGCCACCTGAGGTTCTTGGTGGTTTAATTGGGGCGGCGTTGGTCGGCACTTTTGCTGGAATATTCTTCTCTTACTCGCTGTTTTCGCCAATTGCGACGCAGGTCAAGATAATGCGCGAAAAGCGAATGCGCCAGTATGTCGTGATCAAACAGACGTTGCTGGCGTTTATGAATGGCGCAATGCCGCAGATCGCTATTGAGCATGGGCGTAAGGCAATCTCTGACGTATATCGTCCGTCGGTTGATGAGCTTGAGCAGCAAACCGCGTTGGGCGGTGCGCCAGCGGAAACCGGCAAAGCCGCTTGACAAGGGATGTGACCGTGACCGCAGACGATCGTTCCGAAACAGCTCACAAGCTGGACAGCGTGGTCGAGAGTATTGCCCAAATGCGTTCTGCGGCGGAAGGGTCTTTGGGTGATCCCTTGAGGGGGGCATCCGACGATTGGGGTGCGCGTGGTCACGAGGCGATCATGCGCATTCCGGTTAGCGTCCAGATCGTACTTGGCGCGGTTCGTATTCCAGTTTCCAAACTAATGGGAATGACTCGAGGCTCGATCATCCCGCTCGACCGCAAAATTGGTGATCTCGTCGACGTCGTTGTTAACGATCGCATCGTTGCTCGCGGCGAAGTGGTGGTTATCGACGAGGCAACGGACAAATTTGGTGTGGCTGTGCGTGAGGTCGTCCAATTCAGTGAAGACTTTTGACACAGCAAGTACCAGTGGCATGGCCTGCTGTGCGCTGCCCGGGAGTGGAAGATGGCTGAGCAGCCCGACCGCGAGTCAAAGACGGAGGAGGCCTCTCCACGGCGTATCGAGGATGCCCTGGCAAAAGGCAATACTCCATTTTCGAGAGAGGTCGGTAGCGCGGGCGTGCTGCTGGCTTTGGGTTTGACATTGTCGGCCGTGGCGCCGTTTGCAGTTCGCCACCTGTTTGAACTTACCCAACTTCTCGAGCGGCCATTCGATTTCGATCTCCAGTCGGGTGAGCGGGCCATTGAACTCGCCTGGAGCATGGCAAGGTTCATCGCGCTTGCCACTGGCCCACTGCTGCTGGCAATGATCGTAGTTGGCATCCTGGCGTCCATCATTCAAAATCCGCCGGCGATGGTGTTGACTCGAATCCAGCCTGATTTCTCTCGAATTTCTCTTTCAAGTGGACTTACAAGGGTTCTTGGCGCGCAAGCACGCGTGGAGTTCGCAAAGGCGATTGTCAAGATTACCCTCGCCGCGGCGCTGTTCTATTATCTTTTGACTGCCGGAGCGCGTCGTGCCGCTGGCTACATGCAAGTCAATGCCGAGGAACTACCGCGCATCGTACTTGGTGAGCTTACCGCGCTGTTCTTGGCGGCCGGATTGTGTATGGCGGTGCTGGCCTTGGGAGACGTCATCTGGACGCGCATAAAGTGGCGCAATGACCTGCGTATGAGCCTGCAGGAAGTCAAGGACGAGCAGCGGCAGTCGGAGGGTGACCCGATGATTCGCGCCAGGCAGCGATCACTTGCGCGCGAGCGCGCACGTCAACGCATGATCTCCCGAGTTCCACGGGCCACGCTGGTCGTGGCCAATCCGACCCATTACGCAGTTGCGCTACGGTACGTGCAGGGCGAGACAGCAGCGCCGGTCGTCATTGCCAAAGGTCTCGATCTCGTCGCCTTTTCTATCCGGCGAATTGCTGAGGAAAACGAAATTCCTGTCATCGAGGATCGCGCACTCGCCCGCAGTTTGTATGGGGCGGTCCAAGCCGATCGCCCGATACCGGCCGAGTTCTATCGCGCAATTGCAGAAATCATTCTTCATTTGATGGCGCGCGACCCAAGTAGGCTCGCGGCGAACACACAAGTCTCGGGCAAGTCAACGCGACTAGTTACTGACCATAGGTCAGGAGCAATAGGCCCATGAGCGATATTGGAATTTTCACGATTGGTCACGAGCGTATGCGGTGGCTGGCTTCGCGTGTCGCCGTTGTTGCATCAAATGTCGCTAATGCCGACACCCCAGGCTATCGCGCAAAGGATATTCCTTCATTTGAAGAGGCTGTCGGCAGCGTTCAGATGCAAATGAGCGTTACCAGCCCTCAGCATTTGGCACCGCAGAGTATCGGAAGCGAGCGATATGGCGTCCTGGTTCGCGAGCAGCCCAGCGAAAAACATTCGGGCAATTCTGTCTCACTCGATGGCGAGATGGCGATTCTAGGCGAATCTAGGGGGCAGCAGGCTGCGGTCGCAGGTATCATGGGCTCGTTCAATCGCATGCTGCTGTCCAGTGTCCGGGGTGGCGCATGAGTGACGATCTTAGGTTCGCAAAGGTATCTGCTATTGCCGCGCTAAGCGCGCAGTCAACGCGTCTGCGCGTCGTCTCAGAGAACTTGGCCAACGCGACATCGGTCGCGGAGACAAGTGGTGGCGATCCTTACGCGCGAAAGACGGTAAGCTTCAAACAAGAGCTCGACCGCGCGACCGGAGTGACTGTTGTGCGCGTCGCTTCGATCGGCCGCGATGAATCGCCGTTCAAGATCCAACACGATCCGGGTCACCCGGCAGCTGATGCCAACGGCAACGTCAAGATGCCGAACGTCAATCCTTTGGTTGAAGTGTCGGATATGCGGGAGGCGCACCGCAGCTACGAGGCTAATCTTCAAGTCGTGCGTCAGGTTCGCGAGATGACCAACGATCTTATCGAGCTATTGAGGGCGAGATGAACATCGATCCGGTGAAGGGCTATAGCGCCCAGCAAAAATTGGCTGTCGACAGCCCGGGCGGGTTATCGCGAGCTGGCGCATCGGGCGGTGTGTCCAGTCCGGTGGAGAATACTGATTTCGCTGATCTGATAGGCGAAGCTGTAGCTGGACTGGCGCAACAACTTCACAAGGCGGAGAGTGTTTCGGTGGCTGGCATCAAAGGGACCGCGTCCACGCAGGCAGTCGTTGAGCAGGTCATGGCGGCTGAGCAGTCGCTGCAGATCTCCATCGCCCTCCGCGACAAGATCGTGGCTGCCTACCTTGAGATTAGCCGGATGCAAATCTGAGAGCACGCTGCGCAGACACTTTGAAATATGGGGGAAAAGCCAATGCGTGCACTTGCAATCGCGGCGACTGGAATGGCGGCTCAGCAGCTCAATGTCGAGGTTATCTCGAACAACGTTGCCAATATTAATACGACAAGCTTCAAGCGGTCTCGCGCCGAGTTCACTGATCTTCTTTATCAAATAGACAGGGCCGCCGGGACACCAACCGCTGGCACAGACGAAGTGATACCCGAAGGGTTGCGCGTCGGTCTTGGGACCAAGGCAGCTGCAGTGCGGAACTTGCACATGCAGGGCGCGTTGGCTCAGACTGGTAACTCGCTCGACTTAGCGCTCACGGGCAAGGGTTTTTTTCGTGTGGCGGGTCCAGATGGCGAAACGCTCTACACACGGGCCGGCGCCTTCAATAAAAGCGCGACTGGGCAGATTGTAACGACAGAGGGTTATGTTGTTCAGCCGGCGATCACAATACCGATCGAGGTTACCAATGTAACGGTGAACGACACAGGGCAGGTATTCGGACAGGCCGTCGGTGACGTGCAGCCGCAGCTACTCGGACAGATCTCGGTTGCCGGATTTGTGAACGATGTCGGACTTTCTCCGCTCAGCGGCAATCTTTACCGCGAGACCGCCGCCTCGGGCCCCGCTGTCGTTGGCACCGCAGGAGCCGCCGGCCTTGGAACCATCAAACAGGGTTACCTTGAAGCATCCAACGTCGATGCGGTGAAGGAAATCACCGAGCTCATTTCTGCCCAGCGCGCTTACGAGATGAATTCCAAGGTCGTGCAGGCAGCCGATGAGATGATGGGAACGGTTTCCAAGGGTCTCCGTTAATTGCCGCCCAAGCTAGAAAGTGCACAGTTCACCGCTCAATGGATCGACCGATGCGCTTATTCATATATTGTCTCGTCGCTCAGGCGTGGTTCGGAGTCGCTTGCGCGAGCGAATCGACCCGATTTCCTGTTCCAAGCGCCTCGATCCAGCCCGGCGATGCGCTGACAGAGGAAATGGTGATTGAGCGGAATCTCATCGCAAATGATGTGGCGCGACGGACGCATTATACATCGCGCGACAGCGTTGTTGGGAAGGTGGCGCGTCGGCCTTTGGTTGCTGGCGCGGCAATCCCGCTCAACGCGCTCCGCGAGCCACAAGTGTTCAAGGAGGGTGAACGTGTCACCGTCGAGTTTAGGGATGGTGGACTCAACATCCGTGCTGTCGGCCTCGCGTTGCAGGCGGGGGTCGTCGGGCAATACGTGCGGGTTCGCAATTCTGACACGGGGACAATCGTAACCGGCATTGTTCGCGCCGACGGAACGGTCGAGGTGCAAGGTTAGTCATGCTTCGAGCGCTGATAATCACCTCCTTTATTGTGTCCGCTAGCGGTGCTGATGCTGCGGAAACGCGGGTCAAAGACATAACCTCGATGAGGGAGATCCGCTCGAACCAGCTTGTTGGCTACGGGCTTGTCGCCGGTCTCAAAGCAACAGGCGATAGCCTGCGCAGCGCGCCTTTTACCGATCAATCCATGACCGCGATGCTTGAGCGAATGGGAGTCAACATTCGCGGATTGGGCGCGCGTACGCGCAACGTTGCGGCGGTGATGGTGACGACCGAGTTGCCAGCTTTCGCCGTGCCGGGCAATCGCATCGACGTGACAGTAACCTCGCTCGGCGATGCGAGTTCGCTCGCGGGAGGTACTTTGATTATGACCCCGCTTCAAGCCGCCGATAACCAAGTCTATGCCGTCGCGCAGGGCTCGGTCACGGTTTCGGGCTTCGAGGCCAAGGGTCAGAACGAAGTCCTAACTTACGGCACACCGACGAGCGCGCGGATCGCTGGTGGTGCGCTCGTGGAACGTCGTTCGCCGAGCCCGGTCTCGCAATCAACGCGATTTCATCTTGAGCTCAAGAACCCGGATTTCACGACAGCGGTTGCAGTGTTTGACGCTATCAACGCGCACACTATGCAGCATTATCAGATGCGACTGGCTCGCGACAACGGGCCAGCCTCGGTGGCGGTCGACCTGCCCAAAAAAGTTTCTCCGTCGCGCTTTATCGCCGAGATTGGACAACTGCTTGTCAGCCCGGACATGCCCGCGCGCATCGTTATCGATGAGCGCACGGGCACGATCGTCATCAGCCGCAATGTTAAAGTGAGCCGCGTCGCTGTTACTCACGGCAACTTGACGGTGAGGGTAACGGAAACGCCACAGGTATCGCAGCCCGCAGCATTCTCGAGGGGCCAGACGGTTGTTGCCAATCAGACAACAGTGGCGGCAGGGCAGGAACAAAGCAGCTTCGCCGTGGTCGATGGCGTCGACCTGCAGACGCTTTTGACCGGCCTCAACCGCATGGGGCTCAAGCCACCCGGCATCATCGCGATTCTTCAGGCGATCAAGTCGGCGGGTGCCTTACAAGCCGAACTCGTTGTGCAATGAGCGCGCAGAAGGAACGGACGATGATCACTATTACGCGGGTGCCAGTTCATACAAGCTGGCGGAGGCTGACGGCCAAGTTTGCGGCTGCGAGTGTGGCGATTCTCGCAGTATACTTTCTTGCATGGGCCGAGGTTCCCGCGCTCGCTGAAGCGCCCAAAAAAAAGCTGCAGGCAAAAATTGAAGACGTGGTGCCTGCGCGGCCCGCGCTTCTAGAGCAGCAGCTTTCCGGCTCGATTGCCGCGCAGTACTGCGAAGCAGTGCGCGATGTTGCAGCCGAGGCGCGGTTGGTTAAGCAAATGGCGCATCTTGAGGAGCTCGGCAAAAAAATCGATGGGAAAACTTCCGAATTGGAAGCGCGCAGCGCGCAATTGAAGGACTGGATCCAAAAGCGTGAGGCATTTGTTAAGAAAGCTACCGAGCAGCTTGTCAGTATATATACGGGGATGCGAGCTGAAGCTGCTTCGGAGCAAATTGCGCGTCTTGACCCGACAACCGCAGCTTCTATCCTGATGCGCCTCGATACGCGAGTGGCAAGCTCAATCTTGAACGAAATGCCTTCTGAAAAGGCGGCAAATCTCTCAATGATTGTAGCGGCTTCGGCGCAAACGGTTGAGCCGGCGGTGAATCCGTGATTAAGAAATGTCTCTGGTTCAACCGTATTGCTATGCGAATTGCGATAGTGCGGTCCATCGGACTGGCTGTCCTGTGCAGCGTTCTCGCAGGCTGCGCCGCAAGGCCGTTGGAGATTGGCCGCGAGCCTGAGCTTAGCCCAGTTGGCTCGGGTCTTACTGTCCCGGTCACCGACGCAACGGCTCTCGCTGGTCATCAGCATGCCGCGCGCGCGCACACGATCTCTGCCAACGGCTCGCTGTGGCAGGAGCGAGGCACGGACCTGTTCCGTGACCCCCGCGCCCGCCGGGTTGGCGACATCCTTACCGTAACAATATCGATCAAGGACAAGGCTTCGTTCGACAATAGCTCGAAGCGCTCGCGTGATTCTTCCCATGGATTTGGGCTCGACATGAGCCACAATATCGATTGGAAAGGCTTTGCGTCCGCAGTGTCCGCCCAGATGGACTCTGCGGTGACGTCCAATACCTCCCAGGATGGTAAGGGCGCCATTGTGCGTTCCGAAAACATCGATCTGCGGATCGCCGCCGTGGTCACGGGAGTGGTACCCAACGGCAATCTCGTCATCAGGGGCTCGCAGGAGCTTCGCGTCAACTACGAGTTGCGGGTGTTGACGTTCACGGGAATTGTCAACGTCACCGACATCAAGGCCGACAACACGATTTCGCATGACCGCATTGCCGAGGCGAGGATGTCATACGGCGGGCGCGGCCGGATCATGGAGGTTCAGCAGCCTGCGTGGGGCCATCAAGTCATCGATCTACTGTTTCCATTCTAGAATGACAATGGCTGGGAGACGATATGGCCGAGTCTGAAAATCCAGCGATGGCGGGTGCCGGTGGCTTCGTCATTCCATTGCTGCTTCTTATCGTTTTAGGAGTCGGCGCAGGCTTTGGCTACGGCGTGATCATTGGGCCGCCAGCGCCTACTCCTGTGGCAACCAGTGGGGCGGGAGGTGCTGCAGCCCCTCCTGGGCATGACTCGGCTAGCGCTTCAGCGGAGCCATCCAGCTCTGGCGCCGCCGATCGGCTCAAAGACCACATCGTTCCGCTTGAGCCAATCATTGTGAATATCGGCGGTGGCGTCGGGCCATGGCTCAGACTGGAAGGCTCTGTGGCGTTCTCGCAAGCCGTGAAGGAGGGGCGGGACGCACTCGTGGCGCAGATGACCGAGGACGTTGCCGGCTATGTGCGTAGCACCAGCCTGGCCCAGGTTCAGACAGCGGCCGGCCTTGAGTTCTTGAAGGACGATCTCAGTGAGATTGTCCAACTTAGAACGAAGGGACGTGCCCGCAGGTTTTTGCTCAGATCCATGGTGGTCGAATGAAGCATCTCTTCTCCACGGCACTCTTTATCGCTTTATTCGCAAGTGAAGCGAGTGCCCAGCCAATCGATTTGAGAAGCCTTTTTCCTGAAGGACAAACGGGCACAAGTTCTCGCATCATCCAATTGCTAGCCCTTGTTACGGTGCTGTCAGTGGCGCCCGGGATTCTCGTCACTATGACTTGCTTCACCCGTCTCGTTATTGCGCTGTCCTTCTTGCGCTCTGGATTGGGTCTCCCCTCGACGCCTTCTAACATCGTGCTCGTGAGCTTGGCTTTGTTTATGTCGTTTTTCATCATGGCGCCGACATTTGATCGCATGTGGAGCAACGGCCTTCAGCCTCTGATGGAGGGCCGCATTGACGAGAAGGAGGCTTACAATCGTGTCGTCCAGCCGTTGCGCGAGTTCATGCAAGCCAACGTGCGCGATAAAGACCTAAAGCTGTTCGAGGAACTTGCACGTAAACGGACTCCCGACCTGACGCCCGAGGCTGCGGTCGAGGATTTGCGCATCTTGGTCCCTGCGTTTATGATTTCAGAACTTCGTCGTGGTTTCGAAATGGGCTTCTTAATTCTGCTGCCGTTCCTGGTTATTGATCTGGTCGTCGCCACATTGGTTATGTCAATGGGCATGATGATGTTGCCGCCGACGGTCATTTCACTTCCATTCAAAGTGCTGTTCTTTGTGCTGTTTGACGGGTGGAACATCCTGGTTGGTGGGCTCGTTCGGTCATATGCATAAGGTCTTGTGTCCAGCCACGTGACGTCCCAGCGCGGACTGCGATGTTGGACTTGCCCCGGATCGTTGGTCCAGTCTGGGTTAGCGTCCGCTTCAGCTATGTTGGGTTACGCGAGCGGCTGAAGCCGCAAGCGACGGTGCGACGACGGTTTGGCTACCGGCGGTTGTTCGTGCTGCTGTGGCGCGACGTTGAGACGTCGAGCCGGCAGCGCATGTATCGGGTCTACTCCGATGACGGCCTGCGGATAAGTCAACTTCAACTGTAGGGAATTTTTCCAGTCTAATCTGGCAGACATGTCCCCGGTTCGTGCCGTTCAGGAATGGTAAGTCTGCGGCTGAAAATCAACTGGAAGCGGCGCGTTAAGTTTAATTCCGGCACGCATTCCGTCGACCCACACGACCGTGCCGTCGAGGGTGTAGCCAGGCTTTACCAGCAGGCCAACACGCGCCCCGACATGCGCGTTCTGGAGGCCCAGAACGCCGATACCGTCCACGCTAGCGTCCAGTACCGCGACGCGTTGCAGGCTATCTTCTAATTGTAGAAAAGCTTGTAGGCCGCGTCGAGTTCTCGTTTCATTGCGCCGATCAGCCCACGCCGGGATCTTGGCCATGCCGTAGGCGTCGACGCACGGTGTTTCGCCGGCCGTAACCCGCATCAAAAGGTCAGTGACGAATAATGCGCGTTCCTCGTCGACTTGACGCGCATCGTCCTGAAGTTGCTGCAGTAGCTGGTTGATGCAGGTCACCGCTGACATAGCCAGAGCTTGCCATGCCTGTGCGATGGGAGCGATTTCCGCTTCGATTTGAGACTTTGAGGCGACGCGAGCGCTGAGATCCCGTAAATAGTTAAGATGATCGTAGTACTCGCCAAGTTGGCAGGCGAGCGCCAAATGGGTTGAGCATAGTCTAAGCCTCGCTTCCGGAAAGAGGCTCGGCATCTGCGGCAGGTGACAGTCAAACTGATTGGTGTTGCGGGTCCATCGCCGACTTATGATTGCATTGGCGATACTCGCAGTTGTTGCTGTGAGAAATGCCGAGGTCAATAGCTCGCCTAACAAGCCAGAAAGCAGGCCGGGGGACTCATTTCCGAATTTCTTGTGGCTTTGAAAAGCAAATGCCGAAGAATCTGCCTCAACCTGCGCAACCACGGCCATGGAATCACCTATTCGGATACATTGACAGTCGGCCGCCCAAACAAGGCGCACCGCGTCATGATTTTTACTAACTTGTGAATGAATCCGGATCGGCCGGGGAGAACGGCGGCTTCATGCCATGCGCCAGTCACTACGGCGCAACCCGTCTCAACCAAAATTGTAGATCAGGCTCCTTAACGAACTCCTAATCGCGATCCTCGATCAACACGCGATGAACCGTCATAGAGGTTATCGACCACGACATCCCGGTCTCCAAACGCACGTCGAGCGCTTCGACCGTATCGACCCGTCTCGCAGTGCAGCAACCGGCGGCAATGGTCTTGGGCTCAAGCATGGACCAGCACAATTGAGCGCTTTGGCGACCCACGGTCTAACCGACAAACGTACTGTCGTTTTCACCCGATCAACCGGTCGCGAAGGCGATCGCGGCTGATCGGGTGGCGGCTTACAATCAGGGGTCTTCCGAATTCAACCTCTCGACGTCAAACGATGACGTCGTCTGAGAGGTCGGCAACCAGAACGTTAACCACCGTCAGCGTGTTGCCGCCAAATGAGATCACCGAGTTGGCGCCCGATTGCGTAACGACGAGCTGGCTATAATCATCGAGGCCGGTCACATTCGAGAAGTTGAGAGTATCGACGTCGTTCTGGAAGTCTGCCACGCGGTCGGAACCCCAGGCATTGCCGAACATGAAGACGTCAGCTCCGCCGAGACCTGATAGGACATCGTTGCCAGCGCCACCGTCTAGCGTGTTGGCTCCAGTATTGCCGAACAAATTGTTCGCCAATTCGTTGCCCGTTAGCCTAAGGCCAGAGACGCCGCCAGCGATCAGCGACTCAATTGATTGCCCGGAGGCAAGTGTGTAGTTGACTGTCGTTGTGATGCGGTCAAAGCCCTGCCCGGCGAGTTCGGTCACGACCTCGTTTACGTTGTCAACAAAGTACCGGTCGTCGCCCAATCCGCCGATCAACGTATCGGCGCCACTTCGACCGTCTAGGAAGTCGTTGCCAGCTCCGCCGTTTAATGTGTCGACGCTAAGGGTACCGAATAACGAATTGTCTAACTCGTTGCCTGTCAATTGCAGGCCAACACCGCCGAGGGCTATGAGCGACTCGATCGACTGCCCAGCCGAGAGGGTATAATTCGTGGAAGAATAGACCCGATCTGTTCCTTCGCTCGCAAACTCGAACACAACATCAGAGGCGTTGTCGACGTAGAACAAGTCATCGCCAAGCCCACCGACCATGTTGTCGGCTCCACCACGCCCGTCAAGCGTATCATTGCCAGCGCCGCCATCCAGCAAATCGACGCCAACGTTGCCGATCAGAGTATTTGCTATTTCGTTGCCTGTCAGGCGGCGGCCCGCAGTGCCGACGGCTGCGAGCTGGTCGATGGACTGACCACTTGCGAGCACGTAGTCGACCGTCGTGTTCACGCGGTCGAAGCCTTGACCGGCGAGTTCGGTCACGACGTCGGCTACGTTCTCGACGTAGTACGTGTCATCGCCGAGACCACCGACCATCGTATCGATGCCGCCGAGGCCTTGGAGAACGTCATTCCCCCCGCCGCCATTAAGCGTATCGTTACCGGTATTGCCAAACAGCGTGTTTGCAATTTCGTTGCCGGTCAGGACGAGGCCAGAACCGCTGGTCGTTATTAAGGTCTCGATCGATTGTCCGGCAGCAAGCGCGTAGCTGACGGTGGTGAATACCCGGTCGAGGCCTTCACCAGCAAGTTCCGTTACAACATCGCCCGCATTATCGACGGTGTATCTGTCGTCGCCGAGGCCACCGATCATGGTGTCAATTCCACCAAGACCGTCGATGGCGTCGTTGCCAGCGCCGCCGTTCAAGACGTTGGCAGTGGCATTGCCGGTCAGCGTATCGGCGAAATTCGAACCGATTATATTCTCGATGTTGGTCAGCGTGTCGCCTTCAGCAGACCCACCCGTTCCGATGCCGGTATTGAGGTTGATCGCCACAGCCGCTATTGAAGCGGCGTAGGTCACGGTATCGATATCCGCTCCGCCGTCGATGGCGTCGGCATCAATGCCGCCGATCAGCGTATCGTTGCCGCCAGCGCCATCGAGCGTGTCGTTGCCGCCGAGCCCATCGAGAATATCCGCTCCAGCACTACCGGTCAGGTTATCGGCAAACTCCGTGCCGACAAGCGGGGTACCGCCCGGCGCCGAAGCATCGACCGTCGTCAACGCCACCGAGAGGTTGGTGAACGTGTTGCCCGTCAGAACGATGTTGGCACTGGTCTCGACTGCGATGCCACCATGATCGTCGGCGCCGAGCAGACCCGTCACGATGTTGTCGGTGATCGACGTACCGTCAGAGAGGGACACAACGATGCCGAACACGCGGCCGTCGGCGTCCTCGACCGTGACATCGCCCGAGTTCGGCGGCGCCGTGATGCTGTTGCCGGACACCGTGCTACCGGCCGAATTCCCAACGAAAATGCCCGTTGAAACGAACTCGTCGAAGCCACCAGCCGGGTTGTCCGTATAGCTGATGCCCGTAATCGTGTTGTTGGTGATTTGTGCAACCGGCGCGTCAAACACCTCGATGCCGTTCTGCGCGATGCGACCATCCGCGCCGACGCCAACGATCGTGTTGTTGTCAACCAGCACGGTGCCGGTGACTTCCTGGACGACGATGTGGCCCTTCTGGCTGTCCTCGAATGTCGAGTTGATGATCGACACGTCGGCGGACTGGTAGGCGTAGATCGAGAAGCCGTCCTGGACGCCGAACAGGTCGCTGCCGGCTGTGGCAAACAGCGGGTCGGTTGGCTCCGGCGACCGGGTTCCGGTGACCGTCACGCCGTCGACCACGACGCCCGTGCTGGCGTTGATGTCGATGCCGATGAAGAACACCATCGGCCCAGCGGTAAAGGCACGGTTGCCGTCAACGGTGATCCCGTTGAGCGTCACGTCGGTCGAGTTGTAGACCGCTAACACTGGGGTTGCGCCTAGACCCGCGACGTCGTTTTCAAACACCGCTGGGAACTCGATGATGACATCGCCGCCGACTTCCTCCAGCGTCAGACCGGTCTTGCCGTCGATGATGACCTGCTCGGCGTAGGTGCCAGCAGCGATCCGCACGGTCGCGTTGTCGGGCGCGCCATTGACGGCCGCCTGGATCGTCGCAAACGTGCCAACCAGCGAGCCGCCGACGAAGACTTGGACCGGCTGACCCAGCGTAATTGTCGTCGTGCCAATCGTCACCACTTCAATACCAGTTAGTGTGTCTACATCGCCCGTAGCAATGTTGGTCACCGTATCGAAGCCAAGCACTTCGCCAGTGACCGGGTCTGTGACGTAGGTGAACGCGTAGTCGGCCAGCACCCCGGTGAAGGTGGCGACGTCGCCTGTGCCCGCACCGCCGTCAACCGTGTCAGAGCCAGCACCACCCGTCAGCGTGTCGTTGCCGCCCAAGCCGTTGAGCGTGTCGTTGCCCGTACCGCCGTTGATCTGGTCGGCAAGTTCGGTTCCATCAATTGTGGCAGGACCCGACACGGTCAGAGGCGTAAAGATGACCGTCGCAGTGCCGATGAACGTATTACCTTCGATAGTGACGTCACTGTAGGGGTCCGTACCGCCCGACGTCGCGCGAATGGCGCCAAGTTCCTGGTCATCGAACGTATTGTTCGTAATCGTTAGCCCGGTAATCTCGCCGATCGGTGTGTTCGTGCCAGCCTGCGGACGGATGCCGATAACCGAATTGGTAAAGAAGTTGTCGTCGATTGTCAGGTCGCTCAGCACACCGTTGCCGAGCGTAATGACGCCATCGTAGCCACCATCAAAGCTGTTGCCGCTGATCGTGATGTTTGACGAACCCTGGTTCGACATCGAGATCTGAAGGCCGTAGCGCGCCGCATTGAATGCCGCGTTTGTCGGGTCGCTGGCCGGATTGACCAAGCCGAGCAACATCGTGTTGTCGGTGAAGGTCACATCCGAAGTCCCGTCGAGATTTGCGCCACGGCGACCGCTGAATGCCGCGAGATCATGGTCCACGGTGTTGTCGTCGATCACCAATCCAGTGATATTGAACAACACAATGCCCGTTGCGTTATTGCCGCTGATGTTCGTGATCAGGTTGTCAGACACGTTCCAGTTCGTGCTGCCAATGCCGCCGCCGAAACCAAATCCCATGAGGATCGGCTGCGACGTCTGACCCGTCAGAATGTTGTTTTCGATCGTGATATTGCTGTGGGTCGTGTTGGACCCGCTGCCGCGGATACCCTGGCCCAACGTACCGCCACCATCGATCGTGAAGCCGTCGATCAAAATGCCGTCAGCTGCCAGCACGAATACGCCCTGCAGAATACTGTCATCGGAGTGTCCGTCGCTGCCCGACACGCCAGCGTTTGCTCCAACGAGGCTGACCGACTTTGAAATCGTCACCGTCTCGGTGTAAACCCCATCCGCAACCAGGATTGTCTCGCCATCGGCGGCCGCATCAATGCCAGCCTGGATCGTCGCATAGTCGCTGCCAAAGCCGACCAGGCGGAAGTCGGAACCGGTTTCGAAATCGACGACCTCGATGCCAGAAACCGTGACGGCTTCGTTGGTCGTCGTGTTCGTCAAAACGAGTTCACCGCCCGCACCTGTCGAGCGTGCGTAATCAGATATCGCGCCTGACAGCTTGAGCGTATCGATGCCAGCGCCACCGTCGAACTCATCGTCACCACCGCCGCCGGTGAGTACGTTGTCGCCGGCATCGCCGGTGGTCGTCTGGGCCAGCTCGTTACCGGTCAGTGCTACGCCGGTTCCAGACGAGGTCAGGTTCTCGATCTCAAGGCCGGCCGCGAGCGTGAAGTCTGCGCTGGCTTGGACTTTGTCAATACCGCTGGCGTCGACGATCGTGTCATCGGAGTCGACATTGTATGTGTCGTCGCCGCTGCCGCCGTTGAGCGTGTCAGCGCCAGCACCACCCGTCAGCGTGTCGTTGCCGCCCAAGCCGTTGAGCGTGTCGGCCGCATCACCGCCGGTCAGGACGTCGTCACCTTCCGAGCCGGTGACATCGAATGGCACCGCGTTCGGGTTTGGCTGGAACGAGACGCCAGCCGTGAACGGATCGTTCGGGTCGATGTCGGTAATTGTGTTGGCGCCGATCGTGATGCCGGTCGGCGTGATGTCGCCGCTGACGTCGATCCCCGTGTCCACGAACGAAATCGTGTTGCCGGAAATGGTGCCGCCGCTGTTGGGCGTGCCGAAATCGAAGATGAAGATGCCGACGACCTTGGCATCAGCATTGACGTCGTTCGAGCCGACGATCGTGTTGTTGGTGATGTCGAGGTCGGTATTGCCGTAAGCGAGCACAGCCCCGGAGTAGGCGAAGGCTGGGCCAGCGTAGCCGATCGCGGTGATCGTGTTGCCGCTGATCGTGCCAGTCGAGTTCAGAGCCTGGATGCCGTTTTGGGCGTTGATCGTCTGGTCGCCGCCGCCGGTGATCGTGACGCCGGTTACATTGAGGTTAGCTCGGTTGAACACCGTGGCGTTCTTCTGGAAGTCGGAGATCGACCCGCCCGTCATCGTGAAGTCGAGCACGGTATCGTTGTCGACCTGAACACCAACGCCTTGCTGAACGCCGCTGACGACAGGGTTGCCACCGGGGGTTAGGCCAGACTCATACGGCCAGCGGATGCCGGTGACATCGACATCGTCCAGCGTGCCCGACGCGTTGCGGTAGACCACGCCGACGAAGTTCGGGTTGCTGCCAGAGGTCGTGTTACCGACGCCGTTGCCGTCGATGTCGAGGCCGCTCAACGTGACGTTGGTCGAGTTGATAACCGTCACGACGCCATGCAGCTCGCGACCGCTTGACGACGTCACCGTCGAAACCACGTCTGCGGGTGCCTCAACCGTGACGGTGCCGACGCCGACCAGCGTCAAGTCGCTCTTGCCGCTAATCGTGACCTGCTCGGTGTAGGTGCCCTCCGCAATGAGCAGCTCTTCGCCGACGTTAGCGGCATCAACGCCAGCCTGGATCGTCGCGTATTCGCTACCGGCGCCGACGAGGCGGATCGCCTTATCTTCAAAGATCACAACTTCTGTGCCAGTCACTGTGGTGACCGCGCCACCAGTGCTGGTGAACACGAAGGTGCCGCCCGATGCGGTGATCGTGTAGCTGGCATACGCGCCCGAAAGGACCAGCGTGTCCGTGCCAGCGCCGCCATCGATGGTGTCGTTACCGCCGCCGCCGGGCAGGATGAAGTCGTTCCCGCCGCCAGCGTTGATCACATCAGAGCCGCTCACGCCCAAAATGGTGTCTGCGGTCGAAGTGCCGGTGAGCGTTTCGCTGTTGATTGTGCCGATAATCGTAGCCATGGGAACTTCCTCGATAAGCAACTGGAATACTTGGGAAACGTCAGCCGCAAGAGCGGCATCGGTGGCGGTGATCGTGACGTCGTACGTAGACTTTTGCTGAAAGTTGAGCGTTACGCCGGCCTTGAGAAACAGCTCGTTGCCGGTGATTTCGAACAGCGCCGCATCGGCGCCAGAGAGCGTCAGCGTCTCGCTGCCGAGCGCATCGTCGGTGACCGCGATGTCGGCAATCTTGACTGGCACCGACGTGTCCGTGCCCTCCGACAGGGTCGGCGCGAGCGGCGTGACCGCGACGGCGGTCGGGGCTTCGTTGACGTCGGAGACGGTGACGGTGAGCGTTTGGTCGACGGAGAGGCCGCCCGAGTCAGTCACGCGCACGGTGACGGCGTAACCGTTATCGGCCCCGGCATCGGCGGGAGCCTCGAAGTTCGGCGCGGCGGCAAACGTCAGGACGCCGGTCGCCGGGTCGATTGTGAAAAGCGCGCCGTCGGCCGCGCCACCATCCGCTGGCTGCACGATGGCGTAGGTCAGGCCCACGCCTTCGCTGTCGGTGTCGTCGGCGGCAACATCGAGAACGGACGTTGAGTTTTTAGCGGCGGTGGCGGTTGAGAACCTGTCTTTTATACTCATCTCC
>JAWXCP010000207.1:0-11655 GCA_034408685.1 Hyphomicrobium aestuarii | reverse complement strand
GACCCGGACGGGTCTTGACGCCCGCGTCATGTCGGCGATCCCTATGCCGACCGTGTGCGAGGCCTATGTCCGGCCCAAGGCGCTGAACCACATGAAGTCGGGCCGAGTGGTGGTATTTGCGGCGGGAACGGGCAACCCGTTCTTCACCACCGACACCGCAGCAACGTTGCGCGCGATCGAAATGGGTTGCGACGCGGTGGCCAAGGCCACCAAAGTCGACGGCGTTTACTCGGCCGATCCGGTCAAAGACCCCTCCGCCGTGCGGTTCGATCGGCTCGGCTATGACGAAGTGCTCGCCCGCAACTTGCAAGTCATGGACGGGGCCGCCATTGCTCTTGCCCGCGACAATCGACTTCCGGTAATCGTGTTCTCGATCGACGAACCCGGCAATCTGCTGAACGTCCTGACCGGGCACGCCCGCTCGACACTGATCGAGAGCGCGACTGCGGAGCATTGAAGGCACCGCGCCCGGTTTTCACCCAACGACAAGGAGCCCCGTTAATGGCCACATTCGACCTTACCGCGCTGGAAGCTCGCATGCGAGGCGCGCTCGACTCCTTGAAGCGCGAGCTGTCGGGCCTGCGTACGGGCCGAGCCAGCGCGAACTTGCTCGATCCGGTTCAGGTGACGGTCTATGGCGCAAAGATGCCGCTCAATCAGGTGGCGTCGGTGTCCGTGCCCGAATCGCGTACCATTGCCGTGACAGTATGGGATCGCACCAATCTTGCCGCTGTCGAAAAGGGCATCCGAGAGTCGAGCCTAGGTATCAATCCGGTGATCGACGGTAACACGATCCGTTTGCCAATTCCTCCGTTGACGGCCGAACGGCGCACCGAACTCGTCAAGCTTGCCCACAAGTACGCCGAGCACACCCGCGTCGCGGTCAGAAATGTGCGGCGCGAAGGGATGGATATGTTGAAAAAGATGGAGAAAGACGGCGATATCAGCGAGGATGATCTGAAGAAAAACAGCACTAAGGTCCAAGAATTGACCGACCGTC
The DNA here is from genome assembly GCA_034408685.1 of Hyphomicrobium aestuarii. Taxonomy (GTDB): domain Bacteria; phylum Pseudomonadota; class Alphaproteobacteria; order Rhizobiales; family Hyphomicrobiaceae; genus JANXVY01. The sequence goes on along the minus strand of JAWXCP010000207.1, from coordinate 10,655 downwards.
TGGTCAAGGACGTCGACCAGCTGCTGGCGACTAAGGAAGTCGAAATTCAGAAAGTATAGTTCGCTAATACGCCGCAGCATCGGCATCCTGGGTCTTTGCGCAGCGGTTGGCGAGCTTGGGGAAACGGCGACCAGGTTTAACGGGAGTTCACCATTCTGTGACAGACGCGACCCTCTCGTTCGAGGCCGCAACGGCCGACAGCTCGACCCGCGCCACGCGGGTGCGCCATGTCGCCATTATCATGGATGGGAACGGTCGGTGGGCCAAGGATCGCGGATTGCCGCGGACCGCTGGCCACAAAAGCGGCGTCGAAGCTGTGCGGCGCACGGTTCGCGCGGCGATGGAACTCGAAATACCCTTTGTGACGATCTTTTCGTTCTCGTCGGAAAACTGGTCACGACCGCCCGATGAAGTCGCTGATCTGATGGCGCTGATGAAGCGGTTTATTCGCGGCGACCTCGCAGAATTGCATCAAAACAATGTCAAGATCGCTGTGATCGGCGATCGCCACGGGGTCGATGCCGAGCTGTTGGCGCTGATCGACGAAGCGGTTGACCTGACCAGCACGAACACCGCGCTGACACTATCGATCGCGTTCAACTACGGGTCACGGGCAGAAATTGCTGCCGCCGCCCGACGGCTCGCCGAGCGGGTTGCCAACGGCAGTTTGGCGGCCGCCGATATAACGCCAGGCCACATCTCGGCCGAACTCGAGACCGCCGGGATGCCCGACCCGGACCTGTTGATCCGCACCAGCGGGGAAATGCGCATCTCGAATTTCCTTTTGTGGCAGCTCGCCTATACCGAATTCGTGTTTCTTGACACATACTGGCCGGACTTTGGACGCGAGCACCTGGAGCAGGCCATAGCCGAATTCCATGCGCGGGACCGAAGGTTTGGCGGCTTGAGCAAACGGTCATCTGCGTGAGCGATGTCATTGGCAGCGGAGCGGTCCGCAGATCGGCGATCGGCCGAAGCGGTTCGTCGTCTGCCACAGCGAATGCCGACCATGTCGGGCCGGACGTGCGTTCCGTGGATCAGGGCGACGCCGACCGTAATGCTACGCCAGCGTCGCCATCCGAACTTGGCCTGAGCCCGTCGCATCATAATCTCCTCGTGCGAATCGCATCCGCCGTCGTGATGATCGCTGCTGCGGTCGGTCTCGCGTGGGCGGGTCCCGTACCGTTCGGCTTGCTCGTGCTCGCCGTCGCACTGATGGTCGCCTGGGAATGGAGCCATCTGGTAGGCGGGGCGACCGCCGACGATGGGTTCGCCATTTATGCTCTGGCTCTGATCGCCGCTGTCGCGTTGACGTTGTTCGGGCTGCCGGTTCTGGCGTGCCTCGCTCTTGCGGCTGGCGCTATCGTGCTTGCGGGCGGCGGATATGGTGAAAATCCGCTGTTGTCGGCCGCTGGTGTCGCCTACGCCGGTTTGGCAGCAGTAGCGCTGATCTGGATGCGGGCCGATCCGGTCTACGGATTGCTCGCGGTCCTGTTCTTGTTTTTGTCCGTGTGGACAAACGATTCTATGGCTTTTGCCGCTGGCAAAGCCATCGGGCGCTACAAATTGTGGCCAGCGATCTCGCCAAAGAAGACCTGGGAAGGGTTCGCTGGCGGCATCCTTGCAAGCGGCGTTGCGGGATACGCGTTTGCCTTTGTGGTGCCGGAAGCTAGTCCCTCGCGGTTGGCCGTAATCGGCATGCTCGCCGGGGCGGTCGCCGTGGCTGGCGATCTGGCTGAATCCGCGCTCAAGCGGCGGTTTGGCGTCAAAGATGCCGGCGCCATTATTCCAGGACATGGCGGCGTGATGGATCGGATGGATGGGATTGTCGCCGTCGCCGTTGCTGCCGCAATGGCAGCTGCAGCCATTGGTGGCCGTTCGCCAGCCGCCGCCATTTTGATCGGGGGCTGACGTGGAGGGAGCAGGTCACAACCAGGCGGCAGGGGCCCAGGCGGCAGGGGCGGCCGGCACCAACGGGAGCGGGATCCGGACGATCACGGTGCTCGGCGCCACCGGCTCGATCGGTGCAAGCACGCTGGATCTGATCGGCCGCGACCCGGAGCGGTACGAGGTCGTCGCCTTGACGGCCCAGTCGAACGTGGCAGCGTTGGCCGACCTCGCGATCCACCACCGGGCGCGCATTGCCGTGATCGGCGACCCTGCGAAATACGCCGAATTGTCTGAGCGTCTCATCGGTACGGGGATAACAGCTGCGAGCGGCCCGGACGCGATCGCGGCGGCAGCGGCTGAACCTGCCGATTGCGTGATGGCAGCCATCGTCGGCGCGGCGGGGTTGCGTCCGACCTTCGAAGCGGCCCGCAAAGGCCGCCGCGTTGCGCTCGCCAACAAAGAATGCCTTGTCTCCGCCGGGCAGGTGTTTCTCGATTGCGTCGCAAAATCCGGCGCCGAACTGTTGCCCGTCGATAGCGAGCATTCGGGCGTATTTCAGGCCATTGCCGGTGCCGACGCGCGCACCGTCGAGACGATTACTCTGACGGCATCTGGCGGGCCGTTTCGATCATGGCCAAAGGAGCGGATCGCGGCGGCCACGCCCGAGATGGCGCTGCGCCACCCGAACTGGAGCATGGGCCGCAAGATCACGATCGACAGCGCGACGCTGATGAACAAGGGCCTCGAGTTGATCGAGGCATTCCATCTGTTTCCTGTGACGGCCGAACAACTCAAGGTGGTCGTCCATCCGCAATCGATCGTTCATGCCCTCGTCGCTTACGCCGACGGGTCAGTGCTGGCACAACTCGCAGCGCCCGATATGCGCACGCCCATCGCGTTGTCGCTATCGTGGCCCGCCCGCATGGCCGCGCCGACCGCCCGCTTGGACCTCGTTGCGCTCGGCCAACTGACGTTCGAAGCCCCCGACGAAGACCGGTTTCCCGCTTTGCGGGTGGCGCGCGAGGCGATGGTAGCGGGTGGCAGCGCACCTGCAATCCTGAATGCGGCCAACGAAATCGCGGTCGACGCGTTTCTTGCGCGAAGAATTGCGTTCCCCGAGATCGCAGCCCTGGTCGCTAGCACGCTCGACGCGGCGGCGGCGGCTGGAATTATCACCGCGCTAACGACGCTGGAAGATATTCTCCACGTCGACGCGGAAGCTCGCCGTTTGGCAGCCGCGATCCTAGATGATACTCTGTAGCCACGGGTCGAAACCAAAACGGCGACCGCCGTGCCCACTTCTCGCCGCTCGAAATCCGACAACCTTCAGGTGTGACGCAGACATGACGCTACTCCAGATGCCGCTGCCGCCGTTCAATCTGTTGGCATGGCTTCCGATTATCATGGTCGTGATCTTCATTCACGAACTCGGTCACTTCCTTGTCGCCCGCTGGTGCGGTGTGAAGGTAGCGACGTTCTCGATCGGCTTTGGGCCCGAGCTCGCCCACCGGTTCGACAGCCACGGCACGCGCTGGCGCCTCGCCGCGATCCCGATCGGTGGGTATGTCAAGTTCGCCGGCGACGACAACGCTGCAAGCGTGCCCAGCCCCGACGCAATTTCGAAAATGACGCCCGAGGAGCGCGAGGGAGCGTTCCCGCTCAAGCCGCTGTGGCAGCGTGCGGCGGTGGTTGCGGCAGGTCCTGGCGCCAATTTCCTGTCGGCAATCCTGATCTTCGCCGCGGTTGCCTATGTTTCAGGCATCACCATCCAGCCCAAGCCGACCATCGAGGTCCAGCCCGGTTCCGCGGCCGCGAAGGCTGGCATCCTGACCGGCGATATGATTTCCCACGTCGAAGGCCGCCCGATTCGAGATTTTGCCGCCTTGCTGCGCGTGATGTCGACGGCAGCAACCGACCGTGAACTCAAGGTCGAGGTCGTGCGTGACGACCAGCCTAAGGTTTTCATGGTTCTCGCCGAGCAGAAAACCGTCGACGATGGCTTCGGCGGCAAGGACACGCGCCCGATGCTTGGCGTGAAGCTTTTGGTCGACCGGGATAAAATCGAACGGATTCAGCCGAGCATCTTCGGCGCGCTGGCCCATGGCGTGGGGATGACGTGGCAGGTGATCACCGATACGGTGAACGCCATGACGCATTGGTCCTTCTTCCAGAAGGTCGGCGGTCTGCCGACCATGATCGACGTGTCGAACAAAGTCGCAACGTTCGGCATTCTGCCGACGTTGACGCTGATCGCCCTGTTGTCGGTCAGCATCGGTTTCATCAACTTGATGCCGATCCCCATCCTCGACGGCGGTCACCTTATGTTCTATGCAGCCGAAGCCGTGCGCGGTAAGCCGCTCAGCGAGCAGGCGCAGGAAGTCGGATTCCGGATCGGTTTCGCTTTGGTCTGTAGCCTGATGCTTTTGGCACTATGGAACGACCGGTTCCGCGTTTGCCGCTGGATCGGCCTCGACTGCACGGGCTAAGTACGCGACGGCACGGGCTGATCATCTATGGCGGGCCCACCAAATCTTGGCCCGCCCCGACCCCGTCAGACCGCAGCGTTTTGGCTGCGACCGATCGGTATTCCATACCGCGCGCGAACCCCGGTGAAGGCCGAATTATGGCGTGATTCGCGCGGGGATTTGCCCGATGATTCGCCCGGTGTCGATTGTCAGGCTGTGACGTAAACTTGCCACTTCCTCAGCCAAGTTTGAATCGTTAAGTGGTTGTTGTCGGGTTGTGCGTGCGTTGCCAGAAATGGCGAACGCGGGGGCGCGGAAGTCACGTTGCCTGGCAGGGTTCTAGGGGACTCCCTGGGCAAACGGTTGAACGAGGGCAAGGCCGCGAATGATGGGGTCTATCAAAAAGACGGCCGGACAGAAGCCCGTTGACGGGCATCGTCTCCGCTCGACGGTGCGGACGTCCCGCACGACGATCGGTGCGGTTCGGGCTTGTACGGCGTCCGCGCTGGTGCTCGTGAACTGCCTGTCGGGAAGCGCTTTGGTGGTCGTCGGAGGCATCGCGGTTGCCGGCGCTGTTGTCGTGCCGACCGGTGAGGCAATCGCTCAAGCAGCCGCCGTTCGTGAGATTCGCGTCGAGGGCAACCGACGGGTCGAGCCTGAGACCGTTCGGTCGTATTTGAAATTTTCTGTCGGTAGCGGCTACGACGCAGGCAAAGTCAGCCAGTCGATCCAGGCCCTGTTCGCGACCGGCCTGTTCCGCGATGTGCGCATCGAACGCGATGGCGCGGTCGTCACGGTTGCCGTGGTCGAGAACCCCGTCGTCAATCAGGTTGCCTTCGAGGGCAACAGCGAAGTCGACGCGGCTACGCTGACCACCGAAGTTCAGCTCAAGTCGCGCTCGGTCTACACCGACGCCAAAGCGCGCGGTGATGCGCAGCGCATCCTCGACGTTTATCGCCGCCAGGGACGCTTCGCCGCCAACGTCGAACCGAAGCTGATCGAGCTCGAACAGAACCGCGTCAACGTGGTGTTCGAAATCACCGAGGGTTCGGCGACCAAGGTCAAGGGTATCGCGTTCTCGGGCAATCGCGCGTTCTCCGACAGTCAGTTGCGCGATATCGTGTCGACGACGCAGTCGGGCTGGTTCGACTTTCTGAAGGGCACCAGCATCTACGATCCTGATCGCGTCAGCCTCGACCGCGAGCTGTTGCGCCAGTATTATCTCAAGAATGGCTATGCCGACGTCAGCGTCGTTGCTGGCAATGCGGAATTGGCGCCGGATGGTAGCGGCTTCTTCATCACCTACACGATCGAAGAAGGTGCGATGTACCGCTTCGGGTCGGTCACCATCGAGAGCGCACTACCCAACGTCCAAACCGGCACGCTCAATGCCGAAATTCTCACCCAGTCTGGCGCCGTCTACAACGCTTCGGACTTGGACAAGACTGTCGAGAAATTGACGCTTGCCGTCGCCGAACAGGGGTTTGCGTTCGCCCGCGTTCGCCCACGCGCCACGCCGGATCAGGTTAATAAGACGATCTCCATCGTCTACCAGATCGACGAAGGTCCTCGGGTCTACATCGAGCGGCTCGACATCGTCGGCAACACGCGCACCAAGGACTTCGTCATCCGTCGCGAGTTCAGGTTGGCCGAGGGTGATGCCTACAACCCGTTGCTCGTCGATCGCGCCAAGAAGCGGCTTCAGTCTCTGGGTCTGTTCAAGACCGTCGATATCAAGCGTCGTCCTGGGTCTAGCGCTGATCGCGTCAATCTCGACGTCATCGTGGTTGAACAATCGACAGGCGAGCTGTCGTTCGGAGCCGGTTATTCGACGGCTGAAGGTGTCATTGGCGACGTCAGCATTACGGAACGAAACCTTCTCGGCAACGGCCAGTTCCTCCGCTTGAAGGTTGGCGGATCGCTGGAGCGCGCTCAAGTCGACTTGAGCTTCACCGAGCCACGGTTCCTCGATCGCAATCTCTCGGCTGGCTTCGATCTCTTCTATAAGCAGGTTGATCAGTCCGACTCGTCTGGTTTCCAAAATCGCACGGCCGGCGGCAGCGTTCGCCTCGGCTTCCCGCTTGCCGAAGACCTGTGGATGCAGACATCGTACACGCTGTCCCAGAACGACATTTTCGACGTGTCGAACGAAGCGTCCATTGGTATCCTAGAAGCCGGTACCCGGAACGACGGTGAATCGCTCACGTCGGCGCTCGGCACTGCTTTGACCTACGATAAGCGCAACCATCCGCGAAATCCCAACCGTGGCTACTACTTCCAAGTGGCCACCGACTTCGCCGGGCTTGGCGGCGACGTCGAGTACGTCCGAGTGACCGGTGAAGGCCGCGCTTACTACCCGATCACCGAGAAAGTCACGCTCGTTGGCCGCGTCACTGGCGGACACATCGAAGGCTGGGGCAACGACGACGTCCTTCTGACGGACTTGTTCTTCCGGGGCGGTGAGACGGTGCGCGGCTTTGATCGTTCGGGTTACGGTCCCCGAGACTTGACGACGGGCGATGCTCTTGGCGGCAAGACGTTCTGGGCGGCAAACGTCGAGGTTCGCTTTCCCTTCCCGTTCATTCCTGACGAGCTGGGTATGAGCGGCGCCATCTTCGCCGATGCGGGTTCGCTGTTTGGTGCAAGCGACGCCGTCAAGTCCCTCGCCGGTTCGACGTGCGCCGGCGGTAAGCAAGGCGTGTTGCCTGCCAATACCTTCAAGGGTCAGACGACGGAACGCCGCGGACTGTGCCTTGCCGACGAAGCCAGCATCCGCGCTTCCGTCGGTGCGAGCTTGATCTGGAATTCGCCGGTTGGTCCGCTTCGCCTCGACTTCGCCCACGCGCTGCAAAAGGAAGAGTTCGACAAGGATCAGTTCTTCCGCTTCGGTGCTTCGACAAAGTTCTAAGGGCGGCAATCTTGGCTGCTGTTACGATGGGCGCTGCCTGTCGTTCACAGCCGGTGTGGATAGTACTCTGGCGTGGCCCAATGTCGGCCACGCCGTTTTTGTTTCGCATTACCAGTGGCTGCATTTCCGGTCGTCCAGCACCGCTGGTCTGCGGCCGGGTCATCTTTCGGCCGTGGACGGGCCTAGTCGACGTCGGGTGGCTGTGGTGTTGGTTTCAAAACCGAGCTATGTCCCGAAGACCGCGAGGTGGGATTGCGCTTCTATCCAGGCAGGCATGGCGGGAAGGCTGGCATTGGCAAATGCGCATCGGTCCGGCCGCGAAGCGATAGCCTCTTCCCGTGAGTTCCGTGGCACGAGCTCGTCCGCGCGCGGTCCAGCTGCCAATATCGGGAGACGTTCTTGGAGCATCCGGGCTTTTACCAGCGCGCCGCACCGATCGATGTGGCAGCGCTCGCGGCCGCGACGGGTGCCGAAATGCCAGCTGGCGTAGCACACGGGGCGGTCGGACGGACCGTCAACGACATTCGCCCCTTGCTGGAGGCGACGCCGGATCAGGCGACATTCGTCGACAACCGCAAATACTTGCCCAAGCTTGCCCGGACGCGGGCTGCGGCGTGTTTTGTCGCTCCCGCTTTCGCCTCTCGCGTCCCCGACGGGACCATCGCGCTCATCACCCGCCAGCCCTATCACGCGTTTGCCCGCGCGTTGGCAATGTTCTACCCCGATGCGACGCGGCCGACGGCAGCGCGGGCGGGCGGGACGGCGGCGGTCGACCCCAGTGCCGTGCTCGAAGACGGTGTCGACATCGAACCCGGCGCCATCATCGGGCCTGAGGCCACGATCGGCCGAGGCAGCCGGATTGCAGCCGGCGCCGTGATCGGCTACCGCGTCATGATTGGCCGGGGGTGTTATATCGGCCCGAACGCTGTCGTGGTCCACGCCCTGCTCGGCGACCGGGTCACGATCCACGCGGGCGCGCGAATCGGCCAGGACGGATTTGGCTTTGCGATGGGGCCGAGCGGTCACCTCAAGGTGCCGCAAATCGGACGCGTCGTGATCCAGGATGACGTCGAGATCGGCGCCAATACGGCGATCGACCGTGGCGCCCTTAAGGATACTGTCATCGGAGAAGGCACGAAAATTGATAATCTCGTCCAAATCGGGCACAACGCCGTGATCGGACGACATTGCGTGATTGTCGGGCAGGTCGGAATTTCCGGTTCGGCCGAACTTGGCGATTTTGTCGTCATCGGCGGCCAAGCCGGATGCGTCGGACATGTGAAGGTGGGGTCGGGCGCGCAAATCGCAGGTGCGTCTCACGTAACGCGCGATGTTCCGCCGGGCGCCCGCATGGGTGGCACGCCAGCCGTTCCGTTTCGTGAGTACGCCCGCCAAATCGCGCGGATCAAGCGGCTGGGCCTCGTGGGTTCGGCGGGCCACGAACCGGATGGCGACACGGGCGCGGCGCCGGATTAGGTCGTCACAACCCGGATTTTAGTCGGCGCGATCGCGCCGGTTCGGGCGTTAGCCGATGCAAGACGGGCCTGTCGACGTACATCGCGTATGACGACGTGGCCCGGCCAAGGAGACGAGCGGAGGACATATGAACGACATGTCGCAGACACCAACAACACTCGGCACCGCCGACATCATGCGCATGCTCAAGCTCCTGCCGCATCGCTATCCATTTTTGATGGTCGACCGCATGTATGACATGAACGGCGACGAGAGCTGCGTCGGCGTCAAGAACGTCACCTACAACGAGCCGTTCTTCCAGGGCCATTTCCCGCAGTACCCTGTCATGCCTGGCGTGATGATCATCGAAGGCCTAGCGCAGACCGCTGGCGCTTTGTGCGTTGCGAGCCTCGGCGAGACGTATCGCGCCGAGCTCGTCTATTTCATGGGGATCGACAACGCGAAGTTCCGCAAACCGGTGGTGCCGGGCGACCAGATCCACTATCACGTCCGCAAGATCCGCAACCGCGGCCGGGTGTGGCGCTTCTACGGCGAGGCGCGCGTCAACGGTCAAGTTGTGACCGAAGCCGAGGTCAGCGCGATGTTGGCCGACTCCGCCGAGGCGCGGGCTTTTGCGAGCAAGCATGGCTGAGATTGAAATCCATTCGACTGCCATCGTCGAGAGCGGAGCCAAGCTCGGTTCCGGCGTGAAGGTCGGCCCGTATTGCATCGTTGGCCACGATGTCGAACTCGGCGAGAGCGTCGAACTCGTCAGTCACGTCTGCATCGCTGGCCGGACCTCGATCGGCTCACGTTCGCGCGTCTTTCCGTTCGCTTCGATCGGTCACCAGCCGCAGGACTTGAAATTCCAGGGCGAGCCTTCGACGCTGTCGATTGGAGCCGATTGTCTGATCCGCGAAGGCGTTACCATGAACCCTGGAACGGCTGGTGGCGGCATGTCGACGACTGTCGGCAACAATTGCGCGTTCCTGGCCAACTCGCACGTCGGCCACGACAGCCATGTTGGCAACCATGTCGTGTTCTCCAACAACGTGATGCTCGCAGGGCACGTCACGGTTGGTGATTATGTGATCATCGGCGGCGGGGCAGCCGTCATCCAATTCGCTCGCATCGGCGCGCATGCCTTCGTCGGTGGCATGTCGGGCTTGGAGCAGGACCTGATTCCCTACGGGATGGCGCTCGGCAACCGCGCGCATCTGTCGGGTTTGAACATTGTCGGCCTGTCGCGCCGCGGCTTCTCCAAAGCCGACATTCACGCGTTGCGCCGGGCATACCAGGCGCTTTTTGCCAACGAGGGCACGCTGGCCGAGCGCACCGAGGACGTCTCGATACAGTTCGCGGGCAACCCGATCGTGGAGGAGATCATCGCCTTCATCCGTACGCCGGGTAAACGCTCCCTGTGCACGCCCGCGACGATCGATGCCGACGCCGCCTGATCCGTACGCCGCAGGAGAGTGTGATGCCTGCGGACGAGCCAACATCGTCGGCAAGTAAGTCGGGTGGTGAATCGGGTAGATCGGCCGTTCACGCCCCTCCCGTCGGCATTCTCGCTGGCAGCGGTTCCGTTCCAGCCGAAGTCGCCCGCGAAATCATCGCGCGCGGTGGTTGTGTCCATATCGTCCCGATCGACCGCGAACCCGACGCGCGTCTTGCCCACTATGGCAGCCCGGGTCGGCCGTTTGCCTGGGGCCAACTTGGCGCCATTCTCAAGAGCCTCAAGACCGCCGGGTGCCGCGAGGTCGTGTTCGTCGGCGGCGTCAACCGTCCCGACCTTGCAAAGCTGTGGCCCGACGCGGGATTGCTGTGGCACGCGCCTCGGCTGCTGGCGTTCGTCGCGGCCGGCGGCGATGATGGCCTGATCCGCAAATGTATCCGCTTCGTCGAGGCCCAGGGCTTCGAGGTGGTCGGCATCGCCG
>JAWXCP010000206.1:0-43912 GCA_034408685.1 Hyphomicrobium aestuarii | reverse complement strand
GTGGAGCTATCGCAACCTGCAAACTCGCTCTCAAACCATGAAATCAGCCCAATACCCCCAAGACCCGCTCAAAACTGACGCTGATCAGAGGTTCCTTAGCTCTTCATCTGTGAGATACTGCAATTCATCAATTGTTATAACGACAGTCATATCTTTTGACTTTGCAGCCTCACCGACAGCGAGCAAGAGAGCCGTTAAATCTGTCTCAAGGTCGCCGCTGTCGGCTGCGCCTGACTCGGCGGGCAGACCCATTTCGATATCAATTTCCCCAATTCTAATTTTCAGCGAGCTGACGAAACTTTTAAGGACGCGGAGTGCGCGGCGCGTAGCCTCGGTTGCCTTCGTTTTTCGGTCGATTGAAATTAGTAACGTTCTGAGGCCCGGTACCAACAAAGCTGGCAAAGACTTACCGTCGTGAGCCTCGATATGGAGCGTGCTGCATCCGCCCGCGTCTGCAAGCCGCTTAACCTCATTCAGAAGTACAGTCTTCCCGACGCCGCGAAGGCCCACAACGATGAAGCTCTTTGCTGATCACCGATTTTGAACTCTTTGAATCGTAATTTTAGCTTTTTGCAGCACCTCGTCTCGGCCGGCTAACTCGGGGGGACGGGTTCCTGCACCAGGGGCATACAGGTTGGATGTTTCGTCCATCTGTAAAGACCTTACTGAGCTTACTAAACTTACTAATCTTACAATAATATTTATAAGACCTATCAATTCTGTCAAGCTCAACCAACAGCGGTCAGCTAACAGTTAGGCCCCCACCCACTTCATCGTGGTTTCGAGGCGGTTGGGGAAGATCATCGCGTAACTGGGTCCGCGATAGGTGCCGCTGATCTGTTGGTCGATGCGGTAGCCAGCGCCTGCTGCCAGCGCCTGCCACTCGGCTGCCGTCAGATAGCGCGCTTTTACCATCCCGCCGAACGGCACGTTGCCGATGGCATCCAGCGCGAACAATCGCGCGTGGTCGATCGCCGACGCGGCGATGTGATCCTTGATATAGATCGGCCCGTGACCCGTGACGCGGGCGACCTCGGCCATCAGGCCCGGCCGCACCTCGACCGGCACGTGGTGCAGCACGTTGGAAAACACCGCGCAATCGAACGCGCCGTCGGCAAACGGCAACTTCGCGCCGTCGTAAACCGACGTTGCGATGTCGAGCGTTTTCAGGAACCGGTCTTCGATATCGACCGATGTCACGGTCGGGATCTTGAACAGGTCCTTCATGGCCTGGGCGATGATGCCGGTGCCGCCGCCGACATCCAGCACGTTGGCATGGCGGGGGTCCCACAGCCTCTGGAAGCCGCGAAGAAGCTCCGTGTGGTAGCTCGGCGGGTAGGTCTTGTAGACCGGCAAGTGGCGGCCGATGCTGTCCTGCACGGCGGCAAGCGACAGGTCGGTCGCGGTGGCTTGGCTAGAGGTCATGCTCTGGAACTCGATCTCATGGTCTCGGTGTTACGTTTCCGGTCGCACCGCGCTGCGGGATCAAAGCCCAGCGGCTTGCGATGTAGTTCAAGGCAAAGAGCAGGACGGTGGCGACCGGGGCGGCAATCGCGACCGGCCAAGCCAGCACGTCGACCATGACGAATAAGATCGCGAGCGACAGCGGCAAGTTGGCAGCCATGGCCAGCGTGTAGCGCCACAGTGAGGCCAATCCCGGTGTCACCGAGAACGTGTAGCTGGTGTGGAGGCCGTAGCCGACGGCGACACACGCGACGAACGAGACGAGGCTCGCGGCTACGTAGTGCACGCCGACGTGGTCGAGCCCGATCATAATCGCGTTGTGCAGCACCGCGCAGACGAGGCCGACGATCGCGAAGCGGATCGGAGTTACCGCAGACTGGGCGACGGCGGGATGGGGAGCCGCTTGCGTCATGGCGCGGTATGATCTTGCGCGACGACGGGTTGCGGGTCGGGTTGCGGGTCGGGTTGCGGGTTGGGCTGCAGGTCGGGTTGCGGGCTGACTTTCGGGCGCGACAGCGTAACGTAGACGCAGGCGTTGTCTCGCGTCACCCAGGCAGGCGTCACCTTATCTTCCAGTTCAGCCTTGAGGTTCATCACCACGCCAAGCGCAGCCGCCAGTGGGCCGCCGACCAGCGGTATCTTGACCAGCGCAAACTTGAAGCAGGTCAGCCGCAGCGTCGTGGTCCACGCCAAGGGGCCGACAATCGGCACGCACTCGATCACCTCGAACCCGCGGGCCTCGATATCGCCGGTGAGACCTTCGCGTGTCCAGCGGCGGTGGTCCTCGGGATGGGGATGGTAGAGCCACGTGCCGTGCGTCGACAGCAACATCAACCCGTCCGGCCGCAGTGCGCGGCGAGCTTCGGCAAAGTACATGTCGAGATCGCGCACGTGCTCGAGCACCTGGAACGACACGACAAGATCGGCCGACGCGTCGGGCGCCGACAGTTTGCCGCTCTTGGCGATCTGGTGGTCGTGCGCGTCGTCGAAGTCGGCACCGAGGTAGCTTACACCGCGCGAGGTAAACAACGGCTCATAGGGCTTGGCCCCACAGCCGAAATCGAGCGCGACGAGCCCCGGACGGGCGATCCGCGCGGCCATCGCGTCGATCGCACGATGCATACCTTTGAGCACCAGCCAGTCGGTGTCCCACAGGCGTGGATAGAGTCGGCGGCGCTGCTCGGCCGACATCGCCGAATTGCGTGTGCGGTCGTTTCCTGCGCTGGCCGTTGTTTCGCCAGCCGGGGCTGTTGTCGTTGCGCTTGCCGTTGTGCTTGTCGTCGTCGCTGCGGCGCTGGCTGTCATGGGCGTGGAGCTTCCTCGATGGCGGCAGCCGGCTGGGTCGATACCACGTCGTGCATGAGGCCCTTTACAATGTCGAGATAGGCGCCTGCAGCGCGGCTCCAGCTGTAGCGGTCGCGCACGAACGCGTGCCGCTCGGCGGCGGTGATACCAACGGCCAACGTATCGACGTGCTGGTCGATTGCAGCTGCAAACGCCGCAGCGGTAGCGTCGTGATGTGCGGGGTCGATCGCGACGCCATCGACGAAGCGAGCCGCTTCGGGGTCGGCGGTCGCCGTCTCCGCGCCGCACACCACCGGCAAGCCGGAGGCCAGTGCCTCTTGCATGACGAGGGGCAATCCCTCGCCGGTCGATGGCAGCACGAAAATATCGCTTGCCCGGTAGGCGTCCGCCAGCGAGGCCCCGGATAATCCAGACAGCACGCGCACGTTGGCCAAGCCCCAGTCTGACGGGTCGATCGGCCCCCATCCGGCAAGTGCGAACGTGATGCCGGGCCTTTGCCGCGCGGTCCGCTCGATCAGATGCAGGCCCTTTTTCTCGACGAAGCGCCCGACGAACAGCGCCACCGGCCGATCGGTCGGAAGCCCGAGGCGCGCGCGCACCGAGGCCCGGTCGTAGCCCGGTTCGGGCGGGGCATACATTTGCGTGTCGACGCCATTGAACAAGAGGCGCGGCGGGCTAGCAAACCTCACGGTTGCAAAGTGCCGCCGCGTGATTTCGCTGATGAACGCGACCTGATGGGCCGAGGCCAGCATCGGCCGCGTGATTATGGCGTTCGCGGTTGCCATCAAAACGCGCAGCACCGGGTTGGTATACGGCACGGTGCCAATGTGCTGGATGATCACGACCGGCCGCCGGTACCACCAGGCCGCCAGCCGGGCCGAGACGTTTGTCGGATAAAGGCAATCGTGGAGCAGGACCGCATCGCTGTCGCGGACCTCGCGGGTGATGGTGAGAAGTCCGCGTGGTCCCGGCAGCGGCAACGGAAAGCCAAGCCGACGTTCCGTGACATTCCACGCCGGGATCGCGACGCAGCGGCCTTGTCCAGCTGTGACATCAGGCGGCGGGGTTGCATTGCTCGCAAGCCACGTCAGTTCGACGCCCCGGCTCGTGAACTCGCGGGCTAGTCGAGCCGCGACGATTTCGATGCCACCCCGATGGCTGTCGAAATAGTGCGTTGCCATGAGCAGTTTCATGCCGTCACGACGCGTGTGGCGCGGTCAGTTGCCCACCGATGGCGGCTTCCGGCGCGGTGACGTCGACGGCTGCCGCAACCGATACCGGCTTTAAGAAATTCGCGTCGTTGCCAGCGATGATCGACAGCAAGAATCCGCCGAATGCGGTCTGTGTCCCGATGACGACCAGCGTCGTGCCGAGAATGGCTGGCAGTACGTTGAAGATCGGCTCGAACCGGGTTGCGGACCAATAGGCCAGCACGGACGCCAAGATCCCGAACCCGGCGAGCATCAGCACAATGCCACCCACAAGCATACTTTCGAGCGAAACATATCCCGCCAGCCGCGCCGACAAACCCGTGCGCAGCCGGTAGCCCTCGCGCACCCCGTAGACGTGGGACGAGGCGGCCAGCAGTGCGGCCAGATGGCTGACGGCCAGCATTGCGCCTGCGAGGATCACCCAATAGTTTCCAACCGGTGATGTCCGGCTCGAACCAGCAAGCGCAGCAAAGCTTGCATAGCCGAGTATGGCGATCGATATTGCAGCGAGGATGGCGGCTGGCACTGCGAACAGCCAAATCGGGCTGAGCATGAACAGATAGCGCAGATGCCGCCAGCCATCGCGCCACGGCCGCAGATGCGGAGGACGGTCGCGCAGGTCGGGCGACAGCGTGGCGGGTACCTCAGCGATCCTCACGTTCTTCAGCGTCGCCTTGATCACCATTTCGCTGGCGAATTCCATCCCGTGACCGGTGAGACCGAGCCGGTCGAAGCAGTCGCGCCTGATCGCGCGAAGGCCACAGTGTGCGTCGGAAATACCTGATCGGAACAGAATGTTGAGAATGCCGGTCAACACGGGGTTGCCGAGGTAGCGGTTCTTCCACGGCATCGCGCCGGGTTTGATTTCGCCCTTGAACCGCGAACCCATGCACAGCTCTGCGCCTTGCGTCAGCCTTTCGACCATCGCGACCGCATCGCGAAAATCGTAGCTGCCGTCGGCGTCGCCCATTACGAGGAAGCGGCCGCGTGCGGCGCGTGCGCCACCCGCCAGCGCGGCGCCATAGCCACGTAGAGGTATCGCGACGACGCAGGCCCCGAGGCTGGCGGCGAGCGCTTGGCTGCCGTCGGTCGAACCATTGTCGGCAATGAGTATTTCACCGTCGAGGCCGAGCCGGGCTTTCATCAAAGCCAGCGCCTCGTTGGCGTTCGCAATGCAGTGCGGCAGGCACAGCACCTCGTTGAGGCACGGCATGATGATCGTAACATCGACCGGCAGCTCCATTGCTCCATCGGTCGAATGGCCACGGGGGCGGTCTGCGGTCAGCGATGTGGCGTGCATGGCGCGGGTGTCGGCGTGCTGCATCGGTTGGATTCACAGGTTCAAAACAAGGGAAGGAAGCTAACGTAAGTCGTTGTGACGGGTAAAAAGTTCCAGTCATGCGATGACGTTTTGCAGTGCATCATATCGCTGTTCGAAGATGAAGCGAGCCTGAACGGGACCCCGCCTCCCTGTTCATTCGGTTGCTGCGCAATGGCGCTCAGCCAACTCCGGTCGGGTCGGGGCGCAGCTTCCGGTGTCGTCGGCAACAAATATCACAAATCCGTGACAACCTTCGTTTCATGACTGCTAGAGCCCAATTTTCGGCCGCGAAAGCAATTTGCCCGTTGCAAAATCAGCATGCGGCGCAGCGTGACAGGCCGTCGCGGCTCTGTCACACTTCTCCGCGTCGTCAATCTACAACGGAGGTTTGGATGTCGCTTTCGTCTCATCTTGCCGAGTTGACCGAGAAGCATCGTCAAATCGATGAGCGGATCTCGGAATATCTGGCCCGACCCGTGGCTAACGAGGCAGTGGTGCTGCGATTGAAAAGGGAAAAGCTGAAGCTCAAGGACCGGATCGAAAATCTCAGACGAGATACCGGGCCTGTCAATTGAGCCGATAACTTGGCCGATACCGGCCTCGTCGAAACAGCCGAAAACACCGGTCATCTTATTGCTTGACGGTGGAGCAGCGCTCGCGCGGTCAACGTCGCGGGCGCCGTTTTGAGCTCTAGTCGATCTGCATCAGGATGCTCGAGCGTGCGACCCTGGCGCTGTTAGGCCGTGAGGAAAGCTGGTCCTCGCTCGCAACCTGGTCCTCGCTCGCAACCTGGTCCTCGCTCGCAACTTCGTCCTCGCTCGCAACTTCGTCCTCGCTCGCAACCTAGTCCTGGCGCGATTGGCTCGATACCGGCTCAGTTGGCTGGGCGAATCAAGCTGGCGTTGGACGTGCCGTTCTTTTCGTCGCGGCCGGCAATGTTCGACAGTAGCTGCACAGCGGCAGCAACCGTTACGGCGAGAGCCAGCCCCACTTCCAGCGGAGCAAGCCGAGGGCGCTTCGGAGGGCTTTGATTCCGCCCGTCTATGATCGGTCGCATGGTCATGTCGCTAAATTAATCCGCGTCGGATTGGACCGCCAGACATCCGGACGCCGCGCGTCACAATCGCGCAAGGCCTTTTTGATGGTGCGGTGCAAGACGGTTTGCAACACTCTGGTGCAATTGCAAAACCGCACGATCTGCCAACGGTCAATCGCAGTTCGGATCAAATCGGCGGCGGCGGAATGGCACGGATACCGGTGCGCGATATCGGTCACGCGATACCGGCAAGGAAAACAACCGGTCACGCGGCCTCAGACCGCCCGTGCAACTGCAGTGGTTTCGATCTCGATCATGCGCGCGATGTCGGAACGGCACGACCCGCAATTGGTGCCGGCCCGCGTCGCGGCTCCCACGTCCGCCACCGTCCGGCAACCTGCGCGAATTCCGGCGGCAATCTCGTTGCACCCGACATCGAAGCACGCGCACACGATTGCGCCCTTGTCCGGTTCGTCTCCGCCTGGACGTCCAGACAGGACTCGCAACCGGTCGCGGGCCTCAGCAAACGGGCTGCCGAGCCGATCGGCGAGCCATGATCGCGATACGGCGACAGGCTCTGGCGCGACAAACAGCGCACCAACTATCGTCTCGCCGTCGAACACCGCAAACCGGGCTGCCCCCCCAGAGATATCGCGGTAGGTCAACGCCTCGTGACCCGGGCGCTGGCCCAGAAGCTGAGGTGCCGCCTGATCCCAGTCGGCGACGATCGCATCGCCTGCCAGTTCGATCCGCCAACCGGCCCGTGTGCGTCCAACAGCCCAGTATGCGGCCAAATCCAAGTCACCAACTTGCGGCCGGTCGAGGCTGACGGCGAACCCATACCACTTGGCAGCAAGCGGCCGGACCGCGACGGGCATCGCCTTGAGCTCGGGCTGCCCCGACACCGGGTCGACGTGACCTGAGATCAGTGTGTCGACGCGGGCCGCGCTGGCGTTTTGCCCGGTCCAATGGAACGGCGCGAACACACTGCCGGGACGTTGACGGGGCGTCACGACGGCGCGCAGCAGGGCGCGGCCGTGGCGGCTGCTGACCTCGACGATGGTCGCTGGTGCGATGCCGGCCCGTAGCGCATCTTGAGGGTGAATATCGAGATAGGGCTCGCCAATGTGGGCCGACAGCCGCGACGCCAAGCCGGTTCGCGTCATCGTGTGCCATTGGTCGCGGATGCGGCCGGTGTTGAGCACCAGCGGGAATGATGCGTCCGCAGGTTGCGCGACGGGACGGAACGGCGTGGCAACGAAGCGCGCCTTGCCGTCGGGAGTATAGAATCGGCCATCGTCAAACATCCGCGCCTTGCCACGCGGCCACTGAAACGGCTCCAGTGCGTTGTAGCCGTCGGCCGTGAGCCCCGCTTTGTCGCCAAGATCAAGATCGCGACGGCCATCATTGGATGCCGCCGTCAGTTTCGCATACTCGTCGAAAATGTCTGCCGCCGAGCGCCACGCGAACGCGTCGGCCCAGCCCATCCGCGCGGCCACTTGGGCGATTTGCCACCAGTCGGGCTGCGCTTCCCCTGGCGGCGGCAAAAACCGGCGCTGACGCGAGATGCGCCGCTCGGAGTTGGTGACCGTGCCGTCTTTTTCGCCCCACGCCAGGGCTGGCAACAACACGTGCGCCATTGCCGTCGTATCGGTTTTTGCCGTGACGTCGGACACGACGACGAACGGACACGCTTTGAGCCCTGCGCGTACCGCATCCGCTTCAGGCATGCTGTCGACCGGGTTGGTCGCCATGATCCACACGGCCTTGATCCGGCCATCGGCCACCGCGCGGAACAGGTCGACGGCCTTCAGACCGGGCTTGTCGGCGATGCGCGGCGAGCCCCAGAAACTCTGCACGATCCGGCGATGATCCGGGTCTGATAGTTCCATGTGCGCGGCGAGCATGTTGGCAAGCCCGCCGACCTCGCGCCCGCCCATGGCGTTTGGCTGACCGGTGATCGAGAACGGCCCCATGCCGGGCTTGCCAATGCGCCCCGTCGCGAGGTGGCAGTTGATGATCGCGTTGACCTTGTCGGTGCCAGACACCGATTGATTGACGCCCTGGCTGTAGACCGTGACGACCCGCTCGGTCTGCGCAAACCAGCGATAGAACGCTGCAATGTCGGGCTCGGACAGCCCGGTCGTGGCGGCTATCTCAGCCATGCTCGCCGAGCGGTTCGTCGCGTTTCCAATCGCGGTGGCAGTCGCCATGGCCTGGTCGAAGCCGGTCGTGTGTCGGGCGATGTAATCGCGGTCGATGGCGCCCGTATCTGCAAGCGAAGTAAGGAGCCCGTTGAACAGCGCGACATCGCTGCCGGGATTGAGCGCGAGATGGAGATCGGCCAATTCCGCCGTCGCCGTTCGCCGCGGATCGATCACCACCACCTTGGTGCCGCGGATTTCTTTTGCCGCCGCCAGCCGCTGGAACGTGACTGGATGGCACCACGCGAGGTTCGAGCCAACCAATACGACGAGGTCGGCAACCTCGAGGTCTTCGTAGCACCCTGGCACCGTATCAGAACCGAACGCCCGCTTGTGGCCAGACACCGACGATGCCATGCAAAGGCGCGAATTGGTGTCGATATTCGCCGTGCCGAAATAGCCTTTCACCAGCTTGTTGGCGGCGTAATAATCCTCGGTCAGAATTTGACCCGAGACATAGAGCGCAACGCTCTCCGGCCCGTGTTCGGCGATGGTCGCGCTGAAACGCTGCGCCACCAAGTCGAGCGCATCGTTCCAACTGGCGCGTGCACCCGAAATCTCAGGGTACAACAGCCGCTCTTCGAGCGACATCGTTTCACCCAGCGCCGAGCCTTTGGAGCATAACCGGCCATAGTTTGCTGGATGTTCGGGGTCCCCAGCAATGCCGACGGTGCCGTCCGTCATTGGCGTCGCGATGACCCCGCAGCCGACGCCGCAATACGGGCAGGTGGTCCGTGTGGCGGCCAGTTGCATGGCGGTTAGGCCGCCGCGCGCTGGACCGAGACGGCCGAGCGATCGAGTAGCATTCGCCCATTCTCGACCCTCAACGGATAGGTTTTGACTTGCCCCTGGTCAGCCCCTTGCGCAGCGCCGGTTTCGAGGCTGATTACCCAATTGTGGAGCGGACACGTCACCTTCCGGTCGTGGACGATCCCTTGGCTGAGCGGGCCGCCTTTGTGGGGGCAGCGGTCATCCATCGCAAAGGCTTCGGTCGCGGCCGTCCGGAATACCGCGATACAGCCGGACGGCGATTTAACAACACGCGCACCGAGGATGGGGATGTCGTCAATCGAACCGATATCGATCCAACCCCTTTCAGACATAGAAATGTCGCTTGCCGAGATGTCGCTCATTCGGCTGCATCCTTGAATGTGAGATCGGCAATCGGAGCGAATTCGTGGGCGTCCTTGCCCGCAACGCGTTCCGCCCACGGGTCGATCTGGACGAATTTCTGTGAGAACACGAAGCGCTCGTACAGCGCCTTGCGTCGCTCCACGTCATCCATGATTTGCCGCCGGATGGTGTCGAGGCCGACGCGCTTCGCCCATTTGTAGATCCGTTCGAGATAGCGCCCTTGCTCACGGTAAAGCTGCGTCAGCGCGGCAATCACTTCGATCGCCTCGTCCTCGGTCGCGACGTGGCCGAGCACCTCTGTGCCCTTGATGTCGAGACCGGCCGCACCCGCAAAGTGGATGTCATAGCCACTATCGACACAGATCACGCCAATGTCTTTGCACGTTGCCTCAGCACAGTTGCGCGGACAGCCCGAAACGGCCAACTTGACTTTGGCTGGCGTCCACGAGCCCCACATGAACTTTTCGAGCTTGATGCCCAGCCCGGTCGAATCCTGCGTGCCGAAGCGACACCAGTCCGTGCCAACGCAGGTTTTAACCGTGCGAAGGCCCTTGGCGTACGCCGCGCCTGAGACCATACCGGCGGCGTTAAGGTCGGCCCAGACCGCTGGCAGATCCTCTTTCTTGACGCCGAGCATATCGACGC
This sequence comes from Hyphomicrobium aestuarii, assembly GCA_034408685.1. Classification (GTDB taxonomy): domain Bacteria; phylum Pseudomonadota; class Alphaproteobacteria; order Rhizobiales; family Hyphomicrobiaceae; genus JANXVY01. The sequence goes on along the minus strand of JAWXCP010000206.1, from coordinate 33,592 downwards.
GCTGTCCACCGGTCACCTTCACCGCCGGGATGTTGAACTTGTCGACCACATCGGCGATCGCGCGCAGTTCCTTGGCGCTCGTCATCCCGCCCCACATCCGGGGCACGACGGAATAGGTCCCGTCCTTCTGGATGTTGGCGTGGACGCGCTCGTTGATGAAGCGCGATTGGTTGTCGTCCTGGTATTCGCCCGGCCACGTCGCGAGAAGGTAATAGTTGAGTGCGGGTCGGCACTTGGCGCAACCGCACGATGTCTTCCATTGTAACGCCTGCATCAGATCGGGGATCGTCTTCAGATCTTTCGCCGCGATCATCCGGCGCACGTCGTCGTGGCCGTAATCCGTGCAGCCGCACATCGGTTGGACGGCTGCTGGATTATACTCATCACCCAGCGTCGACTTCAGCAGTTGCTCGACGAGGCCCGTACACGACCCGCAACTGGCCGATGCCTTGGTATGGGCGCGGATGTCGTCCAGCGACGTCATACCGCCGCCGATCGCTTTCGTGATGGTACCCTTACAAACGCCGTTGCAGCCGCAGATTTCTGCTTCATCCGGCAGCGCTGCAACGGCCGCCATAGGGTCGAGGGGGGCGCCTCCCGCATAGCTCGGGCCGAAGATAAGCGTCTCGCGCATCTCGATGACGGGCGTGGCTTTCTTCACGAGATCAAAGAACCATGCGCCGTCTGCGACGTCGCCATACATGACGGCGCCGATGAGCTTATCGTCTTTCAGCACCAGACGTTTGTAGACGCCGCGTGCGGGGTCGCGCAGCACGATCTCGTCGCGATCCGGGCCATCGGCAAAGTCGCCAGCCGAAAACAGATTGATGCCGGTTACTTTCAGCTTCGTTGCCACCGCACTTGGGCTGAAGGCCGAGCCTTCGTTGCCGGTCAACTGCGCCGCGACCACACCAGCCATGTCGTAGAGCGGCGCGACGAGGCCGAATACCTGGCCGTGGGCCTCGGCGCATTCGCCAACAGCGAACACATCCGGGTCGCTGGTTCGCATGCCGCCGTCGACGACGATGCCACGATTGACCGTGATGCCAGCGTCCTTGGCAAGCTGCGCGTTCGGCCGAATTCCAACCGCCATAACGACAAGGTCGGCGGGTAGCACCGTGCCGTCTTCCAGCACGACCGCTTCGACGCGCGTCGTTCCGCTGATCTCTTTGGTGTTGGCCTTGGTGATAACGCGAATGCCGCGCGCCTCGATGGCCCGCTGCAACAGATGCCCGGCCGGTGCGTCGAGCTGACGTTCCATCAGCGTTGGCGCGAGGTGGATGACGGTGACATCCATGCCCTGGTCTTTGAGGCCAACGGCGGCCTCGAGGCCGAGCAGTCCGCCACCGATGACCACGGCGTTGCCACGGGATTTGGCCGCGAGCAGCATTGCTTCGACATCGTCGAGATCGCGATACGTCAAGACACCAGCGAGCTTGGCGCCAGGGATCGGCAGTATGATCGGCACCGAACCGGTCGCGATCAGAAGCTTGTCGTAGCTTGCGATCACGCCGGTCGACGACGTCACGGTTTTGGCGGTACGGTCAATCGCCGTCACCTTCTCGCCTTTGTAGAGCGTGACGCCGTGCTTCACGTACCAGCCGTCGCCGTGGATGACGATCTGCTCGAACGACTTCTCGCCCGACAGCACCGGGGACAGCATGATCCGGTCGTAGTTGACCCGCGGTTCGGCATTGAAGATCGTGACCTCGAAATCATCCGGCGCCAGTTCGAACAGCTTCTCCAACGCGCGTCCCGGCGCCATACCGTTGCCGATGACGACGAGCCGCTGCTTGATTTTCGGAAATAGTCTGACCGAGGATGCAGCGGCCGGCCGCGGTAGATCGATGACCTCGCTCATGCGGCCTCCACATAGTGACTGCGCTCGTAGAGAAACCGCAACACGCTGCCGCGCGCCGCGAGATAACGCGGGTCATTGACCAATTCGAGCCGCTGACGTGGACGCGGCAGGTCGACCGCCAGCACCTCGCCAACGCGTGCCGACGGGCCATTGGTCAGCATGACTATGCGATCCGACAATAGCACCGCCTCGTCGACATCATGCGTGATCATGATGGCCGTGTTGCCGAGCCGGGCGTGGATCTCCATCACGCTGTCCTGGAGATGCGCGCGCGTCAACGCGTCGAGCGCGCCGAACGGCTCATCCATCAAAAGCACCTTGGGCTCCATCGCCAACGCGCGGGCAATGCCGACGCGCTGCTTCATGCCGCCAGAGATTTCTCCCGGACGGCGGTCCTTGGCGTGGGTCATGTGGACAAGCTCAAGCTTCTCCATCACCCACTCGTGACGCTCGCTGCGGCTTTTGACGCCGCCAAACACTTTGTCGACGGCTAGTTTCACGTTGTCGTAGACGGTCAGCCACGGCAGCAGAGAATGGTTCTGGAAGACCACGGCCCGGTCTGGTCCCGGCGCGTTGACCTCGCGGTCTTCAAGCAGGATAGCGCCGTGGGTCACCGTCGTCAGTCCGGCGATCATGTTCAGAATTGTCGACTTGCCGCATCCCGAATGACCGATGACGGCGACGAATTCGCCCTTGTTGATTGTCAGCGACACGTCGCGGAGCACTTCGTTGGTCACGCCACCGCGCGTGTACGATTTATCGACGCCTTCGATTTTCAGGAATGGCTTGCCGACGGCCGTGGTCGACTGGATTTCGTGCTCATAGGCGGCTTTGGGATCGATACGTGCGATCATGTCGAATGTTCCTTCATGATGCCTGGATGCCGCGGGTTGCGAGATTGCCGACCGCCGATACGACGCGGTCGAGGAGGAAGCCGACAAGGCCGATGTAGACGAGTGCGACGATGATGTCGGAAAGCCGCGATGAGTTCCAAGCATCCCAGATGAAGAAGCCAATTCCGACACCGCCGGTCAGCATTTCGGCTGCAACGATTGCGAGCCACGACAGACCGATGCCAATCCGCAAACCGGTGAAGATGTAGGGCGCCGCCGATGGGATCATGATGCGCCAGAAAAACTCGACGTGGTTCAACCGCAGCACGGCTGCGACGTTGCGATAGTCTTGCGGAATGTTGCGAATGCCGACCGCCGTGTTGATGATGATCGGCCAGATCGCGGTGATAAAAATCACGAAGATTGCCGACGGATTGGCGTCGCGGAACGCGGCGAGCGACAGCGGTAGCCAAGCGAGAGGTGGCACGGTGCGTAGCACTTGGAACACGGGGTCGAGACCGCGCATCGCCCATTTGCTTTGCCCGACCAAGGCGCCGAGCAGAATGCCGACGACGGCTGCCAAGCCGAACCCGATCGCGACGCGCTGCAACGACGTCAACACCCGCCAGCCGAGGCCGATGTCTTGCGGCCCGTTGACGAAGAATGGCGCGACGATCAGGTCTTTCGCCTCGAGCCAGATCTTTGATGGCGCAGGCAGGGATGCCTTGGGCGAGGCACATGCGATCTCCCAGACCGCAAGCAACAATGCGACGACAACGAGCGACGGAAGGACGCTCGCGAGGATGCTGCCGATCTGCTCGCCAATTTTTGTGGCACGCGACGACTGCGGCCGAGCTGGATGAGTTGACGATACGATCGGAGTAGCAACGACTGCTATCGGCCCGGTTGGCTGAGACCCTGCCGGGGCCACCGGGGCGACGGCCGCAAGCATCGGCTTTGCGGCCGCAGCCGCCGGGACGGGTCCGGCTGCGGTATCGACGAGCGAGCGTTTTATGGCAGTTAAAGTCATGAATTTCTCCTGGCCCGAACTGAAAAATCAGACGGCCGCGCGCTTGATCGCCTGCGATTTCAGGTACGCCATCGGATTGGCAGGATCGAAAACCTTGCCGTCGAAGAACTTTTCAACGCCACGGCTGTCGCCGATCGGCGTGTCCTTGAGGCCAAGCCCCTTGGCAGCCTCGAGCCACAGGTCGGAGCGGTTGGTTTTGTCGACGAGCGCTTTCACATCGAGATCAGGCGCGAACTTGCCCCAGCGGATGTTTTCGGTAACGAACCATGTGTCGAGGCTCTTCCAGGGGTAGGAAACCTCGCCCTTTTCGCCCCAGAACTTCATCAGCAGATTGGTACCCTTGGCCGTCTTGCCGCGGCCGTAGTTGATGTCCCCGTTCAGGCGGCCAATGATGTCTGGGACTGGCACGTTGAACCATTGGCGGCGGCCGATGATCTCGGCCATCTCCGCCTTGTTTTCTTTCTTCTCGCACCACATCTGCGCTTCCATCGTTGCCATCATGATGGCAAGAGTAGCCTTAGGGTTGGCGTCGACCCATTCGGCGCGCATGCCGAGAATTTTTTCGGGATGCTTGAACCAGACTTCGCCCGTCGTGCATGCGGTGAAGCCGATATCCTGGTTGACGAGCTGCTCGTTCCACGGCTCACCGACGCAAAACGCGTCCATGTTGCCGACCTTCATGTTCGCCACCATCTGCGGTGGAGGGACGACGATCGTCTGGACGTCGGTGTCAGGGTCGATGCCAGCAGATGCCAGCCAATAGCGGATCCATAGGTCGTGCGTGCCGCCCGGGAATGTCATTGCAACTTTGACGTCCTTGCCGGCCGCTTTCTTTTTGGCGAAGGCTTCCTTCAGCGCTGCCGCATCGGTGCCTACAGGCAGATCTTTGTACTCGTTAGAAACCGAAATACCCTGACAGTCTTCATTGAGATTGAGCAACGTGTACATCGGCAGCGGCTGGCTGTTCTGCATCACCTTGCCGGTGGAGTAGAGATGCGTCTTTGGCCGCAGAATGTGGCCACCGTCGATGCCGTTGGCCTTGGTGCCAAGCGCCATGTTGTCGCGCGTCGCGCCCCACGACGCCTGCTTGGAAATGTCCATGTCGGGCAATCCGTACTTGGCATACATGCCCTTCTCTTTGGCGATCACCATTGGGGCAGCATCCGTCAGGGCGATATAGCCAAGCTTCGTACCCTTGACCTCGGGGCCTGTCCCTTGGGCGAAGGCGCCCGCTGGAAACGCCAGCTTGGCCGCAGCAATGGTCAGCGCTGCGGACGACAGGTGCAGGGCTTCCCGGCGGGTGACCGCGCGGTCGGCCACTGCAGCTTTCGCCGTCTTGCGCGGCGAAGATGGGTTGAACCTGTCCATGATATCTTCTCCATGTTCTGCACCGGGCCTGATCACCGGCCCCCAAACGAAAAAGCGCTGACCGATCCGAACGCGGCGGCTCTAGAGCCCCGTCCGGGTCGGCAGCGCTGCCGCGTCATCACAATGTCTGTAAGTTTTGCCGTCTATCGCGCCAGCCATCGTTGGCCGTCTGCTTCAGTGTCAGCATGAACCATGCCAACATCGAAAAATACGAATAAAACAAATTATATCAATCACATATGAAAAGCAGCAGGCAGTGTATTGCATCGCCGTCATTGGTTGTTTCGCTTGGAGTTTGGGCGTTGAGCCTGAAATTTGTGCGCCGCACCACGATCGGCATCACCGCCCAATTCGATTAGGCGGTCGGGTTGGCGAGATACGCCTCGAGGGCATGTGGGTCGAATTGGCGCCCATCGAAGAAACAGTCCGGGCCCAGAAACAGTCGGCCGTTGGCCGAGGCGACTGCGGATGGCGCGTCGAGAGCGCCTTCGATTTTGGCGTTGGCGCTCGGTACCGCGATGCCAAGCGGAGCGATCGCCGAGCGATATAGGTCTGGTCGATAGGTTGTGCTGACGGCGGCGATATGCGCAGACCCATGTTCGGTCTGCCCGAACCGCAGCATCTGAGCATAGATCCAAAGCGCATGGCTGACCCACGGGAACGTGGCGCCCTGCGCGGCAAACCGCAATGGCCGCGGCGCCGTCTTGTCAGGCGGCACCTGAAGAGCCCGTTCGAGTACCGCGCCGGGTTGATCGAGATACTGTGGCGCACTCAAGAGCGCTGCGACGCGTCCCGCGTTCTCCGGCGCGTCACACCAAACGCAAGCGTGATAGACCGCCTGCAACACCGCCCGAAGTGTCGTTTCGTTCGCCATTGCCCAATCGGCGCGCATGCCGAGGACTTTCTCTGGGCCGCCCGCCCAGATTTCGTTCTTGGTGACGAGAATTTCGCCAACGCCGCGCGACACGGCGACCGAGCCCCAGGGCTCACCGACGCAAAAACCGTCTATCTGTCCGCTGGCGAGCGCATCGGCCATCAGCGATGGCGGCACTACGGCGAGTGCATAGTCACGCTGAGGAGCCAACCCGGCCGAGGCAAGCCAGTAAGCGAGTTCGTAGAAATGCATCGAATGCGGGTGGACGATACCGAACGTGAGGCGACCGCCGGGCCGGGCGGCATAGACCGTCGCGAGTTCGGCGATCGCGCGCGCCCTGGCGCCGACGCTGGTCGTCATCGTGACGCCGTTCGCAGCCAGATCCTGTTGCAGGGCCCGTGAAACCGTCATCGTATTGACGCCACTGCCGAGCGCCATCGGAGCAATCATAGGGGCCGGCAACGGCCCGAGTCCCAGGTTCTGCGCGATCGGCATCGGCGCCAGCATGTGGGCGACGTCGAGATGGCCGACGGCGACCTTGTCGCGAATGTTGGCCCAAGACGTTTCCCGTTGCAGAACGAGATCGATACCGTGCGCAGCCGCAAAACCTTCGCTCGCCGCCACGATCAAAGGCGCACAATCGATCAGCGGAATAAACCCCGCGCGGACCGGTATCAGGTTTGCATCGTTGACCATCAAGCCTCTCCCTTGCCGAGCAGGCCAGCGGCCGTGACCAGGCTTTCGGCAACTTGGGCGATCGTGCGGCTCTGGTTCATCGCCGTCTTGCGCAATAACGCATAGGCGTCTGGCTCGCTCAAGCCGCGTGACCTCATCAACAGCGTCTTGGCCTGCGCGATTACCTTGCGCTCAGCGAGTTCACCTTTCACCGTCGCGAGTTCGGCCCGCATCCTTTCGAACGCATTGTGCCTGACGATTGCGGTTTCGAGGATTGACTTTACCCGCTCTTTTTTCAGTCCATCGACCACGTAAGCCGACACGCCAGCCTCTATCGCTGCTTCGATCGAGGCCGTATCGGTGCGGTCAACGAACATCGCAACCGGCCGGTGGATCGCCCGGCTGACCTGGAACATGTATTCCAGCATGTCGCGGTTTGGGTTTTCGAGGTCGATAAAAACGACGTCCGGATCGGCCTCGACGAGTTGGCGCATGACACTTGCCATCTCGTGAATGATCAACACCTCGCAATGGCCTGCTTCACGCAGTCCGTCTTCGATGATCTGCGCGCGGATATGGTTTTCGTCGACAATCACGATGCGCACGTCGATCTTCCGATGATGCCAGTTGGACGCTAACGACCGTCGGTTACGGCGCCGGAATGGTCAAGTGCGGCCGATTCGGATCGTAACAACAGCGCGGACTGGCGGGATGCGTTGGCGTCAATTGCGCTGACAACATAAACCCGAGATAAACCCGAGATACACCCGAGTGGACACGACCGGGCGCGACCCGGCTTGCTGCGCCTGACGGTCGCAGTGTGCCAGCGCGGTGGACAAGAGGCTTGCGGGACTGCGGCCGTTGAGGTCCACCACGGATGCGATAGCGCTTTGGGGATCACAGCCATGAAAATCTGCATGATCGGAGCTGGATATGTCGGGCTCGTCTCGGCGGCATGCTTTTCGGAATTCGGCTGGACCGTCACCTGTGTCGACAACGACCCCTCCCGGCTCGATGACCTCGCCGCGGGCAAATCCCCGATTTACGAACCTGGCCTCGACGATCTGCTGGAGCGCAATATCAAGGCGAAGCGCATCAGCTTCACCGGCGACATCGGCCCAGCAGTTCGCGATGCGGAAGTCGTGTTCCTCGCCGTTGGCACGCCGATGCGGCGCGGAGACGGTCACGCCGACCTGTCCTACGTCTATGCCGCGACCGAAGACCTCGCCCCGCATTTGAACGGCTTCAAGGTCATCACGACGAAGTCGACTGTCCCGGTCGGCACCAGCCGGGAAATCGAGCGCCGCCTGCGGGCGCTGAGGCCCGACGCCGACTTCGCCGTGTGCTCCAACCCGGAGTTTCTGCGCGAGGGGTCGGCGATCGCCGACTTCACCCATCCCGACCGCATTCTGGTCGGCTGCGACGACCCTCGCGCGCGCGCTGTGATGGAGCGTCTTTATAAGCCGCTGGCCCTGCGCCAGGCACCGCTGCTGTTCGTCGACCGTGAAAGCGCCGAGCTGGCCAAGTATGCGGCGAACGCGTTCCTGGCGATGAAGATCAGCTTCATCAACGAGATCGCCGACTTGTGCGAAATCGTCGGCGCCGACGTGCAGGAAGTCGCCACCGCGATCGGCAAAGACCGGCGCATTGGCGACAAGTTCCTCCATCCCGGACCAGGATATGGCGGATCGTGCTTTCCCAAGGATGTCTCGGCACTGATCCGCACCGGGCGCGACAACAAGGCACCGCTTTCGCTCATCGAGCAGGTCGAGCGGGTCAACAGCGAGCGCAAGCTCGCCATGACCGGGCGGATAGAACGGGCGCTCGGCGGCTCGGTTCGCGGCAAGACGGTCGCGATCCTCGGCGTGACGTTCAAGCCGAACACCGACGACATGCGCGATGCGCCAAGCCTCGTCATCGTGCCGATGCTGCAGGAGAAGGGCGCGACCGTCCGAGCCTACGACCCACAGGGCGAAAAGCACGGCAAACCGATGCTACCGGGGATCGTATGGTGCCAGGATGCAGCGGATGCGGCAGCTGGCGCCGACGTGCTGGTGATCCTGACCGAGTGGAACGAGTTCCGCGCGCTCGACCTGGCGCGAATGAAGGCGACTATGCGCGGGGCAGTGATCGTTGACCTCAGGAACGCACTCGATCCAGCTCCGGCGCGTGCGAGCGGCTTTACTTATCACGGCATTGGCCGGGATTGAGCTAATTGCCAGACGATAAACTCTGAACCCAGAGCCAAGGAACATTAGGCGTCAGACGGCGTTTTCCATCGAACTCGACCTACAACAGGTCGTAGAATGAGGAGTACGCTCACGTTGCGCAAACTTTCCCTAGCTGCAGTCCTAGCAGCTGCTCTGGCCGTTCCCGCGATCGCTCAGGACAAGAGCAGGATCGATCCGGCGACCGGCGGTCCAACCGGGGTGATGACCGACCAAGTACCAGCGATGAAATCCACCGAACCTGGAACGACGGCCCCAGGAAATGCGATGACCGGAGCCACGCCGCCCATTAAGCCGGGTGATCCTGTTTCTGGCGCGTCGGTTACCGCCTCAGGGCTCACCTTGTCGGACGCTGATTCCAGGCTGTGGATCGGAAAGCCCGTCTACAGCAGCGACGGCAAAAACATCGGCACGGTCGAAGCCTTTAAGCGCGGCCCCGACGGCAACGTGGTGGAAATGCACGCTGGTATCGGTGGCTTCCTCGGCTTGGGAGAAACTCAAGTTGTCGTCCTGCCAACGCAGTTCAAACTCGCCGGTGATCGGGCTACGATCGATGTGACATCGACTGCCGCCAAGGACCTACCGAAGGTTCAGAAGTAATAACGGTCCAGGAGTAATAACGGCCGAAAAAGTCGTCGCCGGGTGCTCCAATGCAAATGAGCATCCGGCGCTCGAATCCGGTGCCAATCGTCACCAGACACCACTCTTCGTTCCATACAAAGATTGTACGGCTTTGATATCACCCGGCTGCAAACCGGTGGCGCGCTCGTCATAACGGTAGCTCATTGCAGAGCCGGTGCGGCCCGGATGATCGAGCCCAATCGCGTGTCCAATCTCATGGACGAATGTATGCTTGAGGTCGTACACGGACAAATCGCCGTCAAACCCAATTTTCCATGGAACCGTCGGGCTCAAGCACACGAAAGCTTGTTCGATTTCGACGATCCGCCTGCCGCGCTCTTCCACTTTGCCGACGTTTCGATTGTCATGTTCGGATTTGCCGAGGGCTTTGACGACCGGCTGCGCGTTCTGGTTGCGCCGATAAGCCAAATTAGCGAATGCCCGCCCGGAAGGCGCGTGAGCCGCGCCAATGACGATATTGGCCAATAAGGGGTCATCTACTTGGACGAACTTTATTTCGGCCGCAGATTCCCAGGCCGCAAATCCAACTATCAATTCGCCAAGTGCCTTTTCGGGTGTCAAGTTGGGAGACGCCGCGACGATGTCCGCGAAGGGTAGCATCGAACCGCAATTGTCGGGGCTCAGACTAATGGCACCGCTTGGAATGGCGTAGCTGGACTGCAAAACGGCATAGGTGACGGTTTCAGGCTCGCCAGTTTTCGGACCACCCCACCGAAAAATCTGACCTTCGACCGTGATCAGTTCGCCTCCAGTCGCGCGGGCTGTAAGAACGACAGCGGACACAAGTACGCAGGCAAACACGACGCCAATCTTCATTGCTTTTCCCCGTCGCGGCCTTTTCCCCGTCACGACCGATCCCCGTCACGAACGATCCCCGTCACGACCGATTTTGGCTTAAGCCGATGCGTTTCACAGGGGTGTGCTTCACAGGGCCGGCAGCCACATCGTCGAGGCTCCGTGATAAATTTTTGCGCGTCAAGTTACGGCTCGAACACGCAGCCACCGAGCGGTGCCCCTATGTCACAGTTCTGACATGCGGCGTCCAAAATCAGGGTAGCAAGTCACGACACGGGGCCTGAACACGCTCGCGCCTACCGGCGGTCAAAAAACACACCGAAAGCGGCGGCGGGTCGCAACGATCCCAGTCGCTTCGCTCGATTGTGGCGAAGGATGCTAAGTCGTTGATTGAATGGTGCCGCTTAGGTGACTCGAACACCTGACCCCGTCATTACGAATGACGTGCTCTACCGACTGAGCTAAAGCGGCTCGCGATGACAGCGAGACCCGGCAAATAGACGGAGACGACGGCGTTGGCAAGCGTGCCGCAAGACTTTGCGTTTCAGGCTCACTGCGCCGCTGCGGTTTTTTGGGTGGCCATTGTCCGTCCGTTCTCCGGGCAATCTCGGGGCGTTGTTCGGGTCTAATCGTCGGTGGACAGTGGGCGATCGACGGTGGACGGGCGTCGCCTCAAGGGCTGGCCGAAGCGCCCTGCCGGATGGCTGCCAGGATCGCCGGGTCGACTTCGCTGGCGGAAAATTTCTCGATGAACGTTTCTTTGCTGGGATAGCCGACGCCGGCCGCGAGGCCCATGCCCCAGCGCTCAAACTTTCGTTCGGCCACGACTTCGGCGCCGATTACCACGATGTTGTGGTGTGAGGGGTCCTTCTCGATCCGACCGTAGCAGGCCGCCACGACGGCTTGCTCGCCCTCCAGGGCTTGCAGGAAATACAAGCCGTTGTAGTGCAGGAACCCGCCGATCCCGTCGCGAACGTTGTTTCGCTGTGAGGTATCGAGCAGTTTTTTCATGTCGAGGCCGACGGCAGGGTTCCTCTCGCTATAATACACGATGCGGATCATGGACATCGATTGGGACCCGTTCAGCCGTTGAGGTGGAGGCGAGGCCGATATGACCCGCGCCGTCCCTGACAATGCGACAGTGCGCGTCACACCGGAAGCAGAAATTTGTAGTTTCGCGAATGATTACGCGTGGCCGACGTCGCCCACCAGACGCGACAGGTCGACGCCCAGCTTGGCCAGCGCGCGTCCATATTTGGCGTCGAGGTCGGTCGAGAACACGAGGTCAGGATCGGCCGCGCAATTCAGCCAGCCATTGGCGAGAAACTCGCTTTCGAGTTGGCCCGCCGCCCAGCTTGCATAGCCAAGCGCCAGGATCGAGCGGTCCGGACCGCTGCCGGCTGCGATGTCGCGCAGGATGTCGACGGTTGCCGTCAGGCTCACGCTGTCGTCGATCTGCAGGGTTGAATCTGACGAGTTGTAATCGGAAGTGTGCAAGACGAACCCGCGCCCGGTTTCAACAGGCCCGCCAGTGTGAACCGCCTTCGACGCCAATCCCGACGGCGTCGCACCATCGGGCGCGGTAATGCCGAGCCGTTCCAGCAAGTCTGGAAACGCCATGTTTCGAGCGCGCTGGTTGATGATGAGGCCCATCGCGCCTTCATCGGTGTGCGCGCACAGGTAAATCACCGACCGCTGAAACCGGCGGTCGGTCATGATCGGCATGGCGATCAGAAGTTGTCCGTCGAGGAAAGCCCGACGTCGACCCGTCGCCTTTCGAGGACTTTTGCGTGGGGTGCGTACCATCGCTTGAGATTAGCCGAGTGAGGCATCAAACGCCAGACGGGCTGAATGCAGCCAACGTGCGCAAACGCCTATTTTTCAGCGCCTCGTTTGCGGGCAGCCTTGCCCCGGCGGCAAGCGACAAGGCAGCTTCGGCGATCCGTTGAAAAAGTCTTGCCGTCGTTCGAGGCGTCGCTAATACCTTGGGCATGATCGGCGCCGGACTGACTTGGTGCCACAACAGCAGGTTGGATATGGCCTCTTCGCGCTACCAATTGCGTTTTCTACCACATCCTCCGCATCTCACAGCACTCGTGGCGGTTGTCAGTGTTGCAGTTGTCGTGATGGCTTTGCCCGCGAGCGCCAGCCAAACGGCTTGGTCGACCGGCCAGCCCGAAGCGCGCGCCCGGCTGATCGGCGGCGCTGCCCCCGTTGAAGCGGCGGCGTTCGGCGCCCCTGCCGGATCCGCGATGGCCGCCGTCGAGATCGAACTGGCGAAAGGCTGGAAAACCTACTGGCGTTTTCCCGGTGACGCTGGGGGCGTTCCACCAGTGTTCAATTGGTCGAAGTCAACCAACATCAAGTCGGCCCGCGTTCTGTTTCCTGCCCCGCAGCGCATTTCCGACCGCGCCGGCGACCTGCTTGGTTATTCGGGTTCGGTGACGATGCCCGTAGTCATCGAGGCGACCGACCCGGCCAAGCCGGTCACCCTCAATGTCACGATGGAATACGGCGTATGCCGCGAGATCTGTATTCCAGTCGAGACCGAGTTCAGCCTCGCGCTTGCTGCCGGTGGCGATGGCGCGCTACCGGCCACTGTGGCTGCCGCACTCGATCAGGTTCCACGACCTGCGTCCACGCTCCGCACCAGCGATCCGAAACTAAAGCGTATAACCGTCACGCTGGATGGCGGCAAGCCGGTCCTCACCATTGAAGCCGAGTTCCCGGGCATTGCCCCTGGAAGCGTTCCTGGCAATGCCGCGAACGCAGATGTCTACGTCGAAAGCCCCGACGGTTACTATATCCCGCTGGCCAAGCGCGGCAGCGCCAGGGATATCGGCAACAACATTCTGCGGTTCGACATCGACCTGACCGGCGCTGTCGAGCCCAGCCAGATCCGAGGCAAGACCGCGCTTGTTACGCTTGTGTCCGAAGCTGGCCGTTCTGAAGCCAACTTCACGTTCGATTGACCCTCATTTCCACAACTCCATAAGGACCGCCCGATGCCGATCCAACCCGGTGACACGCTTCCCGAAGCGACCTTCACCATCATGACCGCCGACGGACCGAAGCCGGTCACGACTGCCGAAATCTTCAAAGGCCGCAAGGTTGCGCTGTTTGCCGTGCCGGGTGCCTACACCCCGACCTGCCACAAGGCTCATATGCCGGGCTTCGTCGACCGTGTCGGCGAACTCCACGCCAAGGGCATCGACACGGTGGCGTGCACGTCAGTTAACGATATCTTCGTGCTGTCGAACTGGGCGCAGGACACGGGTGCTGAAGGCAAAATCACGATGCTGTCGGACGGCAGCGCGGATTTCGCCAAGGCGATCGGTCTCGAAATCGATCTCAGCTCGCGCGGATTTGGCGTCCGCTCAAAGCGTTACGCAATGGTTGTCGATGATTGCGTCGTGAAAGTATTAAACGTCGAGGACAGCCCTCCTAGCCATTCCGTCAGCAGCGCTGAGACGATGTGCTCGATGATCGATAAGTCGATCTGAGGGTTGCCCTTACGGGGCCGCGAACTGATCGGCCAGGGCCGCGAACTGAGCGGCGGCTGGCGGCGGCATTTGCGTCACGGTACGGGTAGAAACCAAACCAACCGCCCGCGCCGCCGTTATTTGAGCTACATTCGTGGTTCTGACACACTTCAACGGGAACGTACGAGGCGGCGGGATGTCGAGAGCTTTGATCAGCGCGCGGTATTTCCGCTTGGTTGCCCGCACGACTGCGGCGCTGGCCAGTTTTGCCCGTACTACGGCCCGCCGGTGCGCTGTCGTCGTTCTCGCGGCACTCGCGTTCATGACGGTCGGCGTTATGGCCGCCGACGACATCCCGACGCCGGAAGAATACGTCAACCACGTTGGTGGGGATGCGCGGATCGTGCCACCCAACCAATTGAAGCTCGACGGCAACACCATGGACTGCGGGCATCGTCCGACAGTCCTCGACAGCCAGCTCGATGATTACGGCGCGGCTTATGGCAACGCAAAGCGAGGGTTCGTGATCCTCAATCCAAAGTTGCTTGCCCGGACATCGACCGTCGTCAAGATGTGGATCTTTGCCCACGAATGCGGCCATCAATTCCGCGGCCCTGACGAAGAAACCGCCGATTGTTTCGCGGTCCAACGTGGCAAGCGCCGCGGCTGGCGGACCGAAGAGGGCGTCGAAGAAATCTGCCGCTTCATTTCGCCAGCCAAGGGCGACAGCATGCACTTTGCCGGTTCGAACCGTTGCGCCTACATGCGCAAGTGCTTCGCGGACCCGACGATCCATTAAAGCTGCCCGCAGGAAAAGCTGCCCGCAGGACGGGGCTCGCTTGGTCTGCGATCGACTACGGGCTTGGGCGGCGCTGACCTGGCTACGGCATCGAGAGTTATCCCCGCTGCCGTTCATCGACCCCCGGACCATGGCAGCATCCGGCGCCGCGAATACCGGCGTTCGCTTGCAGCCACCATTGCAGGTCGCTCCAAGCTTATCCTCACCCGTCATACCTGCCGCATAATGGCGATCGCCAGATCACGCCCGGCGCACGGTCGGAGCTGCGATACCCGTCTGCCCAATACCCGTCTGCGCGACCGTCAGACAGACCCGTCAGATACCCGATGCAGGTTTCGGCCCATGTCGTTTTCCATCTACACCGTGAAGGTGCTCGCCATCGCTGAGATCCTCCACCGCTGGATCGGCGTGCTGACCGGGCTCGACCGATCCAACCGCGACTGAATAGCCGACTTTGCCGAGATGATCGCGGCGACGCTGGCCCGTGCAGCTGCGGCCATAGCGGCAATCGAGGTCGCGCCTGACGATGGGCAGGCTCGTGCCGTTGCGTTGACGGAGCTTGGCCGCATCACGGGGTACGTCGAAACCATCGTCGCCGTGCTCGAACACCACCTTGACGGGCGTAAAATCGCTGGCATTAAAAGACGGCTGGAAAGCCTCGGGGCCGCACGGCTGGCCCACGACGTCGCCACTGAGGCGGACGACGGCCGGACGGACCGCCGGTCGAAAGCGGGCCAAAGGATGAAACCACGCCTTTCCCGGACAGCGAGACTGCGGACGGCGGAAGGCTATTTTCGCGCTTTGGCCGACGGTCTACGGGCCTGACGATACCTTGATCGACTGCCGCAACGTTCACTTCAGGAGACACGACGTTGGACAAGTTCACGACGCTGACCGGGATCGCCGCGCCGCTGCCGCTGCGCAACATCGACACCGACATGATCATCCCGAAGCAGTTCCTGAAAACGATCAAACGCACCGGTCTTGGCAAATCGCTGTTCTTTGAAATGCGCTACGACGATGCTGGCAACGAAATCCCGGACTTCGTGCTCAACAAGCCCGCCTACCGTAACTCGCAGATCCTGATCGCTGGCGATAACTTCGGCTGCGGCTCCTCGCGCGAGCATGCGCCGTGGGCACTGCTCGACTTCGGCATCCGCTGCGTCGTTGCGACCGATTTCGCCGATATTTTCTATAACAACTGTTTCAAGAACGGCATCCTGCCGATCCGCTTGCCGCAATCGGAAATCGACAAACTGCTCGACGATGCCAGCCGCGGCCCCAACGCCACGATCTCCGTCGACTTGGAAGCCCAAGAAATTCGTGGCCCCGATGGCGGCGTGATCCACTTCGAGATCGACGGCTTCCGCAAGCATTGCCTGTTGAACGGCCTCGACGACATTGCCCTGACCATGCAAAAGGCCCCGGCGATCGACACCTTCGAGGCCGACATGGCGGCAACCCGTCCGTGGGCGTAGCGTGAAACGCATCTGCCAATAGGACCGACGCCATGACCGCCACCGTTGCTCACATGATGCTTCGCGTCCGCGATGAGGCGACATCCGTCGCTTTCTACCGCGCCGCCTTCGGCCTCGAAATCGCCGAGCGTGCCGACTTCGACACGTTCGCACTGATCTATATGCGCAACGCCAACTCGCCGTTCGAGGTCGAGTTGACCGTCAACAAAGACCGGACCGAGCCTTACAATCTCGGCGACGGTTATGGCCACATCGCGTTCGTCGTCGACGACATCGCGGCCGAGCACGCCCGCATGACGGCAGCTGGCCTCACTCCGCGCGACATCAAATCGATGGCGCTCAGCGGCAAGCCGTTCGCGCGGTTTTTCTTTATCGACGATCCGGACGGCTACAAAATCGAAGTGATCGAACGCGGCGGCCGTTTCGCCTGACGGTTGGCGTTAACGCCGCGCTGCCAATCCAACGGCGCGCGCTATCGTGCCGCTGAGCCGTCGGCGGCCAACGCGCGTACAACAGCCCATGACTGACACTGTGCAGACCGCACCACCAAAATCGACACCGTTGGTGCTCGTCCCCGGGCCCGGGCGTTACGACGCGTCTGAAATTGCCCGCTTTATCCGCGCGCATGCCACCGTCACGTCTGCGCTCGAACGGTGGTGCCTTCTCACCGGGCTTGGCTCGGCACCCATCGAGGCCCGCGTCCATGAGTCCAGTGTTCATGAGGTTGGCTCGGTTGCCGAGCCGCTGCTGGACCTTGCGACGGGGTTGTCACTCGAGCCCGGCACGCGTGTCGTGTGCCGCAAAGTCGCTCTGATATGCGGGCCAGCGGTGCTGATGGAAGCAACCAACTGGTACATTCCCGACCGCCTGCCCGCCGACATCGCACTGACACTCGAGACAACGTCGACCCCGTTTGGCGGGGCCATCGAAGCGTTGGGCGTGCGGCGGATCGAGGTTCGAGACATCGCCGCGCAAACGGGCGAGTTGTTTGCCCAGCAGGCGATCGTGTGTGATCGCGGCGGCAACCGCCTCGCCTTTGTCGTCGAACGCTTCCTGCCCGCGCTGCTGGCCCGCCATGCCGCCTGACGTTACCGTCCCGCACCTTCGCCCGGGGTCCCCATCCGTTCCTGGAAAACCGGGACGCGTCGTGCGTACCGCAACCGCGCTGACCTATGCCGCGCTCTGTCATGGTCTGTTCGGCCTCGCGATCGCGTCGATGACCGGCAACATGTTTTTCGGCATGACGTACGGCTTGGGACGGCTCGAGGGCTGGGTGGCGGTGGTCGCCAACGGGTTGTTGATTGCGCAATTTGCTGGCGGGCATTCGTTCCTGCTGACGCGGGGTGGCAACGGCGTCTTGAAGCGGCTCGCGCCGCGCGCCTTCGCATCCGATCTCGCGCCGACAACCTACGTGATCGTCGCATCCTTACAGCTGCTGGCGCTGTTTGTCCTTTGGAGCCCGTCGGGCATCGTGTGGTGGCGGGCTGACGGCACCCTATTCTGGGTCATCGCCGGATTGGCGCTGTGCTGTTGGGCGCTGCTTGGCAAGGCGATCGTCGATTCCGGGTTTGGATTGCAGAGCGGCCTGATCGGCTGGTGGGCGGTGTTGCGCGGGCGGCGGCCGGTTTACCCCGACATGCCGGAGCGTGGGTTGTTCGCGCTCGTGCGCCAGCCGATCTATGTGGCTTTCGCGCTCGGCTGTTGGGCGGTGGCCGTTTGGACGCCTGACCAACTCGCCATCGCAATGATGTTCACGAGCTATTGCGTGCTGGCGCCGCTGCATAAGGAGGCGCGCTTCCGTCGGCTGTATGGCGAGCGGTTCGAAGCCTATGTCCGGCGGGTGCCGTACTGGCTGCCGGTCCGGCTGAGGCGAAGGCCGAAATGAGCGCCCCGATCCCCGGTATTGTAAGCCCGCGCGCGGCGGTCAGCGCCTGCGTGTTTCGCGGGCGGGAGGTGCTGCTGGTCAAACGCGGAAAGCCGCCATTCGCTGGCGCCTGGAGCTTGCCCGGCGGTTCGATCGAGGCGAGCGAAACGGCGCAGGCGGCCATCGTCCGCGAAATCGCCGAGGAAACCGGGCTCGATATTTCTGTCGGCGAGGTTGTCGGCGTCAACGACGTGATTGTGCACGATCGGCAAGATGGCGCGTTGCTCCACCACTACGTGATCGTTGTGTTTGCGGCGACCGTTCCGCCGAATGTTGCGGAGCCGACTGCGGGCAGTGATGCTGCAGAAGCGCGATTCTTCAAGCTCGATGCCCCCGAGGTTGGGCAATTGGGTCGTCGGGTTCGACGGCTTGTTGATCGCGCGTTTGAGCTGACCCACATGGCGTGAACCTCGCCGCGCGATACTTGCCGGGATGGGTGCGAATGTGATTTTAGCGACTGGATCGGATTTGATCCCACGCCGAATTCAAGGTGCCACAGCCCATGCCTGAAACATCCCGGTCCATGCGCGGCATGGTTGTCGCACCGCACCATCTCGCGTCGGAGGCCGGGCTCGCCGTGTTGCGCGACGGCGGTAATGCGATCGAGGCGATGGTCGCGGCTGCCGCGACGATCGCGGTCGTGTACCCGCATATGAACGGGCTTGGCGGCGATAATTTCTGGCTGATTAGCGAGGGTGGGAAGGCGCCGGTCGGGATCGATGCCTGTGGCGCGGCGGCTGGTCTGGCGACGCGCGCGTTCTACGCCGATCAGGGTGCCACCGGGGCGATCCCGTCGCGCGGTCCATTATCGGCACTGACGGCGGCTGGCGCCGTGTCGGGATGGCAGGCGGCGTTGGAATTGAGCAAAAGCTGGGGTGGCCGGTTGCCGTTGTCTCGGCTGCTGGCGGATGCGACGAGCTATGCCCGTGACGGGTTCCCAGCGACCGCAACGCAAGTAAAAAACAACATCGGCAAGCGCGCCGAGTTGGAGCATGTGCCGGGGTTCACTGAAACCTACATGCCCGGCGGGCGGCATCCCGAAATCGGCGCGCGGTTCACGCTGCCGAAGCTGGCCGCTACGCTCGATCACTTGGCGCGTGTTGGTCTCGATGATTTCTACCGGGGTGAGCTTGCTCGGCAAATGGCCGCCGAGCTTGAGGCGGCCGGCAGCCCGTTGCGGCTCGCCGACCTCGAACGTCACCGCGCGCTGATGGTCGATCCGCTGGCCGTCACCCTAACGCACGGTACGGCCTATGGCATGCCGCCGCCGACCCAAGGCCTCGCCTCGATGATGATCCTAGGGCTGCAGGATCGGCTGGCCGTGCCCGCGCCCGAGAGTTTTGATTATGTCCACGGGCTGGTCGAAGTGACCAAGCAGGCGTTCATGATCCGCGACGCGCACGTGACCGATCCAGCGCACATGACGGTTGATCCCCGTCGGTATCTGACGGCGACCGATCTCGATACCCGCGCGCAACGCATCGACGGCGCCCGTGCGCTGCCGTGGCCGCAGGCCGCCAAGCCCGGCGATACGGTCTGGCTCGGCGCCATCGACGGCGAAGGTCGCGCGGTCAGCTTCATCCAGAGCGTCTATTGGGAATTCGGCTCCGGGCTTGTTCTGCCGGGCTCGGGCGTATGCTGGCAGAACCGCGGCACGAGTTTCTCCCTCGATCCATCCAAGCAGAACGCGCTGCTGCCCCATCGGCGGCCGTTCCACACCATCCAGCCAGCTATGGCCATTTTGAACGATGGCCGCGTCATGCCTTACGGCACCATGGGCGGCGAGGGACAGCCGCAGACGCAAGCGATGATCTACACGCGCCACGTGGTCCACGGTCAGTCGCTGCAGGACGCGATCGACGCGCCGCGCTGGCTGCTTGGCCGGACTTGGGGCTCGGTGCAAACCAACCTGCGGATCGAAAACCGTTTCTCGCCAGAGCTCTATGATCAGATGCGCGCGGCGGGCCACGATGTCGAAGTCGTTGGCGCGTTCGACGAGGTGATGGGCCACGCCGGGGCGTTGGTCTTGCACCGCTCGGGCGCGCTCTCGGGGATTATCGAGGGGGCGAGCGATCCGCGCAGCGATGGCCGGGCGGCGGGCTTCTGAGCCGTCTCAACGAGTACTGTTGAATTATAATTCAAAATGCTGCAGATTTAGGCATGTTTGGGATCGCCTGCTAAAAGTTGGGCAACTGACGGTGTTGTTGGCAGACAGAGAAATCCTAGTACGCTGAAAACAAACGGTTAATTTTCTGGCATACCAATTGCCAGTATGTGGCGTCGTCGTTGGATTACGGCAGTTACCATCTAGGGGATACAGCATGAAGCGTCGTACCTTTTTGAAGGCCGGCCTGCAGTCGGGGCTAGTGGCCACCGCCGCCGTTGCGGCACCGGCCGTTGCCCGAGCACAAACGTCATTCAATTGGAAAATGACCAACGCATACGGTCCTGGCGCGCCGTTTTATGTCGAAGGCCCTGGTAGCCCGAAATACTTCATCGACCTCGTCAAGAAGCTGTCGGGCGGCCGCCTCAACATTCAGCACTTCGCCGCCGGTGAGCTGATCCCCGCGCTCGAAGGTTTCGATGCGGTGTCGAAGGGCACTGTCGAAATGAACGTCGCCAACAGCTATTTCTGGACCGGCAAATCGTTTGCCGCCCAGTATTTCACGGCCGTGCCGTTTGGCATGAACTTCCAAGGCATGAACGCTTGGCTCTACCACGGCGGCGGTTTGAAGCTGTGGGAAGAGGTCTACGATCCGTTCAACCTCGTGCCGATGCCGATGGGCAATACCGGCATCCAGATGACCGGTTGGTTCAAGAAACCGATCGAAAAGGTCGAGGACTTCAAGGGCCTCAAGATGCGCATTCCAGGTCTCGCGGGCAAGGTCTACGCGACGCTCGGCGTCGACGTGAAGTTGCTGCCGGGCGGCGAAATATTCCCTGCGCTTGAGCGCGGCGTGATCGACGCGGCCGAGTTCGTCGGTCCCTTCCAAGACCGTCGCCTTGGCCTGCATAAGGCCGCCAAGTTCTACCACACGACGGGTTGGCACGAGACGTCGACCGTGACAGAGCTGATCGTCAACAAGAAGGCCTGGGGCACGCTGCCGGACGATATCAAAGAGGTCGTGCGCACGGCTGCTGCCGCTTGCAACGTGATCAGCCACACGTGGTGTGAGGCGACCAACGCCGAAGCGCTCGATGATCTGGTCAAAAACTTCGGCGTGACGGCGGCGCCGCTGCCACCCGACGTGATCACCAAGCTCAAGGAAGCAACTGAAAAAGTCCTTGCAGAAGCCACGGCAAAAGATCCGCTGGTCAAGAAAGTCCACGACAGCTTCATGGGCTTCAAGGCGACCCACGACAAATGGGCTGGTATCAGCGAGGCAGTCTACCAGAGCCAGATCCGCGGTCAGATCAAGGGCTGATATCACTTGGGCGGCCGCTGGCACGCGGGTCCCAGCGGCCGTTTTTTGTTTTGAGTTCGGCGCTTGTTTTGAGCTCTGCTCAGCGCGACTGAGATTTCGACGAAACGGGTGGAGACCATGCAGGCAATAAAGCGCGTCGCTGACGGGCTCGATTGGTTCATCGATCGCGTCGGGCGGATCACCGGCTGGTGCGCCTTCGCGCTGGTGTGCGTGATGGCGTTCAACGTGTTGCTGCGGTACTTTTTCCGCACCGGCTCCGTCGCTATGCAGGAGCTTGAGTGGCATCTGATGGCGCCGATCTGCCTGCTCGGCTTGTCCTACGCGCTACTCCACGACGGCCACGTCAAGGTCGATATTCTGTACGGTCGCTTTTCGTATCGCACCCAAAAGATCATCGATCTGATTTCGATGGTTTTGGTGTGCTTCGTCGTCGGATTGTTGATGGTGTTGTCGCTGCCCTACGTCGAGCAGTCCTATTCCATCGGCGAAAAATCCCCCGACCCCGGCGGATTGGAAAACCGCTGGATATTGAAGGCCTTGCTTCCAGTTGGTTTCGGCCTGCTGCTGATCCAGAGCATTGGCGCCACGCTGCGTGCGTTTATCGCCGTTGTCGAACCACCGCCTCCGCCCGAGGCTCTACCCTCACCCTCTCTTGGTATCGTGCCGTCAGCTCCAAGCTCTGCTTCTCCAAACGCGGGGCACTGACATGCCATACACAGAGGTTCTCGCGATCCTTTCGATCGTCTCGTTTTTCTTGATGCTCGCCATCGGCATGCCCGTCGCCCTCACGCTGGCCGTCTCTGGCCTCGTGTTCGGCTATCTCGGCTTCGGCCCGGTCCTGTTCAACCTGCTGCCAGCCCGAATCTTTGGCGTCACGGCGAACTACACGCTGATCGCCATTCCGCTGTTCGTGTTCATGGGGGTGATGCTCGAGAAATCCAAAATTGCCGACGATCTCATGGATGTCATCGGCCACCTTGCTGGCGGCCTGCGCGGCGGCATGGGCATCGGCATCATTCTGGTCGGCGTTCTTCTCGGGGCGACCACGGGCATCGTCGGCGCGACCATCGTCACGCTTGGGTTGATCACGCTGCCAGCTTTGATGCGGCGCAATTACCATGTGCCGACCGCGTGCGGCACAATCTGCGCGTCGGGCACGCTTGGTCAGATCATCCCGCCGTCGACCATCCTCATCCTGCTCGCCGACATTTTGGGCCAGTCGGTCGGAACACTCTTTGCCGCTGCCCTGTTTCCGGGCCTGATGCTGTCGGCGATCTTCGTCATTTACATGCTGGTGCTTGGCATGGTGAAGCCCGAGTTGGTGCCGCCTGTGACACTGGCTGAGCGCGAGACCATGGGCCGTGGCGAGTTGTGGCTCAAAGCCGCCCGCGTCGGACTGCCGCCAGTGGCGCTCGTGCTCGCCGTACTCGGCTCGATCATTGGTGGCATCGCTGCGCCGACCGAAGCGGCCTCGATGGGCGCACTCGGGTCGGTTCTGGTGGTCGCGCTTTCCGGCCGGTTCTCGCTGTCCGTGCTGCGCGAAACGACGCTTTCGACAACCCGCATTACGGCGGGCATGATGTTCATCCTGATCTGCGCTCAGGTGTTCGCGCTGGCGTTCCGGGGTCTCAACGGCGAAGCGCTGGTCCACGACATGTTCAAGTGGCTGCCGGGCGGCATCAACTCGGACATCCTGTTCATGATGTTCATTATCTTCGTGCTGGGCTTCTTCATCGAGTGGATCGAGATCAGCTACATCGTCGTGCCGCTATTCCTGCCGATTTTGCAGGCCAACAACGTCGATCTCGTTTGGGTGGCCGCGCTGATCGCGCTCAACTTGCAGACGTCGTTCCTGACGCCGCCGTTCGGGTGGGCGCTGTTCTATCTGCGCAGTGTAGCCCCGCCATCGGTTTCGACATTGGACATCTACAAAGGCGTGGTTCCGTTCATCTTGCTGCAACTCGTGGCACTGGCGTTTTTGTTCAACTTCCCGCAGATCGCAACGTGGCTGCCTCGGGCGATCGGTTGGTGACGTCGTTACGCCATCGCGAAAGCGATCCGGCCACCGTCGCTACGTCAGATCGCGTCACGTTTGGGCGAGGCTCGCAAGAATGGGGCAATCCGTGCTTTGTGAGCCCGGGCATGATTGCTCCATCGCGGCGAGCGCGCGATCCAGCCGTTGTAAATCCATAAGCTTGCCACGCACGTCGGCGCGATGCTTCGACACCACACACTTGACGTCGGCACATGTCGCAACGCCGTTGGCTGCAAGCGACATCAGATTGCTCACGTCGGCCAGCGAAAACCCGAGTTCCCGGCAGCGGCGAAGGAATTGCAATCGCTCAACGTCGGCCTCGGCATAAACGCGACGTCCGTTGGACCCACGCAGCGGCTTGGGCAACAGCCCCTCGCGTTCGTAGTAACGGATCGTTTCAATGTTGACGGCGGTCCGGACTGATAGCTCGCCGATTGCGATATGCGTGGCTTCCAACGTGCGTTCCATGGCGTCATACCCCCGTAAAATAAAACTTGCTCCTGTAGGTACTACAGCATTTAGGCACTGCTATGCGCGGGCGGCGTATCGATCGCGCATCAACGTCAACAAAAAATAGGACCACACGACCATGATCAATCGTATCCTTGTTGCACTTGCTGCTCTGACCGCCACGGCGACCACGGCGCTGGCAGCCTGCTGCCCATAATATAGCGACGTTCGGCGGGTGCACGGTCATACAGGCGGAGTGCCCGCCGAATTCAAAACGGTCGACGGACGGTCTGTGGCGTAGATAATTTGATCAGGTGGTTGTAGGGCGGTGCCAGATATCCGCCACCGGAGCTAATGCTTGTCACCTGTCACACCGATTCCGCCCGTCCTGATTGCCCCGTCGATCCTGTCGGCCGACTTCGCCAAGTTCGGCGAGGAAGTTCGCGCCATCGACCGCGCGGGCTGCGATTGGATCCACGTTGACGTCATGGATGGCCATTTCGTGCCCAACATCACGTTCGGGCCTCGGCTTGTGGAGTGTATCCGGCCGCATACGTCGAAGCTGCTCGACGTCCACTTGATGATCGCGCCGTGTGACCCGTATCTGGAGGCGTTCGCCAAAGCAGGCTCGGACATCATCACGGTGCATGCCGAAGCTGGCCCGCACCTCGACCGCTCGTTACAGGCGATCCGTGCGCTCGGCAAAAAAGCTGGCGTGTCGCTCAACCCATCGACGCCCGAAAGCGCGATCGAGTTCGTGCTCGATCGGCTCGACTTGATCTTGGTGATGACCGTCAACCCGGGCTTTGGCGGGCAGGCCTTCATCCCGGCGATGGCCGAGAAAATCCGCCGCTTGCGGTCTATGGTCGGGGACCGCGATATCAAGCTTGAGGTCGACGGCGGGGTCACGCCTGAGACGGCGCGGACCGTTGTCGAAGCCGGTGCCGATGTGCTTGTCGCGGGTTCTGCCGTGTTCAAAGGCGGCAGCGGTGTGGACGGCGAGGCGGTGTATGCCGCCAATATCGCGGCGATCCGCAAATCATACAGTTAATTCGGACAGCCCTCGAGGCTGCCCGTTCAATCGGCGAACGGGTCGCGCATCAAGATCGTGTCCTCGCGCTCTGGCGAGGTCGACAGCAGCGTCACCGGACACTCGACCAATTCCTCGATATGGCGGACATACTTGACTGCCTGCGCCGGCAGATCGGCGTACTTGCGCGCGCCCCGGGTCGAGGCCGACCAGCCCTCGAACGTCTCATAGATCGGCTTGGCGCGGGCTTGGCTGTTTTGGCCAGCTGGCAGCCGATCAAAGCGTTCGCCATCGAGGTCGTAGCCGACGCACAAGCGCAATTCTTTGAACCCGTCGAGCACGTCGAGCTTGGTCAATGCCAAGCCATCGATGCCTGACACCTTGACGATCTGGCGAACGAGCACCGCGTCGAACCAGCCACAGCGGCGTTTGCGGCCGGTCACCGTGCCGAACTCGTGGCCACGCTGGCCCAGCAATTCGCCGGTCTCGTCGGTCAGTTCGGTCGGGAACGGGCCGGAGCCGACGCGTGTGGTGTAGGCCTTGGCGATGCCCAGCACATGGCCGACCGTATGGGGACCCGTGCCGCTGCCGATCGCGGCTTGGGCTGCGATGGTGTTTGACGATGTTACGAACGGATAGGTGCCGTGGTCGATGTCGAGTAGCGCACCTTGCGCGCCTTCGAACAGGATGCGCTTGCCAGCCTTGCGCGCACGGTCCAGCAGGTCCCAGGTGGCGTCCTTGTAAGGCAGCACGCGCGGCGCGATGGCCTCTAACGCCGACAACAGGCCACCCCGATCGATCTCGGGTTTGCCCAAGCCGCGACGCAACGCGTTGTGGTGGACGAGCAGGCGGTCGAGCTTTGGCGGTAGCGTGTCGAAATTTGTCAGGTCCTGCAGGCGGATTGCGCGGCGGCCGACCTTGTCTTCGTAGGCCGGGCCTATGCCGCGTCCAGTCGTGCCGATCTTGCCAGCGCCAGCCGCATCTTCGCGGATCTGGTCCAGATCGCCGTGGCAGGGCAAGATGAGCGCCGCGTTCTCGGCGACGCGGCGGTTGTCGCGAGAAACATGAACGCCTTGGGTTGCGAGCCGGTCGATTTCGGACACGAGCGCCCATGGGTCGACGACGACGCCGTTGCCGATGACCGACAGTTTGCCCGGCCGCACGATACCCGACGGCAGCAGCGACAATTTGTAGGTCACTCCGTTGATCACCAGCGTGTGGCCCGCGTTGTGACCGCCCTGGAAGCGCACGACGATATCGGCGCGCTCCGACAGCCAATCGACGATTTTGCCTTTGCCCTCGTCGCCCCACTGGGCGCCGACTACCACTACGTTGGCCATTTTGGTCTCAAGTTCGCCTGCGCCCATGAAAAAGCCCCGGCGCGCGACCGGGGCTCGTGTGTCACGAAGCTGTTATAGCCGAGTTTTCAGCACACTCAATGCTGTCAGCCCGCATGCTATCGGCCCGCATGCTATTGGCTTGGGCTCAATTCGGAGCTGGATTGAGGGTTTTGGCCAAAAAATTGGCCGCATCCCGAAGGACGCGGCCAGAGTAATGACAGTTTTGCAGACGGAGTGCGTTCAGCCCACCAGTTGGGGCTAATTGCCCAGTAAGTATGCCACTTTTGACCCCGCCTCGAAAAGGTGAAGGTTTGGAGGCCCGTTGAACCGTCGGGCCATCCGTCGACGGGGCCGCGTGCCCCGGTCAACGGTACTGCACGCCCTTTTGGCCGGGCCACACCACCTGATAACCGTGTTCGATCGCCGTCTCCTGGTCCGGCTCCAGCTTCAATTCCCACGCCACGACGCCGCGCTTGTCGTCGAGATCGGACTTGGTTGGAGCGGGCTTCGACGTCACCGTGACTTTGATGTCCTGCTGCTGGGACACCGGAATATTGTCGAGTACGGTGATAGCCATCGGCCGCTGATGCAGGTTCTTCACGGTGATCTTGAAGTTGCGCGTGTCGGTCTTTGACGACGAGATCAAGCCCTTCTCGCCGCGCTTGTCCTCGGCGATCGCGTGCTTCACACGGATCGCGTCGTCGGCACCGAAGCCCAGTTCATATTCCTCGCCAGGGCCGAGTTGCGGCAAGCGGCCCGTGCCAACAAACGTGCCATCGCGGAACAGCGAAACGGCGCCGGGCAACACTGGCGTCGATTTCGGCAAAACGAGCTTGGCGTACAGGTAAGCCTTTGCATTGAGCTTCGGCACGGTGCGGACCATCAATGCCGGCTCGATACTTTCCTCGAGCAACTGGACGCGTTTGGCCTGCCCCGTCGGTGGCACGGTTGTCCGGCCGGGCACGGTGTAGATCGCCTGGAACGAGCCCATGTCGACGGCTGCCGACGTTGTCTTGGCCGCTTCCATCACGGCCGCGCCGGTCAAACCCGCGATCTCGAGTTTATCGTCGCCGCGCATCGACCGCTTCATCATGCGCGGTTCCGCATCGGCCATCGCAGCTGGCGCCGCGGCGGCCACGGGGCGTGGTGGCGGAGCATCGGGCACATAGTCCACGGTCATCGTCGCCAATTCTGGTGCCGACGCGCCAGCCGTCGGCCGCGTCGTCGACAGCGACAGCACGATGTTGGCCCACGGCTCGCCCGTGTTCTGCATGATCGCCGCGCGGCATGTGAGGTCGAGTTTCGGTGCCGCTGCTTTGGTGCCGGTCGACAGGCGGGCATCATACAGGGGCTGCCACGAGGCGCTCGAAACTTGGTAACGGATCGTGAGGTCGGCATCGAATGCCGCAGCCGCTGTCAGTACGACGGAGACCTCGGTGCGCTCGACCTGCTTTGGCGCGATCGCTGCCAGTTTTCCCTCCACGTCCTGGATCTTGCGATCGGTCTCGCGGATGCTGGCACCGGCCTCCAACTCAACCTTCTTGCTGTCGGCCCAACCGGCGCCGATCGTCGTCAAAATCGCCTTCCAATCGATGGCGGCGGTATTGGCGCCAGCTTTCCCGTCGCCGCCTGCCTTTGGCATTTCGGTCAAACTATCGAGCAGTTTGCGCTGCACTTCGCTGGCCTGGACTTGTCCCTCGAACACAGCGCGCGTATCGCGCAGCGATTCAAGCTCGGCTTCGAGCTTTTTGCGCTCGGCGGCCACGCTCTCCTGGTCGGCCTGTGGGATGAACAAGCGCCGGGTATCGACCGAACCGATCTCGAGCTTGCCGGCCGCCTTGCCTTCGATGCGTACGGAGTTGCCGATTGCCTGGGCGGGGAGGTCGGGCAGAACGACCCGGTTTTCGCCAGCCGCTAACTTGACCTTGGCGAACCGCGTCACCTCGGCACCCGTTGGGAACACCGTGACAGCATCGATCGCGGAGGTCGCCGTCACATCGGCAGAAAACGCCGCATCAGGCGCCGCCGCACCGGCCCCGAGGCCGATCGCAGAAAACACGAATATCGTAGCGAAGCGCATGGAATGAGGCCTCCGGTGGGCGGGATAACGCGGCGAAACGGCATGTCAGCTAAACTGAAATCGGGCGAACTGGCAGCTGAAAGTGCGCCAGCGGTAAATCATGCGTTGTGGCCGGAAGGTTGACCGCGCCAAGGCCGAATTCGCGCGGCACTTGGCCCGTTCGGCGGCCGTGCTTGGCACAACCTCCAAGCCATTCCAGCCTCGATCGACGCTTCACGTATTGGGTGTTAGGGCCACAAGCTGCCAATCGCTGCCCGTAAACGCGAGCTCTGCGGTGATGTCGGGGCGGGTTGCTGCCTTGTCCTTGGCGATACCGATCGCGTATCCGGTAAAGCCGACCATGGCGAAGGACTTAATGTTGTCGATGGTGATGCCGCCAGAGTCGGCCGCGCCAGAGCCGGTCCCTCCGGCTCCTGATCCGCTAGTCGTTGTCCCCACGCTGCCTGCTCCGCCGTCCTTCTTGCCGAAAAGACCATCGAGTATTTTGCCAGGATCGACGCCGGACTGCTCCGCCAGTTTGCCGAGCTGGCCAATGATGTTGCCGGTGTCGACCTTACCTGGCGACATGGCGCCCGCGAGCGAGCCGAGAGCAGCTAGTCCTTCCCGGCTGGCCAGTTTTTCGGCCACAATGCGCGCGACAACTGTCCTGAGGTTGGCGCGCTCGCGGTACAGCCGCACCACGCTTTCGGGCGTCACAATGCCGTTCAGGGCGGTATCGACCAGCTTTGGCGTGGCGTCTGCCTTGACCTTGGCCACCACCTCTGGCGGTTGCCCGCTCGCGGCGATGGCAGCACCGAGCGATTTTTCGACTTCGGCCGTCACGGCCGGGCGCAGCGATGAACGGACGCGATCGAAATCGATTTTGCGCGCCAAGCCTGCCGCATCTCCCGCGTCGAGGGCGGTCTTGATCTGGTAGCCCGACCACGCTGGCCAAGCGACATAGAATGCGACGAGGCCCAGGATCAGAAGTGCCAGCAAGCGTGACATATGTTTCGACCTCCGTTGTAACTTGGGTATTCAAGCATCACCTTGTGACAATGCTGCTGGGTCCGGCCGCCGCGCAATCGTCACGGATCACCGAATTCCGTGGACGCACAATGTCGAACTGATCGTTTCGCGGCTGCGGCAGAGCCGCAATTCATCGGCCACGCTCCCGGTGTTGCGTTAATGCGACATCGGTGATCGAAATTTAACCCAATGTAAATATTGTCTATTTTTCAACTTTTGCCGTCACTGCAACACGGCGGTGCCGCGAAAGGAGATGCGACGACTTGACCTAACGCGAATGTGATGTTGCACTGCCGTTACCTGACGGGATGATCGATGCCTGAGCCGCATGGCTCACCGCGCCGACTCAATTGAGCAAGGACCAACGCCTTGAACTATATCGCTTACGAGCTCGCCCACGCCTTCATCTCGCCGCTTCGCCTGTGGTCGTCAGCCGCACGGCTGACGCTGGATAACCCGTGGAGCCCGCTTGCGGCCTTGCCGTTCACCAAGAGCACGTCGGCCGCACTCGAGGTTTTCGAGGAACTGACCAAGCGCTACGGCAAGCCGACCTTTGGCCTCGACACCACGACCGTTGCCGGGATCGCCACACCGGTAAGCGAAGAGATCGTCTGGCAGAAGCCGTTTTGCAACCTGATCCACTTCAATCGCACGGCTGCCCACGTTGCGGAGCGCCGCGACCCGAAAGTGCTGATCGTCGCGCCCATGTCGGGCCATTACGCAACGCTGTTGCGCGGCACCGTGAACGCCATGCTGCCTGAACATGAGGTCTACATCTCCGACTGGAAAGACGCCCGCGCTGTGCCGCTGGTCGACGGTGTGTTCGATCTCGATACCTACATCGATTACGTCATCGAAATGGTGCAGCACCTTGGACCCAACACGCATCTCATCGCGGTTTGTCAGCCAGCCGTGCCCGTCCTTGCGGCAGCAGCGGTTATGGCGTCGCGCAAAATGGATATCCAGCCCGCTTCGCTGACGCTGATGGGCGGCCCGATCGACACCACGCGCAACCCGACCGAAGTCAACAAGCACGCGATGGCAAAGCCGCTGTCGTGGTTCGAGAACAACGTGATGTCGTACGTGCCCTTCCCGCACGCTGGCTTCATGCGCCGCGTTTATCCTGGTTTCATCCAGCTCGGCGGTTTCATGAGCATGAACTACGAACGCCATCAATCGGCGTTCCGTGAACTGTTCGAAAACCTCGTCACGGGCGACTGCGACAGCGTTCAGCAACACCGGAAGTTCTACGACGAGTATCTCGCGGTCATGGACTTGCCGGCGGAGTTCTTCCTCCAGACCGTCAAATCCGTGTTCCAAGACCATGATCTGCCGAACGGCCGCATGATGTACCGGGGCGAGCGCGTCGACCCATCAGCCATTCGTCGTCCGGCATTGTTGACGATCGAGGGCGAGCGCGACGACATCTGCGGCGTTGGCCAGACCGAGGCTGCACACGGCATGTGCTCGTCGATGCCGTCCGAGCAGAAGTTCCACTATCTGCAACCGGGCGTCGGACATTACGGCGTGTTCAACGGCACCCGCTTCCGCACCGAAATCCAGCCTCGCATTCGCGACATGATCCGCTCGGTGGACCGCAAGCAGCGTACCAAGACGACCGCGAACGTCCAACCGGCTGTCCAGCACAACAGCCCGGCAGGCGCCATGGTACCGCATCTCGCGGTGTCGTCTGGCCGCGTGCCACCGCTAGGCTGGGACAACACAGAATTGTCGGGCAAGCCGAACTGAGCCGCTTGCCTGCAACGCGTGGGGCCGTGGGCCGTGGGCAGTGGGGCCGTGGGCCGTGGGCCGTGGGGCCGTGGGCAGTGGGCCGCTGATGCGGTCAACGGCTATTCCGGACAACGGGCACAGACGAGCGTCGGAACGGGCACGTCGAGACGGGCGTCCCGACGCCTAACGCTCAACGGGTCCGGCGCGGGTTCATATAGAGGTCGTTTTCCTGGCGCTCGAGCTTGAGCGGCAGGCGGCCCGCCTGAAGATCTGCAAATAGCCTGCGGACGTGTTTGCGCGAGCCGCGATTGAACACGATGATCGCCGTAAACATTTTCATCACCGTATACAGTCGTTTGTCGAATGCGTCGGCTTTGAGCCGTCCCCGCCAGTGGCCGCCAAGCGTGATGATCGATCCGTCGATGTCACCGATGCGGCGTCCGGTGCCATCATACAGCGTGTAGTCACCGGCGATGTTTATCAAATTGCTGCGCAGGCGGTAAAACGCGGGCTTGCCGTCGGTCATCAGGAAGAAGCTGAAGTTTTCCGGCAGCAACGGCCATTTGTTGGACGTGCGCTCCACATAAATCAGAAAGTCGTCGTCACTGGTATTGATGGACCATGCCGTCACCGGTAAGCCACGGGCGCCGACGGTCTGCTGTAGCGAGCGTCCGAGCATCAGGTCCATCGTCGCGCGCCACGTCAGATTTTCCGTGAACAGCTTACACACGATGCGGCGATCAAGACCCGTTGGTGCCGCCGCACCCGACTTGCCTTTCCAGAGGTCCTCGCGATAGCCGATGAGCCCGGTCCGCTCGCCGTTTTCGGTGATCTCGGCAAAGACATCCATGTCGGTCGTAAACTGACGCGACTTCGCGCGGTTGCGGCTTTGCTTATAGACGCCGAACTCGACCGGGTTGAAGTCGGTGATCCACACCCGCGCATCGAAGGTGTGCCAACCGGCTTTAACGGCGGCGGGCTTGGCTCCAGCTTTCGACGGCGCGGATGGGGGGGCGGCTTCAGCTTCAACTTGAGCCCTGGCCTCGCGGGCGGCGTCGGCGGCAGCGGCGTTGGACATTTCGGGTCTCCCGGGTCGGGTTTTTTCGAATCTAAATTCACTTTTATCAGCGTGCCGCGCGTGAAGTGTGACAACGCAGAATTGGCGGTGGATGATTCAAGACAACCCCGCACGTCGGGTGTGCGCTGACGCTCCGGGCTCCGGGCGGCGGTTTTGAGATGTCGGGCTTGGTGGTTGGGCGCATTCCAACAATTGCCGTAAAGCTGACCGATGCGCTAAACATCGAGCGTCATTGAGCACAAGGTATTGCGACCGATGCGGCCCGAACAGTCATCCGGTTTGATTTTGGAAGCCGATGAAGGGGCCGCAACGTCGCGGACTTTCCCCGATGCGGCGTCGCAACCGTCGGGCATCCGTGAACCGCTGACCATCGATGGACATGCCGAGCCGGTCAACGCGGACACCGGGCGCGCGGAACCTGGGCGCGCGGAACCTGGGCGCGCGGAACCTGGGCCCGTCCAGCCGACATCACGTCCTACGCGAGCGCGACGGCGATCGGTAACGATCCTGAACGCGGACCTGCCACCCGATGGGTCCAACCTCGACCGGGGCGGCCGCTCGAAAGGGTCGGTCGATGCGGGTTTGGATATTTCCGGGACCACTTCGGACGAACCGAGCCGAACCGCACAAGATGGATCCGCGCTGGACAGAACCGGGCAAGGCCGAGGAGTGCCAACATCGGGAGCCGCGCCGTCACTCGGCCTGTTTTCCCGTTTTGTGTCCCAGTTTGCTCCCGCGCCAGGATCAACCCCTGAGTTTGCCCCCCATGCCGCCCTGTCTCATGATGCTGCCCACGATGTCGCTAGGGCGATGCTTGGCCAAGCCAGCGAGCTGATCGAGCCGACATCCGCCGACATGATCGGGACGGCGGCGGTTGTCGCCCGGGTCATGGCCGAATCCGAGGTTGCAAAAGCTGCTGCCCTGGCAAAAGCTTATGCCGACTCTGAAGCGAGCCAACGGGCCGCCGTTACGCTGGTCGAACTGCGTGCCGAACGGGCGCGGCATGCGGCCGTCGCGGATGCCATCGCCGAGGCAGAGGCCGCGCGGGCAAAAGCCGTTGCGCTGGCCATCAGCGAGACTAAGGCCGCGGCAGAAATCGCCACGCGAGACGCGGTCGCCGACGCAGTGCGTCAGGCCGAGCGCGCGGCTGAAGCGACGCTGGCGGGCCGCGTCGCCGGGGCCGTGCAAGCCTCTGGCGCCGCCGCCGCAGCCGACCGCGCTGCTGCGGTCGAGGACGCCCGGCGAGCTGCGCTGGTCCTAGCCGACGAGCAACGCGACGCCGCCATCGCGGATGCCTTGCGCCGAGCCGAAGCCGTTTCGACCGCCGACCGCGAGGCCGCCATTCGCAGCGCCGTCAGCGAGGCGAAAGCCGCCGCCGAAGCCCGACATACGGCCGAACTGGCAAAGGCCCTGAAAACTGCAGCAG
>JAWXCP010000205.1:0-2588 GCA_034408685.1 Hyphomicrobium aestuarii | reverse complement strand
TGTCCGGTGTTGATTTCGGTTGTCTGAAAATCGACTGTCCGGTGTTGTTGGTCCGTCCGGTGTTGTTGGTCCGGTGTCGTTGCACATCTGAAAGTCGACTGTCCGGTTTCGTTGCTCAATATATCGCTCAGCTTTCTTGATCCCAAGCGCAAGTACGCCGCGGAGGTCTATCGCGACGGCGATGACGCGCACTTTGTCCACGCGCCGTTCTCGTTCGTGCGTGAGCAACGCAACGTAACCAGCACAGACAGGCTGCGCCTGCGACTTGCAGCAGGCGGCGGTGAGGCCATCCGCTTTGTTGCGAAAGGCAGACGCTAATGCACCTCGTCAAAGGGGGATTCGACTCGCCGGGCAGGTAAACTGCGGCGTCGCCTAGTCCCGAGTCCGTCATGACTGAAACCGCCGCGCCACGCGAACCCAGCCTCTGGCAAAGCCTGTTGCCCCTGCTGTTTCTTGTCGTGGCGCTTGCCACGTCCGTCTATTTGTTTAGCGACAACTCGTCCTACGGCGGCAATCAGATCGCGCTGCTGCTAGCGGCCGGTATTGCGTCGATTATTGGCATTCGTAATGGCCTGCGCTGGGACGACATCCAAGCAGCAATGGCGTACGGCATTTCGTTGGCAGGCGGCGCGATTTTGATACTGCTCGCGGTTGGCTCGCTCATCGGCACATGGATGCTGTCAGGCACCGTGCCAACGATGATCGATTACGGTTTGCAGCTGATGCATCCGAGCTATTTCTACCCGGCGACCTGCTTCGTATGCGCGCTGGTGGCGCTCACGATTGGCAGCTCATGGACGGTGGCAGGCACGCTGGGTGTCTCGCTGATGGGCGTGGCGCAAGGGCTTGAACTGTCACCGGCGATCACTGCCGGTGCGGTGATTTCTGGCGCTTATTTCGGCGACAAGATGTCGCCACTTTCCGACACCACTAATCTTGCACCAGCGGCAGCCGGTAGCGAGCTGTTTGCCCACATCAGGCATATGGTGTGGACGACCGGGCCGAGCATTATGTTGGCTCTCATCGGTTTTACGATTCTTGGTTTCACCGCATCGAGCGTATCCAGCGATTCGGGCGGATTTGGCGACCTTTCCGCGCAGCTGCATGCGCAGTTTGCACTCGGCCCGCATTTGCTGATTCCACTGGTCATCGTGCTGTTCCTAGCCATACGCCGGATGCCTGCCTACCCGACCATTTTTATCGGCGCGCTGATAGGCGGCGTATTCGCCGTGTTGTTTCAGCCTGATCAGGTTGTTCGCCTGGCCGACAACGTCGCGCTTTCGCGACCTATGGCCCTGCTCGGCGGCACGTGGGAGGCGCTGATCAACGGTTTCAAGCTGGAAAGCGGCAGCGGCGCGCTCGATGACCTAGTGTCGCGCGGCGGCATGGCGAGCATGATCAACACGATCTGGCTAATTATTTGTGCGATGACCTTTGGCGCGGTGATGGAGCGCGCTGGCCTGCTCGAACGACTGATTCGCAGCGTGCTCGCCGCGGCCAAATCGACCGGGGCGCTGATTGTGGCGACGCTCGCCACCGCGCTTGGCGTCAACATCACCTGCGCTGATCAGTACCTCGCCATCGTTCTGCCGGGTCGCATCTATCGACCCGAATACGCGCGTCGCGGACTCGATCCGGTCAACCTGTCGCGCGCGCTGGAAGACGCTGGCACGGTCACCTCACCGCTGGTGCCGTGGAACACCTGCGGGGCTTTCATGGCAGTAACGCTCGGCGTC
Organism: Hyphomicrobium aestuarii; assembly: GCA_034408685.1. Lineage (GTDB taxonomy): Bacteria > Pseudomonadota > Alphaproteobacteria > Rhizobiales > Hyphomicrobiaceae > JANXVY01. The sequence goes on along the minus strand of JAWXCP010000205.1, from coordinate 852 downwards.
CAAACCGTAGACTATTTGCCGTACGCGCTGTTCAATCTGATTAACCCGATTCTGGCGGCTGTGATGGCCTATCTCGGCTTCAAGATTTTGCATTTGACACCCCGCGCTGAAGTCGCCCATCGCGGCGTCTGAATCACCTGTAACAACGCCCTTCGATTTCCTCAGGTAGCTCGCATGGACAAAGCCTCAATCCACGGGATGTGGTCATCCCGCCTTGCCTTCTTCCTCGCCGCTACCGGCTCGGCAGTGGGTCTCGGCAATATCTGGCGCTTTCCTTACCTAGCATCCGACAACGGCGGCGGTGCGTTCGTCCTGATTTATCTGGGATGCGTGCTGCTGCTCGGATTGCCGATCTTGATGGCCGAAATATTGATTGGCCGGCAGGGCCGAATGAGTCCCATCAACTCGCTCAAAAATATTGCCGCCGAGAGCGGCGCTAGCCGCGCCTGGACCGGCATCGGCTGGATTGGTATCTGTGGTGGGCTGCTGATCTTGAGCTTCTATAGCGTGGTCGCCGGCTGGACACTTCACTACACATGGCTGTATGCCGGACAGCTGTTTGGCGGCGCAGGAATTGAAGATGCTGGCGCAACCTTTGGCGAGCTGCTCAGCAACGTCACCGAGCTGAGCTTCTGGCACGCCATTTTCATGGTCATGACCGTGGGCGTGGTTGCTCTAGGCGTTGAGAAAGGTCTTGAGCGCGCGGTGAAGTTCCTGATGCCGGCTCTGCTCATCATGCTGTTGCTGCTGCTGGGCTACGGCGCGACGACGGGGCATCTCGGCGACGCCGCCGCGTTCTTGTTCACGCCAGACTTCTCGAAGATAACCGGCGGTGTCTTTCTTGCCGCCATG
>JAWXCP010000204.1:0-7426 GCA_034408685.1 Hyphomicrobium aestuarii | reverse complement strand
GCGATGAAGCGCGGTGCGATCATCGTCAACGCGGCGCGCGGCGGCATCGTGCAGGAAAAGGCGCTGGCCGCCGCGCTGACTGACGGCCACTTGTTTGCCGCTGGCGTCGACGTGTTTACCGACGAGCCGCCACCGGCCGATCACCCGTTGCTCGCCCGTGACGACGTCGTCCTCACCGCACACCTTGGCGCCAACACCAACGAGGCCCAGGCGCGCGTCGGAGTCGAGATCGTAGATAGCGTGTGCAACGCGCTGCTTGGCGATGTCTCGCGTGGTGCGATCAACGCGCCAGCGCTCGATGCCGCGACCATGGACAAGCTCGGCCCGTATCTCGTTCTCGCCGAACGCATGGGGCAAATGCTGTCCCAGCTTGGCCTCAAGGCTGCCAGCGAGATCGAAATCGAGTTCGCCGGGCGCTTTCCTGGCGACACCCAACCGATCTTCACCAGCGTCATCGTCGGCTATCTGAAGAGCGTCACCGACCAGCGGCCCAACCTGATCAACGCGCGATCTCTCGCCAAGGAGCGGGGCATCATGCTGACGCAGCGCGCCACCGAGACCAGCGCCGACTATGCCAACGAGGTGCGCGTCACGCTTCACGACGGAGAGCGCGTCCGGTGCGTCTCCGGCACCGTGTTTGGTCGCCAGCCGCGTCTCACACGCATCAAGACCTACCGGATGGAATTGCCGCCTGAGGGCTTCGTCCTGATTTGCACCAACGTCGACAAGCCCGGCGTGGTTGGCCGCGTTGGAACGTTGCTCGGCTCCAACGGCATCAACATCGCTGGCATGCAGCTTGGCCGCGCCGACCCCGGCGGACAGGCGCTGTTCACGCTCTCACTCGACAGCAAGCCCAACGCAGCCGTCATCGACGCGATCCGCGCGATGGACGTGATCGAGAGCGTGTTTCTCGCCGACTTCACGGCGTGAAACGGAAGCGCATGCCCGCATAGCCGGGCCTACCCGAGTCCTGTTATGCGTTTCCTGTTATGCGACGCCGACGGTACACGACCAACGGCACACAAACTCGGTGTCACAAACTCGGTGTCACAAACTCTGGCAAGGCTGCGCGGTGATCCTGCAACAACTGGTGACGATCTTCATCGGCACGATGGTACCGGTGTTCGCACTGATCGGCATCGGGGCTGCGGTCGCCAAACCGCTGGACCTGCAGGCCCGCACCCTCTCGCGCGCCGCATATTACCTCTTCATCCCAGCCTTCGTTTTTCAAACGCTGTCGACGGCGAAAATCGACCTCGAGGTCGCTGCCCGCGTGACGCTGTATGCCTGCGCTGCAAATCTTGCCGTAGCGTTCCTCGGGCTGCTCGTGGCGCTGGCCTTCCGGCGCAGCCCGCAGATGGTTGCGGCCTTCGTCCTCGTCGCAGTGTTTGGCAACACCGGCAACATCGGCCTGCCGATCGTGCAATTCCACATGGGGCCGGAAAACCTGCCGATCGGCGTTGTCTATTTCCTGGCGATCCTGTCGTTCGATTTCGTCGTCGGGGTTGCGGCGGCGAACTACCGGCACGGCCTGAGCCTGTCGGCCGTCCTCGCCGTGCTGAAAACGCCAGCGCTGATCGCCCTGCCGCCTGCGATCCTCGTCAACGTATTTGCCATCGATATTCCGCTCCCGGCTGCCCGCGCGGTCAAGCTGCTGGCCGACGCCATGATCCCGGTGATGCTGGTCGCGCTTGGCGTTCAGCTCGCCATGAGCGGCATGCCGAAGTTCACCGTCGATGTGTGGCTGGCAAGCCTTGTCCGCCTGATCGGTGGGGCTGCAACCGCATTCGCGTTGGCGCCGCACTTTGGCGTCGAGGGCGTCGAACGCGCCATCGGCATCATTCAAGCGGCGATGCCGGTTGCCGTGCTGGCGAGCATCATCGCGCTTGAAAAGGACGTCGAGCCCGAGTTCGTCATGGCCACCGTGCTGTTGTCGACGATCCTGGCGTTGCCCGTTCTGACCGTCGTTCTCGCGCTGGTTTGAGACCGACGCCATCCCTGCGCCGCGCCATCCCTGCGCCGTCAGTTCCGCGCCAAGACGACCGTGCCACCCGAAACCTTCGCCGTCGGCTTGACCCGAAGTTCGGTCATGATCCACTCGAACCCGCGCAGCTCCAGCACGGCAGCGATCGTCCGCTCGGGCTCATATTGGTCGACCATCTCAAGCTCGAGCCTGTCGGCGCGGGTAAACACCGCTCGGCGCGTCCGCGACCACAATTCGCGCGCGCGTTCATAGGCAGTCGGTTTCTTCGCGCGCTCTTCGTCTGTTTCGAACGTCGCTTGGTATTGCTTGCGGGCGTTCATGGCTGCGTGGAGCCCGGTTGGCGTAACCGTCGTCTCGACAAACCGGTCGATCGCGCCGCGACCGAAATAAGCTTTTGTGCGCTGCCACCACGTCGGCTTTTCCGGCGGCGATGCAAATTCGCCAGCTGAGGTCACGGCGTAGGCGCTAAGCGAGGCCTTCAATGTCGCGCGCACGCTCACCCACGCGATCTTGCGCTCGAGGTACGCGCTGTCGTTGTCGACGACCGCCTCCCGGATCGTCCAAGCGGTGTAGAACGGCGCGGCACCATAGGCACCGACCGCGAACGACACAGCGAACGAAAATAGCGCCAATCTGCGAACGAACTTTAACACTCGATCTCACCTCGACATCTAGAACCGTCTTCATCGCCGCAATTCGAGAGCTTCTACTCACGGACTATTGGGGCGAACGGCAGGCAGCCACGCGCTTGGGCTCCGAAAGACTGTCACTGCACCAGACGTAATGAAGCGAGACCGGCGCCGATGCAGCACACTGGCCGGATCGAACTCAATGCGTCCACGATCCAACGCGGCCGAACTTGAAGTTGTCGGCATAGGACCGGCGACGCCGTTTCACCGGCTCTGGTTCAACCACCGTATACGCCAGCCCCTCGCGCTCGGCATACGCGATCGCTTCATCCTTGGAGGCAAACGAGAGCGTGACCTGCTTTGCCGTGTCAGACGACCCGCTCCAACCCATCAACGGGTCGATTGTGACCGGCTCGGGAGCCGCAGGCTCCAACAGCCACTGATCACTGTGGCCTTGCCCCGACTGCATGGCGGTCTTGGATGGCTTGTAGATGCGCACGATCATATTGGGCCTGCCCGATTGTTTCGCTCGAGCTGAAGTTAATCGAGCAGCGCGACATATCAAGCGCGCTAAAGCCGCGTGTCAGCGCCAACTTCCAAAACGATCGGCTTCAAAGACATTCACGGGCAGGAATTGGTCGGGGCGGTGGGATTCGAACTCACGACTTCTTGCTCCCAAAGCAAGCGCTCTACCAGGCTGAGCTACGCCCCGATCATCGAAGCATGTCTGATCAAAGACAATGGCGAGGTCAAGGACCATTCCACGGCAACCCTCAAATGCGATCAACAAAAAGCGGCCGACACAACGCGACGGCGGGAAACGAACTGCCAAACTCGGCCAGCTTCAACGCTTCGCGGTGCTAAACGTCGCGTGTTTAACGACATCGCCAGCCTTCAGCCCGAAGCGTGCCGCAGCGCCGCCGTTAAGCTCGAGCACCGCTAGCACAAGCCCCTTTGACGAAATGATCGCCTCGGAATGCGGCTCGGTCATCGCCTCGATCCGGTGAATAACGCCATCGGCCCGGATAAACACCATGTCGAGAGGGATGAACGTGTTGCGCATCCACATGCTCAGCTCACGTGGATAGAGGCTCGGGAACAACATCCCCTGACGTTCAGGCAACTCCGTCCGGTACATCAGGCCAAGCGCAGATTCTTCTGCCGTCGCCGCGATCTCGACCTCGATTGGTATTTCTTTCCCGCCCGTTACGAGCCAAACCGTATCACGCGCCATCTTGGCCAACGCCGCTTGCGAGCCGAGCCATGGAACGCGGCTGTCTGGCCATGCGACTGGGCTGAGCCCGAAGGCCACGAACACAAAAAAAACGAGAGCCACGCGGTGCGCGGCTCCCGAAAAACATTGATCCGCCGAACGTCGTTTCGACGACCGTTGTAATGATGATTTGTCGTTCCAACACATCACAATACCTCGCATGAGGGCACGCCCCAACATTGCATGCGGGCGGACCCCAGCCTCGCATTGGGGACGAGCCCCGATGCGACTGAGTATCATCTCAGTGCGAAGACGGATAGGACGGCGGCGGGCCATCGGGCCGAAGTTCGGCCGCCATGCAACCCTTGTATCCACTGCCCCAGCGGACCTGAACGATCTGACCGGGACGGAGTTCGGTGAAGCCAAAACGCCGCAGCGTTTCCATGTGCACGAAAATATCCTGCGTACCCTCGCCGCGGGTCAAAAAGCCGAAGCCCCGAACCCGGTTGAACCACTTGACGAGAGCGCGCTCCCAATCACTTTCAGGGGTCACGATAACGTGCGTCCGCTGAGGAAGCTGAGACGGATGTATCGCGGTCGATTCATCCATGCTTATGATGCGAAAGGCCTGCAAGCCCTTCGGGCGGCGCAAGACTTGACAGTGAAGGCGGGCGCCCTCGTAAGCAGTTTGAAAACCGCCAGCCCGCAGGCAAGTGACGTGCAACAAGACGTCCGTCAAAGATCCATCATCTGGCACAATGAACCCAAAGCCCTTGGAAACGTCGAACCATTTGATGGATCCGGCGATCTCCATGACTTCAAGGCCCTCGGCGAGCCGCTCGAGTTCCAGATCCGCTGGTGACTTCATGTCACCAAAGCTGGAGGAATCTCCCATAACAATACCCCACTGACAGTTTCAACTAAAGGTTGCCGGCTTGGTCGGTTCCCAGAACACAGGTTTGGACCCTGGTTTGCCCTCTAGAAACCGAATCAAACGTGATCGGTACCTACATTCTATCACCGTGCCCACCGACATCCAGCCAAAAATCTTAACGCGTGCTGCCACACACTGTCATCCACAACGCAGGCGTCAGAATTAAACCTTTTAAACCAGATACTTGACGGAATATCAGCATCTTTTTTCCCGCCTCTGGATGGGCCTGATTTCACCACAGCAGCGCCCGAAATGACAGCTTTAAGACACCGCCCAATTCTTAATTCCGCCACGAACTCGACACCGGCCAAGACATTTCAGATGGCGGGCGACAGTGGCATCCTGAGCATGAAGCAAGATTCAGTGTTTTGATGCCGACGCAACTGCTTTTGCACGCCAGAGTAGCTCGACCAAAGCCAGCTGGCCGGTGACACAACCTGCGGCCTTAATCGTCGTGCCCGACGCACGCGATCAAACCAAGTCGATCGCGATGGTATTTCGCAAAGAGGCCGGAAACGATTATGTAGCCGGGACGCTTTGCTCTAACGGTCTGATCGTAACCGGCGGCGGCGGCTTGTCGGCCGCGTAGCCGGGCCTGCGACCCTGAACTTGGAAACCCATATGCGATATTTGCACACCATGGTCCGTATCAGCGACCCGGATGCCTCATTGGCCTTCTACTGCGCCGGGCTCGGCATGAAAGAGACCCGCCGCGTCGAGAGTGAACAGGGCCGCTTCACATTGATTTTCCTAGCCGCTCCCGGCGATGAGCCCGACGCATCGGTCACCAAAGCACCCCTCATCGAGCTGACTTACAACTGGGACCCGGAAGCCTACTCGGGTGGCCGCAACTTCGGCCATCTCGCGTTCGAGGTCGACGACATTTACGCGACCTGCGCCCACCTGCAGGCGCGCGGCATCACCATCAACCGCCCGCCGCGCGACGGCCGCATGGCGTTCATCCGCTCGCCAGACGGCATTTCGGTCGAGCTACTGCAGAAAGGCGCGTCGTTGCCGACTGCCGAACCATGGATCTCGATGGCCAATACAGGTTCGTGGTGACGGCAGTGTCGGTCACCGTTCCGCCGCAGGCCTCTCAACTGGCCATGCGCTCAAACCACGTTGCTATTGTCGGCGCCGGGCCTGCTGGACTGATGGCTGCAGAACGGCTTGCAACGGCTGGATGCGCCGTCACGGTATTCGATGCCATGCCGTCGCCGGCTCGAAAGTTTCTGATGGCGGGGCGCGGCGGTCTCAACGTTACCCATACCGAGCCGCCCGAGCGGTTTTGCAGCAAATACGGCGCGCGCACGTCTGATATGGCATCCGCGCTTGAGGCCTTCCCGCAGTCGGCCATGGTCGACTGGCTGAACGGCCTCGGCATTGAGACGTTCGCCGGGTCGTCGGGCCGAGTGTTCCCGACCTGTATGAAGGCGTCGCCCGTTTTGCGGGCCTGGCTCGGCCGTCTTGACCGGCTCGGCGTCCGGCTCGAAACACGCCAGCGCTGGACGGGTTTCAACGCCGCTGGACAGCCGATTTTTGAAGGCGCGGACGGCACCGCCCGCACGGTCGAGGCCGATGCCACGATCCTCGCCATGGGCGGCGCAAGCTGGCCGAGGCTCGGTTCCACTGGCGCCTGGACGGGACCGCTTGCCGAAACTGGCGTCGATATCGCCCCGCTGGAGCCAGCAAATAGTGGCGTTCTGATCGCGTGGTCCCCGCCGATCCGCGATCGCTTTGCCGGCTTGCCGCTCAAGCGCATATCGATCTGCGTGGGTGGCGCAAAGCCGGTCCGTGGCGAGGCGATCATCACCCGCACCGGGCTCGAGGGCGGCGCGATCTATGCCATCACATCCGCCGTCCGCGCCGAGATCGCCGCGACCGGTCAGGCCGAACTCACGCTCGACCTGCGCCCCGACGAGGCCCTCGAGACGCTCGCCGCCAAGCTGACGTCCGAGCGCCGCAAACAATCGTTCTCGACGTTTTTGCGCAAAACCCTTCGGCTCGACACGACGTCGATTGCGCTGATCCGCGAGGCCGGCCCGCTTCCGAGCCGAACCATCGATCTTGCCCGCAGGATCAAGGCGCTTCGGCTGACGGCTACCGGCGTTGCCGGGCTCGACCGCGCCATTTCGACCGCCGGCGGCGTGCGCTTCGAGGGCCTCGACCAGCGGTTGATGCTCAAATGCCGACCCGGCGTGTTCGTCGCTGGCGAAATGCTCGACTGGGAGGCCCCGACCGGCGGCTATTTGCTGCAAGGCACCTTCGCCACGGCCGTCGTGGCCGCCGACGGCGCTCTGGCATGGTTGCACGACCGGACGGCCGATCGCCCGGAAGCCGTCGCCGCCGTGGTTTGACCCAAGACTGGCGCCGGCTGATCTCGATCAGGCGGCGCCCTCTCAGTTTGCTATTTCCGTTTTAACGCTGTCGCCCGCCGTCGCCCAAACACTGTCGCCCGCTGTCGCCCAAACACTGTCGCCCAACACTGTCGCTTGGGCGCACCCATCCGAATCATTCGGCATGGTAGGCAAGCCATCGATTGCCGTCATTCTTGGCCCCGGAGATCTGCAGGGCGATTGCATGAATCTGAGGGTGACAGGCTGAGAGAATGCTGAATCTATACGGGTCCTTTGATTCGTTTGGAGGACCGCATGGCCGAGGCTCTT
>JAWXCP010000026.1:0-3323 GCA_034408685.1 Hyphomicrobium aestuarii | reverse complement strand
GTCCGTGATGTACGAGTGGGCCTGCACCTGCGCCGTCAAACCGTCGCCAGATGGTGATAGCGCGCGCCTCGTCCGGGTGCTCGACTGGCTGACGCCGGGGCTTGGCCGCGAGGTGGTCGCCGCCCGCGTCGCTGGTCCGTCGGGGCTTTACGTGGCGCTGACGTGGCCCGGCTTTTCGGGCGTCATCCAGGCCATGGCGCCGGGCCGGTTCTCGGCCGCACTCAACCAAGCGCCGATGCGTTTCGCCGTCGGCCTGTCTCCGCTCGACTGGGTGCTCGCACGGCGGCGGCTGTGGCGCACACCACACCCGATGGCCGCCCACATCCTCCGCCGCGCCTTCGAGGAGTGTGCAACCTACGCGGAGGCCAAACGCTTCCTCGAAACACAACCGATCGCGCTGCCCGCAATCTACAGCCTCGCTGGCATCGAACCGCACGAGACCTGCGTCATCGAGCGCACCGAAACGGCAGCCCGCGTGTTTGATGGCGAAACTGTCGCCGCCAACCACTGGCAACCTGACGATGCAGGCATCACCGAATGGCGCGGACACGAACGCGGTCTCGACAGTCGAGGACGCGCGCGGCTGATGCCAAGCCTTTCGGCCGATCTGACGACCGATTTCTCGTGGGCGTGCTACCCTGTGATGAACCCCAAAACCCGGTTGTTGATGGTGGCGGACGCAAAGGCAGGTCGCCTCGTTGCCGTAGGGTGCGAGCGCTCCGGCTTCGCTACACAGCCGTTGGAACTGGCGGTTTAACGGGCATCCCTCGAACGGCAGCGTTTCAGCGCGGCTAGAGGAAATGGAAGCGGGCGCGCCGTCGCGCCGCTTCGCATCTCAATCGGTAAACAGGCTCTAGAATCATGTGTTTAGAGCAGGATTCACGGTTTTCGATGGAGCGGATCGGCGAGCCCGATCCGATTCCATCTAAACCGATCCTGCTCTAGGCTGTTGCCAAAATGCGCCGCTCGTGACGCATCGCGATGCGACACCCTGGCAAGGCATCGCTTGCATGTTTACGTTTCCAACCGTCGGCCAATCGATCTTGGCATTCGCTCTGCACCCGCAGTAACGAGCCCTTTACCATGATCGCAAGACAGTCTACCGGCTCTTCCCAACGGACGGGCCATGCCGATCGATGTGGCGAGATGTTGCGTTGGCGTTGAGGGAGTTTGACTGATGGCCCGGTGTTCGTTTTCGGTTGGTGTTGCTACGAGCCTGATAGCGCTGCTGTCGAGCGTTTCCGCTCACGCTCAGGGCGCGGTCGCCAATCTCGATCAGCCAGCCGCCAATCAGCCCTCCGCTGCCGTTGAGCCAGCCGCCCGAGCCACAGCGACAGAGCCAGCGGCTCGAGAGGCAGCCCAAGAGATCGAACCAGTCAAGACGGATACCCCACCCGCCCCAGTTCCAGTGCAAGCCGTTCCAGTGCAAGCCGTCGCCGAGCCCGCACCTGTACCAGCCGAGCCAGCCGTCGTGGCATCGCCGCCCGTCATTGCCCCTCCCGCCGTCGCCACGCCTGCCGCGCCCGTAATCGATCCGATCATCACGGCGATCGTCGATCGGCTGAAAAAGCCCGTCTCCGGCCTCGACAAAGACGACATCGCGGCCCTCACGGCGTTCTATGCCAACCGCTCGGCGCCTCTGCTCGCGGCGGCAAACGGCTGGACCGTGACCGGTGATGCGGTTACAGCCGAACTTGCCCGCGCCGACGATTGGGGCCTCTCGGCCAAGGCTTACGCCGCGGCCAGGCCAGCGTCGGCGGGACCCGAGGCGATCGCCGAAGCCGAGATCGCGCTGGCGGCAGCCACCCTCAAGTATGCCCGACATGCCAGCGGCGGACGCGTCGACCCGTCGACGCTGTCACGGTATAACGACCTGCGTGGCACCTTCGCCGAGCCGCAAGACGTGCTCGTAGGGCTAGCAGCCACCGGAAAGCCGTCGGGTTTCCTGGTCTCGCTACACCCCCAGCATGCACAGTATCAAAAGTTGCACCTTGCGCTGGTCAAGCTGCGCCATGGCGGCCCGCCCGCACCCGAAGCCGCGCAGCCGGTGTTGCCGCCCTTCCCCGCCAACGGGCCGGTACTGAAGGCCGGTTCGGCCCACAAGGACGTCGCAGTCATCCGCACGCGCCTCGCGGTTGCGGGCGTCGCATCGAGCGAGACGTACGACGATGCGGTCGCCGCCGCAGTCAAAGCGTTCCAGGCCGCCAATGGCCTCAAGTCGACCGGCAGCGTCAACAAAGAGACGCGCGCCGCTTTGGCAGGCGCCGAGCCGCGCAAGCGCACAGCCGAGCCCGCCCGTGACATCGAGCGCATCGCCATCAATATGGAACGGTGGCGGTGGATGCCGCGCGATCTTGGTCAGTTCCACATTCTCAACAACGTGCCAGAATTCGCGACCCGCGTCGTCAAGAATGGCCAGTCAATATACCAGGAACGGATCATCGTCGGCAAGACCAACACACCGACGCCGGTGTTCTCGGCCAACATGCAGTTCGTGATCTTCCACCCGGAATGGGGTGTGCCCGACAGTATCAAGGTCAAAGAGATTTGGCCGTCCTTGCGCCGCAAGTCGGGCGACGACTTTTTCGGCTTCGGCGGATCGGATACGCGCATCCTCCAGCGCCACAATATGCGCGTCGCTTATAACGGCCAAGTGGTCGACGCCAGCAAGATCGACTGGTCGACCGCCGACCCGCGCCGCTACTCGTTCATCCAATCGGCCGGCTCGAGCAACGTGCTTGGCGTCGTCAAGTTCCGTTACCCCAATCGCCACGACGTCTACATGCACGACACGCCGGAACGGTCGCTGTTCCAAAACGCCGTTCGCTCCTATTCGCACGGCTGTGTGCGCGTCAACAATCCGCGCCGCCTCGCCGAAGTCATTTTGGCCGAGGCCGAGTCACCTGGTTGGACGCCCGAGCGCGTCGGCGCCGCGATCGCCGGTAAAGGCACCCAGGATATCAAGATCGACCGGCCGTTCCCGGTCCACACTGTTTATCTGACCGCGCGCGTCGACGAAGCGACCGGCAAACTGGAGACATTCAGCGATCTTTATGGTCAGGACGTCAAGCTGACCGCCGCCATGTCCGGCAAACCGGTCAGCCTTGAGCCGGTTGAGACCAAGTCCGATGTCGCCCAGACCGTTAGCCAGCAAATCAACCGCAATAAAAAGCCAAAGCAGGAAGCCGAGTCGCTCGAATCGATCTTCTCGGGCTTCTTCGCGAACTAGGGCGTGTCGTCAGTTATGGTTTGGAGCTGGATGAGGTCCCCAATGGCCGAGTGCCAGGAGCTTTGCGAAGCCAATACGGCCAGTATTGGCAAGC
>JAWXCP010000025.1:0-10420 GCA_034408685.1 Hyphomicrobium aestuarii | reverse complement strand
GCTGGCTTGCGCGGCGCGGGTTCGGCCGCTTTTTGAGGCGGTTGGGGTTTTGGCGGGGGTTGGACGGGTTTGGCGTCCGCTGGTTTGGCGTCAGCCGGTTTGGGGGCAGCTTTTTGCCCGGCTTCCGCAGGGTCGTCGAGAACGGGGGTGTCGGCGGCGGGTTCCGGCTCGGGGGCGAGCGTTGGGCGCAATGCAGGTGGCGGCTGTGCCTCTTGCGCCGTTTCGGTAGGCGCCGTTTCAGTAGGTGCCGGTGGTCGCGGCGTCGCCTGTGGCTGGGCAGCGGCCTGAGGAATTGGCGGCGGGATTGATGGCGATGTTGGCGTTGCAGGCGGTTGCGGCTGGGGAGGCGGCGGCGGCGGGCCACCGGTTGCGCTGTCTGAAACGGTCGCGCGCGAATTCGGGTCGGGCGGCTCGGTCAGAATTTCGACGCTGATCGCATTATCCGCGCCGTCAGCCGCGCCCAGGCGTGGTGGCTCGGCCGAAGTGAAGCCGACGACGAATAGCGCATGGACGAGCGTTGCGAGAGCCAGCCACGCATAAAATCGCCGGTCCTCGGGAGGCCGCACACGACCGCCGGCCGGTCCATCAACAGGTGCGGCCGCGATCACGCGTCCGTCTGGGCCGGGCAGGACGTGCACGGTCTCTTTGCCAACAGCGTTCATGGCATAGGTTTACCGCACTGCGGCGAACAATGGAAACCCGACTGTCGGAACAGCGACGGTCGGTCGGCGTCAATTACATCATGATTTGGCGCCGCTGCGACCCTTTGAGGCCCGCGCGAACGCGGTGACGATAACCACGGCGATAATCGCGCCCACGGAGGCAACAACGATTGCTGACTGCTGGTCGCGCCTCATTGCCGAAATGGCGATTGCGGCGAGCGCCCACAGGATGGTTGCAGCGTAGGCCAGCGTTCCGCGTGTCAGCAGCAAGACTGCGCCGCCGACAACGGTTGCGACCGCGATCGACAGCACGCCGTAGGTTGCGACCCCGAGCCCGAAGCGGGCGAAGCCATAGCCGGGGGCGACTTCGGCAATGTTGACAAACGTCGCGCAGGTCTTCCATCCGGCGTAGAGGCCAAAGGCGATCGTCGCCAGCCACAGCCGCAGTGCGGATGGTTCAGGCATCCGGACGGCGGCGATCAGCGCGGCGCTGGCGCAGGCGGCCATGATGCCGAGGATCGGCATCGACGCCCACAACGGCCCGTAGCTGACGACCGTCAGCCATAGGCTGGAGCCAGCGTAGACGATGATCGCGTACGGCGCGATTTTGCGGGTGACCGGGTCGGCGCGGCCCGACGGCGTCAATTGCCAGACGGCATAGGCGATCGCCAGCAGGTAAATTGGACCCCAGATCGCGAAGGCGTAACCTGCCGGTTCGATTTGCGAGGGTGTCAGCGGCACAGGCGTCGTCGTCGCCAGCCCGCGCCCGCCGTCGCGGAACGGGTTGACGAAGATCGGGAATATGAACTGCTGCACGGCAGCGATCAGGACGAGGATGCGGAGGATCATGGGGTGTGAACGCGGCGCGTGCGGATGTGGATTTGGCGAGGGTGGGTGGTAGGGAGCTATGGACTAGGAAGGGAAATGCACAGCCGCCCGGTTCGCGCACGGCTGCGCAACCACGTTCTGGTCAGAGCGTTACGAGGCGATAACCCTCATCGAGATAACGCGACAAATCTAGGATACCCGAGGTACCTGGAATTGCTCGGTCTCGAACCATCGTCAGGCCGATTGCCTTAACACCATCTGTAGCGCCGAAAACGTCAGCGCAGCCTCCGCAAACGCCAGCAACCTTGTCGGCGACGGCGTGGTAGAGGGCGTTTGCTGGGTGAGCTGGCTGCACCATCTCATTCGGCCAACGGGTTCCGGCCCCTTGGAAGATCAGGGCGACGTCTTGCCCTTTATCCTTCAGTTCCAACGTCAGAAACATCGCATTGAAGACCCGGCCGAGCGCCTCGTCGCCAGGCGCCTTGGGGTCCGAGAACACGACGATTGCAGTCTTGGACATTGTCGTCTCCTGTTAGACTATTGCAGTTACCGAACATTCGGTATACAACGATGACGAGCTGGTGGTCGGCAGTCAAGGGTTATTTACCGTTCGATCGGTAACAAACTGCGATCTGACGATGCCTCTGAGGACGAACACCCAATGGCGCGCCCGCAGTCTGTGCAGGATCAGGACGTGATGGAAAGGCTGAGCTGCGTCTTTCGAGACGTTGGCTATGACGGAGCCTCGCTCGCAATTTTATCGGAAGCGACCGGTCTCAAGAAAGCAAGCCTCTACCATCGCTTTCCCGGCGGCAAACAGCAGATGGCCGAAGAAGTCTTGGCGGCGGCGCTCAGTTGGTACCACGAGAACGTGCTCGAACCGCTCAGGGGCGATGGACCACCGGCTGAACGAATTGCATGTGTCGCGCGCCAACTCGACAGCTTTTACTCGAGCGGTCGACAGGCCTGCCTGCTCAATATGCTGGCATCGCCGCGAGCCGAGACAAGTCCATTCTCAGCCGCGATAAAGGGTGCCTTCGAGGCCCTAATAGCGGCGTTCACGGCTGTTGCGCACGACGCCGGCCATGTTCCTGACCTCGCACGATCAAAGGCCGAACGAACGGTCATGCTTCTGCACGGCAGCCTGGTGATGTCGCGTGGCCTCGGATCGGGTGAGCCTTTCCAGGCATTCCTTGCCGGGCTGGCGCACGATCTGATAGCTGACACAACCGCGCCGACAACGTCAAACAAACCTAAGGAACACAAGCAACATGACTGAAGATATACGGCCGCCAGTCCCGCCGTTCACAAACGAAACGGCACGCCAGAAAGTTCGTCTTGCCGAGGACGCCTGGAATAGTCGCGACCCTGTTCGCGTGTCCTTGGCATATACACTCGACAGTCAATGGCGAAATCGATCGCGTTTCCTCACGGGCCGAACTGAAATCGCGGAGTTTCTCACAGAAAAATGGACGAACGAACTCGGCTACCGGCTGATCAAGGAGCTATGGGCGCACCAGGAAAATCGGATCGCCGTGCGTTTCGCTTACGAATACCATGACACGCGCGGGCAGTGGTTTCGCGCTTATGGAAATGAGAACTGGGAATTCACCGACGGGGGATTGATGCGGAGACGTATCGCCAGCATCAACGACCTTCCAATCAACGAGGTGGAGCGCAAGTTGACGTTCGCCCAAGGGCGTCGGCCGGATGATTTTCCTGGTCTTTCCGACCTTGGCCTGTGAGACGGAATAAACCAATGACATCCCGCTTCCTCAATCTCGTTTTCACCCCGTCGGTGAAGGCCGCTCAGGTAGCCAACGGTAGTCGCGATGCCTACGCGCGTCGCGATAGCGCCAGCGAAGCCGACCGGCTGACTGAAAATGAAATTGCCTTCATTGCTGGGCGCGACAGTTTCTATATGGCGACCGTTGGAGCGGGCGGCTGGCCTTATATGCAGCACCGTGGCGGCCCTCCAGGATTCGTCAAAATACTAAACGAGCGCACGCTCGGCCTCGCTGATTTCCGGGGCAATCGCCAGTATGTGACTGTCGGAAATCTCGTTGATGACGACCGCGCGTCGTTGTTCTTCATGGATTACGTGCGACGCGCACGCCTGAAACTGCTCGGGCGCGTCCGTGCCATTGATCTCGCCGAAGCGCCAGAACTCTCCGCCGCACTCGTCGATCAAGATTACGGCGCCAAAATCGAGCGCGGCCTGATTATCGATGTCGAAGCCATCGATTGGAATTGTCCCCAACACATCACGCCGCGATTCACGACGGCCGAACTGACCCCGACGATCGAAGCGCTCAAGGCCAGGATTGCTGAACTGGAGGCCGAGATTGGAAACAATCTGTCGGCTATCTGATGACGTCGCAATAGGCTCCCACGGTTCACAAGCGGTGGTGTCGTCTGGTGACGGGATGACGGTGGTGGCGGTGGTGGCGGCCAAAACGCTATTCGCTACCCGCTCTCAATTGTTCTAACCCCTCCCAACCGATCCTGTCGCTACCCCCGCTCCACCGCCCGCCAGCCAATGTCGCGGCGGTTGAAGCCTTCGGGCCAGTCGATTAGGTCGATGGCTTGGTAGGCGCGCTGCTGGGCTTGCGCCACGGTTTTTCCACGTGCGGTGATGTTGAGGACGCGGCCGCCGTCGGCGATCAGTTGGCCGTCAGCGTCGCGCGTCGTCCCAGCATGGAAGATTTCGACCCCCGGAACCTTCGCCGCCGCGTTAAGGCCGCGAATGACGGTGCCGCGCTTTATCACACCCGTTTGGGGCGTACCGGGATACCCGTCAGCGGCCATCACGACGGTCAGCGCGGCGTCGTCGTGCCAGCGCAGGTCGAACCGGTCGAGCACGCCGTCGGCGGTGGCGATCAATGCGGCGAGCAGGTCGGACTTGAGGCGCATCATCAGCACCTGACATTCCGGATCGCCGAAGCGGACGTTGTATTCGATCAATTGCGGGCCGTCGGCGCTGATCATCAGTCCGGCGAACAGCACGCCACGGAACGGCGTGCCGCGCGCGGCCATGGCGGCGGCCGTCGGGCGGATGATTTCAGCCATGGTACGCTCGACCATGGCGGGCGTCATCACCGGCGCTGGCGAATAGGCGCCCATGCCGCCGGTGTTTGGCCCGGTGTCGCCGTCGCCGACGCGCTTGTGGTCCTGGGCGGTGGCGAGTGCGAGTACGTTGGTGCCGTCGCACAGCGCGAAAAAACTCGCTTCTTCGCCGTCTAGAAACGCCTCCACGACAACTTCGGCGCCAGCCGACCCGAGCGCGCCACCGAGGCACGCGTCGATGTGCGCGTTGGCCTCAGTGCGGGTGGTGGCGACGACCACGCCCTTTCCGGCGGCGAGGCCGTCGGCTTTGACGACAATCGGAATGCTTTGACTTGCGACGGCGCGATCCAAACTGGCGGTTTGCAGCGCCGAGCCGAAGTGAGCCGCGACGTAGGCTTTGGCGGAAGCTGCGTTGGTGAAGCGTGCATAAGCGGCGGTCGGGATATTGGCCTCGCGGCACAGTTCCTTGGTGAAGGCCTTCGAGCCTTCGAGGCGGGCGGCCGCGGCTGACGGGCCGAAGTGCTTGATGCCAGCGGCGGTCAGGCTGTCGCCGAGACCGCCGACGAGTGGGGCCTCTGGGCCGATCACCACAAAGCTGATTGTGTTGGCCCGGCAGAAGGCGATGACGGCGGCGTGGTCGGAGGCGTCGAGCGGGCTACAGCTGGCGATCTCGGCGATGCCGGCGTTGCCTGGGCAGACGTGGAGAGTGCCGAGCATGGGCGAGGCGGTGAGTGCCCAGGCCAGCGCATGTTCGCGGCCGCCAGAGCCGATCAGGAGGACGTTCATGGAGCTCCGGGTCGCGTTTGGTCAGGTCAGGCGGTTTTATGATACTCGTTCGAAGCGACCCGGAACACGCCTATTATGCTTGGCTGGTGTCGAACACAAATTTGGACGTGCGTTTTGTCACGGAAGCCGGAATTCTCATACAGCGGCGCCCCTTCCTCAAAAAGGCCAACGACAGTGTCGATCGCGGGTTCGCGCCAATTCTCGCGCATTGCGTGGAGAACCCGGATGACGGCACAGTCGAGTTTTCGGAGGAGCAAGTCTTTGCCGCCGGAATTTTTCGGCAACTCTGTACCGCCCTCTGCTTGCAGTGCGAGGAGCGTGCGATGCGCTTGGCGCACCTCGGCTATTCCTGTTTCGGTTGTCAGGTCCAAGCAGAGACCGAGATCAATGACCGCGCCTACGACTGCAACTGGCCAGTCTGCGCGGTCCCGCAGCCGTTTTTCTTCGGCGAATCGTAAGGCCCGATTTGGGTTGGACTGCCAAAAGTATATTCCCGGGCCAAGCCAATCATAGTCATTGTGGCTTGGTTTGAACGGCTGTCCGGATAGGAGTCCGTTTGCAACGTCTTCCGGACAGCCGTGATAACCCAACACAAAGCTCGTGGCTAAGCGGTGCACCGCGAACTTATCGATAGTGTTTTGTTAGTTTTCCGTCGGCGCGTACGATGCCTAGTTTTTGCAACGTGGCTCGGGCGGCCTCCGGTGAACCGGCGTTCTGTTTCAAATATGCCGTGACGCGCGAACCAACGTCTGAACTGCTAACCGGCTCGATAGCTCGTTCAGTCGTTGCTTGGGTGCGCTCTTTCTTTATTGCCATGCTGTTGACCGTTCAAATCTGTGAGTTTCGTTGCATCAGGTTTGTGGCTGGGGCTCGAGGCCGCCCGATGGCTCGCTGCGGGGGCGGGAACGGCCGGCGGAGGGAACGGCTGAGCCGACCGCCGCGCTGCCGTCGTCGTCGGTCGGGCGATAGATTTTATCGCCGCGCATCGCCGCCTTGCACTCTTCACCGGTCAACGTTTCGTATTCGAGCAGCGCATTGGCGAGCCGCACGAATTCCTCGTTATGCTCGGTCAGGATCGTCCGGGCACGACCGTAGGCGGTCTCGACCAACTGTTTGACCTCGGCATCGATCGTCTGGGCGGTCGATTCCGAGATGCTCTGCTGGCGGCCCATGCTCATGCCGAGGAATACTTCCTCGTTATTTTCGCCATAGGCCACCGTGCCAAGTTTATCCGAATAGCCGAACCGGGTGACCATGGCGCGGGCCATGCGGGTCGCCTGCTCGATGTCGCTCGAAGCTCCCGACGTGATGTTTTCCTTACCGAACGTGATTTCCTCGGCAACGCGGCCACCCATGGCGACAGTCAATTGCGAGGTGAACTCGATGTACTTCATCGAGTAACGGTCACCTTCGGGCAGGAACTTGACCATACCGAGCGCACGGCCGCGCGGGATGATCGTCGCCTTGTGGACGGGGATGCCGTGGGGCACGAATAACCCAACGACGGCGTGGCCGGCCTCGTGGAACGCGGTCAGGCGCTTTTCCTCTTCGCTCATGGCCATGGTCTTGCGCTCGGCGCCCATCATGACCTTGTCCTTGGCATCTTCGAACTCCGACATCGTCACGATGCGCTTGTTGCGGCGCGCGGCCAGCAAGGCGGCTTCGTTGACGAGGTTGGCGAGATCGGCACCGGAGAAGCCCGGCGTTCCGCGCGCGATGATCTTGGGGTCCACGTCGGGTGCCAGCGGCACCTTGTTCATGTGAACCTTGAGGATCTTCTCGCGGCCGAGCACGTCCGGGTTCGGCACCATGATCTGGCGGTCGAACCGGCCCGGGCGCAACAGCGCGGGGTCGAGAACGTCGGGGCGGTTGGTCGCCGCGATCAGGATGATGCCTTCGTTGGTTTCAAAGCCATCCATCTCGACCAGCAACTGGTTCAACGTCTGCTCGCGCTCATCGTTGCCACCGCCAAGTCCGGCCCCGCGATGACGACCGACAGCGTCGATTTCGTCGATGAAGATGATGCACGGTGCGTTCTTCTTGGCCTGCTCGAACATATCGCGCACGCGGCTTGCGCCGACGCCGACGAACATTTCAACAAAGTCAGAACCTGAGATCGAGAAGAACGGCACGTTGGCCTCGCCAGCGATGGCGCGCGCCAGTAGCGTCTTACCGGTGCCCGGAGGCCCAACCAACAACACGCCGCGCGGAATACGACCACCCAAGCGCTGGAACTTTTGCGGATCGCGCAAGAAGTCGACGATCTCTTCGAGGTCGGATTTGGCCTCATCGACGCCAGCGACGTCGTTGAATGTCACGCGGCCGCTACGCTCTGTCAGCAGCTTTGCGCGGCTTTTGCCAAAGCCCATGGCGCGGCCGGAGCCCGATTGCATCTGGCGCATGAAGAAGATCCAAACGCCGATGAGTAGCAGCATCGGGAACCAGTTGATAAGCGCGCCCATCAGCGAGGGCAGCTCTTCTTCGCTTGGGCGGTATTCGAACGGGATCTGCTTTTCGTTCAAGCGGTCGACGAGGCGTGGGTCCTCATCCTTCAACGTCGTGAACGGCTGGCCGCCGTCCTTGTAGACGCCGCTGACGCGGTTGCCAGCGATTGTCACTTTCGAGACATTACCGGCCGTGATCTGGTTCAGGAACTCGGAGTAGCCGACTTGGTTGGCACGGGTGCGCTGAGCCGTGTTGCTGAAGATGTTGAACAGCGCAGCCGCCAGCACGATCAGTGCGACCCAAATGGCAAGCTTTTGGAAGTGGGAGTTCATCAGGTGTCCTATCTGCCCCGGGCCTTGTTTGGGGGGAGCGGGGGCGTGCCTCGACGTCCGAGGCGGGGCCAACATGACCGTCTTACGGAAAATAGGGTCTTACCGACCATTTGCCAAGCACAGGCTTGACCCTTCCCGTTTCATTTGCACGAAGCGTAATATTTACATGGATCGTGCCAACTTTAGCGTCGCACGCTTGGCCGTGCCAAATTCAACATTAATAATCGGTCATCCCGTGTCGGCAGGCGCCAGCGGCGCGACGACTGCCTCGACGGTGCACGACGCCGCGAGGTCCGGCTGGTTCGATCCGGGCCAGAGCGGCGCGATGAGAGCCGACAGGCCGCCGTCGCCGATGTCAAGCGATGGCGTTTTGAACGCGAATACCGGCATCGTGGCTGCGATTTCGCTCGTCAGGGTGGCTGGCCACGCAGGCAACTTGGCCGCATTGGCCCGCAAAAACGACAACTCGGCCGCCGAAGGGGGCCGTACAACGGCGGGAGCGACGGCGTCGGGGGCAAGTCGAACCCGGAACCGGCGATCCCAGATCGCCTGCTCGCCGGGCGCCAAGACGAGCTGCGGAAGGCCCCGGCCGACTTCGCGAAACACCACGATCGAGGGCCGGTCCTGCGCGGCATGACGGGTTCCACTGTCGGCGACGTCGCGCGGATGCCAGGCGACGATCCGACAGCCGCCGAGCGTGGCGGCTTGGCCATCCCAAACCCGGTTTTCAGATGGGTTTGCCATCCGGTTTCCCGTTCGGGCGAACTGGTCGACCAATCGTTCGAGCTCGGAAAGCCGTGCTGGGGGGTGCTGGCCGCCGTAGCGCGCGAGCAGCCTCTGAAGCAGACGGATCTGCAACTCCACGGGCGCCGCCTCGAAGGCGAGCGCGTCGATGGTGACGAACAACCCCGGTGTTTCGGCGATGGCTGAGGCCGCCAGCGCAGTCGTCGCCCATACAAGGGCGTCGCGCGCGCGCGCGATGCGGACGGCGGACCGGGCGAGGCCCGCGTTCGTGAGGCCGGCCGCCGACAACAGCGGGAGCGCTGCCCGGATGCGAGGACGCTCATGGTCGAGATCGGCGTTGGTCGGGTCTTCGATCCAGGTGCGCCCGAGATACCGCAGCGTTGCCCGCAGGCGAGAGCCTGGTACCGCTAGCAATGGTCTCACGATGATAAGTTCGGGAAAGTCGGGATGGGCTGTGCGCTCGGCCATGCCGGCGAGGCCGTCGACCCCGCTGCCGCGCGCCAGCCGCATGAGGAACGTCTCGGCTTGGTCGTCGAGGGTGTGCGCCGCGACGAGGGCGGCGGGTTGTGACTTACGGGTCAGCCGTTCGCCCATCAGCCGATATCGCGCGTCACGGGCGGCAGCTGGTAGGCCCGTCGTCGGCTTGTCGTCATCCCAGACCAGCGTTTCGTGCGGGAGGCCGAGACCGCGGGCCTCGTCGGCCACGAAGCGCGCCTCGGCCGCCGACTCCGGGCGCAAGCCGTGATCGACGGTCAAAACCAAGCATACCCGGATCGCAGGCCGCGCCAGTTCGGTCCAGCGGGCAAACAAGTGGAGCAAGGCAAGGCTATCGCCGCCACCGGACACGGCAAGACCGACCGTCGCGTAGCGCTGGAGCGGGGCAAACAAGTTGTCGAGTTCGCCATCGGTGACTGGGGCGCCGATCGACGGTTGGGCACTGGTCGGAGACGGGATGCCGGTTTGGATGCCCGTTTTGCAAACCGGCTCGTCGTTCACGGGCATCCGTTCCGCTGGCGCTCAGCAACGGTGCGCGATTTTACATCGTTCGTGGCCGCCGGATACTTGGCGGCCAGTTCACCCAGGGCCGAACAGGCCTCGTCCCGCTGGCCGAGGCGGCCAAGCGACATCGCCAGTTTCAATAGGCTGTCGGGCGCTTTCGAGCTGCGACCGTAGGTGCGGTAGCCCTTCAGGAACGCACTGGCGGCCGGCTTATACTGGCCGCGGACAAAATGGGTCTCGCCGAGCCAGAACTGAGCATTTCCGGCCAGCGAATCGCTTGGATAGCGCTTGATGAAGTCGTCGAATGCGACTTCGGCCGCGCCGTAGTCCTGCTGGAGCAGGCTTTGGTAGGCCGCCTCATAAGCAGTTTTTGCGCCAGCCGGGTCGGCGCCGCCGGTCGGCCCAGTGGCCGCGGGGATCGGCGGCAGCGTCGCTCCGGCAACGTCGGCTGGACCGGCAAGCGCGCCTTCGCGGGCGGCGGCTTGCGGCGACACTGTCCAGCCAGGAGGCGTTGAACCGGGAGGCGTTGAACCGGGGGGCGTCCAACCGGGGGGCGTC
>JAWXCP010000024.1:0-8222 GCA_034408685.1 Hyphomicrobium aestuarii | reverse complement strand
GATTACGCGTGCATGTGTTGGTGGCCGGGGCGACATTCAATTTGCATACGCGCGAAGCGGCGGCGGGGACATTGGCGCGGCCTCGACGTAGCTGATGCTCGTGGTCGCGTGAACCAGCGCGACCACGACGACCGGATGTTGGCCGGATAACGGCGAACGTCCACTTGGCCTGCCATCGGAGCGTGTGCCGCCATTCGGCAAGCCGGCGCGGCAATTCCCATTCGGCGCAGGGTTGTTTCTTCGGGACACTGGTTGGCTTCGGCGACCACAATGACTTTTGCCACTTAGCCATCCTTTCGTGGATGTGCATCCTCCCGCGTAGCGCGTCCGTATTTCGAATACCGATGCCTCGCCCGTAACCGCCGGCAACAATACCGCCGGCAACAATAGTGCGGGACCTCAGCTCACAATTTTCCTGACTATTTCCAATGCCCCCGCAGATACTTCTTCCGAGCAATTGCCGCAACAGGTCGCTTGGCTCGCACCGGGTTCGACACAACATTTTGCTTGCGTTGGCTCTTTTGCTTTGGCTGCCGACGCTGCAAGCCGTCACGATCGATGGCAAGGTCGAAGCATCGGAATGGGAAAATGCCAAGCGCTTCGATGCTTTCGTTTCCGTGCAGCCACTGACCCAAGTGCCCGCGCCGCAGGACCGTCGCGCCGAAGCGTTGGTGTTGTCGACGCCGGAAGGCATCGCGTTTGCGATCCGCGCGTGGCATCCAGCAGGGGTCGAGCAAACCCGCACCCGCGTCCCGCGCGACAGCCTCACGCCGTCAGATCGCTTCAACGTGATGATTGACTTCAACGCCGACGGCCGCGCCGGCTACGCGTTTACGTTAACCGTCGCCGGCGATATCACCGATGAGTCGATCACCAATGAAAACAGTTTCAGTTCTGACTGGGATGCGTCATGGCCGCATGCGACCAGCGAATTCGAAGGCGGCTACTCGGGTGAATGGCTAATCCCGTGGTCAACCGCGCAGATGCGCGATAGCAGCGCAGCGACCCGCACCATCGGTGTCTACTTTGATCGCGTGATCGTCGCCACCGGCGAGCGTTTCGCCTACCCCGGCGCCAGCTTTACCAAGCCGCGTTTTTTGAGTGACTTCGCCCGCGTTGAGATCGAACAATATGCGGTCAGCCAGTTGGCGGTCACGCCCTATGTGTCGGGCATCAGCGACTTGAACACGCGCAATAACGAGTTCAAGACCGGCGCCGATGTGTTCTGGAAGCCCAGTGGCGACCATCAATTCGCCTTCACCATCAATCCCGACTTCGGCCAAGTCGAAAGCGACAATCTGATCGTCAATTTCAGCTCGTTGGAGGATTTCTTTACCGACAAACGGCCGTTCTTTACCGACAACCAAAGCTACTTCGACTTGAGCCACAACATCGGCACCTTGTTCTATACGCGCCGCGTCGGTGCCTCGTTGGATGACGGTAGCGGCAGCGCCGACATCAACGCTGCGATCAAAGGGACTGGTAGTTTCGGCCAATTCGGCTACGGCGTGTTTGCGGCCAACGAGGACGGCGACGCCGGCAGGGATTCAGCGCTCGCCCGCTTTACCTATGGCGGCGAAAGCTATCGCTTCGGCCTCACCCGCACTCGGGTCGAGCGGCCATTTCTGGATCGGGTCGCCGAAGTCACCGCGCTGGATGTGCGCTGGCAGCCGAATGAGCAGTGGTTGGTGCGCCCGCTGTTGATGCACAGCGAGAGCACCACCGCAGGCGTCAAGCAGACCGGCAGTGCCGCCGGCGTGGTCGCCGATTGGGACATGCAAGGCCCGTGGCGGCAGCAATATTTCGCGATATATACCGACAACACGTTTGAATTGAATGACCTGGGCTTTCAGTCGCGCAACGACTTCCGCTATTTCGAGTGGGAAACCGGCTACCGACACGAGCCCAAAGACGCATCGTCGCGCTATGCCAGCCACGACTACGAAGCCGAGTTGAGCTACCGCGAAAACACCGTCGGCGAACGCCTATTTGGATCGCTCTCCCTGTCGAGATACTCGGAACTACGCGGCGGCGGCAACCAGTTTGCATTCGTTCGCTGGCGCGCACCCTATGTCGACGACCGCCTGTCACGAGGCAACGGCTCGGTCCCCTTCGGTGGACGCGCGGGCGTGTTCTGGGAAGCGTCAACACCGCGTCGCGGCGACGGCAAGTTTGCCTGGTACTGGAACATCGATGCCATTCCCGAAGCAGTCGAGGGGTACTCGGTCAGCGCGGGCGTGCAACCACGTTGGCATCTGACAGATCGGTTCGATGTCGACCTTGGGATCTACGTCAACCATCGTCCGGACTGGCTGATCTGGCAGCAGGGTCGCGAATTCGGCAGCTTTGCCTCGCAACGATTGGACATTTTTTCCAACCTCAATTGGTTTATTGGCGAAAAGCAGGAACTGCGAGTCAAGCTGCAAGCCTTGGCCATTGACGCCACGTTGGAGCAAGCGCGGCAGTTGGATGCACGCGGTCGCCTTGTCGATAGCGACGCTGAGGTTGCTGACTTCAATTTGCGGAACCTGGGCTTCCAGGTCCGCTACCGCTACAAGCTGGCCGCGTTATCCGACCTCTTCGTTGTCTACAGCCGCGGCGGCTTCGCCGTCGACGAAAACAGTGATCGCGGGCTTGGCGGGACGGTGGATGATGTTTTCAGCTTGCGCGATGACAATCAGTTTCTGGTCAAGGTTGCTTATCGGTTTGAGAGGTGAGTCGCGGTGCGGGGCGCATCAAGTGAATATATACGGGTGTATATATTGACCCGATCAGACAGGCTATTTGGATGGAAACGCGCACCGCCAAATTGTTCAAGAACGGTGCCAGTCAGGCCGTTCGACTCCCAGCCGAGTTTCGTTTCGAGGGCAACGAAGTGTTTGCCACCCGCGATGCGGCCACCGGCGATGTCGTGCTTTCCAGTCGCCCCGGTGCCGAAGCGTGGGGGGGCGCTCTTTGAGCTGCTGCGCGCGAATGAGGAGACGACTGATTTTCTCGTCGAGCGCCCCTTGAACGCAGTGGTAAGCAGCGACGGCGTCTTCGACGATAGGCGAGCGATTGAGGCAAACAGAGAGTGAGCACGCTGCATATGCTGGACACCGACACCGTGAGCTATCTGCTCAAGGGGCAGGCAACCAACATCGAAACCCAACTGCGCTTGATGCCGCCAACGCAGATCTGTATTTCCGTGGTGACCCGTGCGGAGCTTCTGTATGGACTGGCCCGACTGGTGCCGCAACACCGGTTGCAGCTCGTCGTTCGGCAGTTTTTGAAGGTGGCTCGCTGTCTGCCGTGGGATGCAGATGCGGCCGATTGGTACGCGCAGATTCGCCATCAATTGATGCGCTCAAGCCAACCGATTGGCGAGATGGATATGATGATCGCCGCTCACGCGTTATCACGGGGCGCGGTACTGGTCAGCAACAACAGCCGTCACTTCAAACAAATTGAAGCGCCCCTGATGCTTGTCAACTGGGTGTAGCGGCTTTGCGCGACAACGCTTAGGCTTGACCTCAAGCACTTACTGCGGAGAACTCATGCGCATTCTTGAACGTTCGGTGTATGTCGGGCCGTCGCTGTATGCGCATTTTCCGGTCATTCGATTGTTGCTCGACTTGGCGGAGTTGGAGGCGTGGCCTACTGGGCGGTTGGGATCCGAGTTTGTTGATGCGCTGGTGGATGCGTTGCCTACGCTTACCGAGCACGGTTGCAGCTATCGCGAGCCTGGTGGCTTTATTCGACGCATGCAGGAAGGCGAGGGCACGTGGTTGGGGCACGTCTTTGAACACGTTGCCATCGAGTTGCAGAACGTCGCTGGCGAAGATGTCACCTTCGGAAAAACCCGTAGCGTCGATGATCGTCCTGGCGTGTATTCGGTCATTTACGAATACAGCCAGAAGGACGAGGGCGTCGAAGCCGGCGAGTTGGCCCTGAAGCTGCTTTGCTCCTTGCTGCCTGCGGCGATTCGACCGTCGGGCACCGTGCCGGAGGGCTGGGATTGGTTGAGCGCGCGTGATGGCTTTATCCGCTTTTCGCAGCGACGAGCGCTGGGCCCATCGACGGCCTCGCTAGTGAAGGCCGCAGAGGACCGCAAGATTCCCTGGTTGCGACTCAACGAGCAGTCGCTGGTGCAGTTGGGTCACGGTAAATACCAGCAACGCATACAGGCGACGATTACCGGCAAGACGCCGCACATCGCGGTCGAGTTGGCCAGTGACAAAGAAGAGACCAACAAGATTCTGGGCTCGCTCGGATTGCCGGTGCCGCGGCAAGAGCTTGTGCAGAGCGAGTCGAGTGCAATTCGCGCCGCCCGTCGCATTGGCTTCCCCGTGGTGACCAAGCCATACAACGGCAATCACGGGCGCGGTATTTCCATTTGCCTGCGCACCGATGAAGACGTCGCCGCTGGATTTCGGGTTGCCCAGGAAATTTCACGATCCGTCATCGTCGAAACTTTTCTCGAAGGCGATGACCATCGCCTATTGGTGGTCAATGGCGAACTGGTCGCTGCTACCCGGCGCACGCCCGGCCATGTTGTCGGTAATGGGGTGAAGACGATTGCCGAGCTGGTCGAGATCGTCAATCAGGATCCGCGCCGAGGCGTCGGTCACGAGAAGGTGCTAACCCGACTGGTGCTAGATGCGCAGGCGGTGATGATGATGGCGCGCGTTGAGATGACCGCCGACTCCGTCCCTGCGGTTGATCAAACAGTCATGCTGCGTTCGACCGCCAATTTGTCGACCGGTGGCACGGCCACCGATGTGACTGACCTCATTCATCCCGACAACCGCGAAATGGCCGAGCGGGCCATCCGCGCCATCGGTTTGGACGTCGGTGGCGTCGATTTTTTGAGCACCAATATCGGCGAGAGTTACAAATCCATCGGCGGCGGCATTTGTGAAGTCAACGCGGCACCCGGCTTTCGCATGCATGTCGCGCCTTCTGAAGGTCGGCCGCGTGATGCGGCAGGACCCGTGATCGACATGTTGTTTCCGCCCGGCGCGCCTTCGCGCGTGCCGATTGCCGCCGTGACGGGTACCAACGGCAAAACCACTACGGCACGCATGCTGGCGCACATTGCCAAGATGGCGGGTTATACGCCTGGCCTTACCACCACCGATGGCGTTTATATCGACGGCCAGCGTACGGTGGAGGGCGACATGACCGGGCCGGTGTCGGCGCGCATGGTGTTGGCCGATCCGCAGATCGATTTCGCGGTGTTGGAGACGGCGCGCGGCGGCCTGATCCGCGCGGGCATGGGCGTGCCGCGCGTTGATGTCGGCGCAGTGATCAATGTGCAGTCCGATCATCTGGGTATGAAGGGCATCGACAGCCTGGGGCAACTGGCCGAGATCAAGCGCATCGTGGTAGAGATCGCCGACGAGTGCGCGGTGCTCAACGCCGACGATCCCAATGTGTTGAAAATGTCCGGCTATACCGACGCCAAGACCATCTGCTACGTCACCATGAATCCGCAACATGGCTTAGTGCGCGAGCACATTCGCGCCGGTGGCCGCGCCTGCGCGCTGGAGGCCGGCGTCAATGGCCAGATGATCACGCTGTATGACAAAGGCAGCCACATTCCACTGCTGTGGACGCACCTGATTCCGGCCACGCTGGAAGGCAAGGCGCTGCACAACGTGCAGAACGCGATGGTGGCCGCCTCGATGGCGTTCTCGATGGGAATTAAGCTTGATGCCATCCGCCAGGGTCTGCGCACCTTCGACAGCACGTTCTTCCAAGCGCCTGGACGGATGAACGTGTTCAACGAGCATCCGTTCAAGGTGCTGTTTGACTACGGCCACAACGCGCATGCGGTGGGTGCGATGGCGGATCTGGCCCAGCGACTGGATGTGGCCGGACGCCGCATCGTGGTGCTTGCCGGCCCCGGTGATCGCCGCGATGAAGATTTGGAGGCGATTGCCGATGCCGTCGCTGGCCGCTTCGACCACTACATTTGTCGTCGCGACGATGCGCTGCGCGGGCGCGATGGCGACGAGGTGCCGAAGATTCAGAGTCGACGCCTGAAATCCAAAGGCATTACTGACGAAGCGATTTCGGTGATTCCCGACGAGCAGGATGCGATTGAAGCCGCGCTACGGATGGGGCAGGCCGGTGATCTGTTACTGATCTTTGCCGATGCATTGGTGCGCTCGTGGAAGCAGGTGATCAAGTTTCGACCCGAGGGCACCGCAGAGCCGGATGCAAACCCGAGCCCGGTGGTCGCCGCGCCCGCCGCCGTCGAATCCGTGCTTTCCGAGCGCGTGATCAGCGATCCGTTGGCAGGCTACGAGGGTTTGATCATCGATGAGCGCGGCGTGCGGCTGCCGCGTGAGAGCGAGGACTAGTGTCTCTTCAGGAGCCGAATCAATCGACACTGCCGTTTGAAGACTCGCGCAGACTGACTGGGCCGTGTGTTTTCTTCCGACGCTGCGGCGTGGTCCTGGAGGCGATGCAACCATTGTCAAACGTAGCGGAAGCCAATTGGCGCACACGGGTAACGCGCATGCAGTGCGCGCTCAATTGGTCGGCCTCGAAGCTGGTGGTCCGTCGCCATAAGCAAGGCACCTCATTGGCGTTTCCAGCACCGGTCGACGTGCTGTTCACCGCGACTGAAGTCAACGAATGGGCCTTGCTCGCCAGTCTTGGAGTCGCGGCCCTGCACGCACCCGGCTATCCGGCAAGCTGGGACGAAGCATCGGCGGTGCTCACGTTGCGCGCGATGGAGCGCGCTGAACGCCAACCGGATCTGGTTGCGGTCTTGCTCGCGGCCACCGAACGCTCGGTGTCTACCCTTCTTGATGACGATACGCTGACCATCGGCGGTGGCCGCTACGGCAGAAGTTGGCCACGTCACGCACCACCCGCTTTGGCTGACCTCGACTGGAGCCCGTTGCGCAGCGTGCCGACCACTCTGGTCACCGGCTCCAACGGCAAGACCACGACCGTGCGCTTGATCGCCGCAATGCTGCGGGCACACGGCCTGCGCTGCGGACACAGTTGCACCGATGGGGTGATGATCGACGGCCAAGCGGTGGCCGCCGGCGATTACTCCGGACCCGCAGGCGCGCGTACCGTGCTCCGCGATGCTCGGGTCGAAGCGGCGGTGCTTGAGACTGCTCGCGGCGGGCTACTCAGGCGTGGACTCGCGGTCGAACATGCCATGGTCGCCGTGGTGACCAACATCAGCGCCGATCATTTTGGCGAATACGGCATCGATGATCTGGCCGGATTGGCCGAGGCCAAACTGACAGTGGCTCGCGCGCTGGGGCCAGAGGGCAGCTTGGTGGTCAACGCCGACGACCCGCACCTGGTGGCCCGCGCGCCCACGCTGGGGCAGGCACTTGCGTGGTTTGCCCAAGACTTGGCGAACCCGATATTGCAGTCGCATCGCGCCCGCGGTGGCGCGACCTGCGGAGTGAGCGGTGGCCGCCTGTGTTTGGCTATCTCATCGCGCGAGTACCCGCTCGGCGAGGTCGCCGAGCTGCCGCTGTGCGCCGATGGACTGGCGCTCTACAACATAGGCAACTGTGCCGCCGCAGCCTTGGCCGCGCATGCGCAGGGCGTGCCAGCAGAAACGATTGCCTCTGTGCTGGCGGACTTTGGCCGACAGCCCAGTGACAACCCTGGTCGCCTGGAACGCTACCAGCGTGGCGGGGTGCACTTGCTGGTCGACTACGCGCACAACCCCGAAGGCCTGGACGGACTGTTGCAAGTTGCCACCGCCCTGCGCCAGACCGGCCGCCTTGGATTGCTGTTGGGTCAGGCAGGCAACCGCAAGGATGCCGACATCCTGCGCCTTGCCGATGTCGCCGCGTCACACCGGCCCGAATTGGTAGTGCTGAAAGGCGTCGATGGATATGAGCGCGGCCGACCTGCCGCCGAAGTGCCGCGCATGCTGCATGCGGCGCTGGTTCGCCACGGCTACACCGACAGCCAACTACCGATACACATCCGCGAACTGGATGCGGTGCGGAAAGCGTTGCAATGGGCACAGCCCGGCGACGTGCTAGTACTCGCCGTGCACTCGCTCAGCGCCCGCGGCAAACTGGCGCGGCTGATAGCAGTCCTGCAGGAGGACGCCTGGCAGGCCGGTCAGGCGCTGCCAGCGCGTTGTTTGGATGGGGTCTAAATGGACATTGTCAGGGATTGACATCGTCAGGGATTGACATCGTCAGGGATTCAAGATCACAGCAGGCAACTGACACGTAAGTGAGGGTTTG
>JAWXCP010000203.1:0-15241 GCA_034408685.1 Hyphomicrobium aestuarii | reverse complement strand
AAGAGCCTCGGCCATGCGGTCCTCCAAACGAATCAAAGGACCCGTATAGATTCAGCATTCTCTCAGCCTGTCACCCTCAGATTCATGCAATCGCCCTGCCTGTTAGGATCGAACCGCTTGACAGACGTTTTATGTTCTTTTATTGTTCCCTTGTGACGGTTGCGTGGGTTATAGGTCGCCGTAGCCGCCACCATCACCGTCTTCACTCCGTCGCAGCGCGACCGCCAGATCGTAGACCCGCGATTTCGGTGCGTTGAGGGCGTCGGCGACCGATTTGGCCGCGTCCCGGACGGTCATGGTTTCCAACGCAATGACGAGCGCGGCTTCGATCGCCGCGTCCGTTACTTCGGTCGTGAGCGGCGGACCGACCAGGATCACGAACTCGCCTTTCGGCTCTGGGGCGCTTGCGAACTCCGCCGCCAACGCGGGAAGCGGGCCGCGCAGAAACGTCTCGAATCGCTTGGTCAACTCGCGCGCGACTGCGGCGGGCCGATCGCCGAGCGCGGCTGCGAGATCGGCAAGGCTGGCGGCAATGCGCGACGGGGCCTCGTAGAACACCAGCGTTGCTGGCACGTTGGCCAATTCGGCCGCGCGACTGCGTCGACCGGCGCTGCGGACGGGCAGGAAGCCCGCGAACAGGAACGCGTCGGTCGGCAAGCCCGACGACGTCAGCCCGGCCATGATCGCCGACGGCCCGGGCAGGCTTTCGACGCGATGGCCAGCGTCGATCGCCTCGCGGACGAGCTTGTAGCCGGGGTCGGAGACTAGCGGCGTGCCGGCGTCGGAAATAAGCGCCACGCGTTCGCCGCCAGCGAGCCGCGCCAGGATGCGCGGCCGTTCGCGGGCGCCATTGTGCTCGTGGTAGGCTTCGAGACGCGTCCCGATGCCGTAGTGCGCGACCAGCGTCCGGCTGTGGCGGGTATCTTCGCAATAGATGACATCGGCGCGGGCCAGCACCGACAGCGCGCGAACGGTGATGTCGGCGAGGTTGCCGATCGGCGTCGCGACCAGATAGAGGCCGGGTGCGAGCGCAGCGGCGAGTTGGCGCTCGATCTCGGCGCTGGCGCGGGCGGGAACGAAGCGTCCTCTTTGGCTGCCGGTGGCCTGCGGCGAGGCGATATCCACGGATGCCGTTGCATTGGTCGTAGCCGGGCTGGTATCGTCCGTATCGCTGGTCTCAGGCGTGACCGTCTCCGGCGGAATGCTCTCCGATTTGGTCTTCTCCAATTTGGTCTTCTCCGACGGCACATCGACCTCCGTGGCATGACCAATATTGCAGGGGGAATTGCGGCCGCAACGCCGTCTTCGCACAATCTACACAGCGACGGCGCGCTTTGCCAGTCGCGCGGCTTGCGGCTCGCGCCGGGGTCCTCTAACGCTGGTCGAAACCTGTGACGTCATTTGCGTGGTCGCGTTTCCCGCAGCCGCAAACACGGACCGTTGTTTCGCCGATGACCCAGAACTCCGCGACCCAGAACTCCGCGACCCAGGACTCCGTGACCCAGAACTCCGTGACCGAGGGCACCGTCTGCTGCTCCGACCATCCCGCGGTTTGGCCCATCGATCGTCGTCGTGATCGGTCGTCAGGCGCCAGCCGTTCTCACAGTCCGCTTTCCGCGTTGCGATCGGTCGTGGGTTCTGCCGCTATGCTCGGCGCGTTCGTGCTTGGTGGGTGCGCGACCACGGACCCGCTGGAAACGAGCGCCTCAGGGGCTCGCCCGCCACCCGTTACCTCGTCAGCGGCCTCTCCCGCTGGTGCTATCGAACGGTCACCGATCGGGTCAGTTGCGGCCGGTTCTGGCAGTGGCGATGCCTCAGTTGATGCCGCAGGTGGTGCCGCGCCCAACGATCGAGGGACGTCGGTTGCCGGTGGCGCAGCTTTCGGCGGCTCTGCCGTCGGCGGCCGGAGCCTGAAGGTCGCGTTATTGCTGCCGCTCGGCGGGTTCGACCAGACGGCCGTGATAGCAAAGGGCATGAAGCAAGCGGCCGAACTTGCGCTGTTCGACGCCGACCGCAGCGATATCCAGCTGATCGTCAAAGACGACAAGGGCACGCCCGACGGGGCGCGAATTGCCACAGAAGAGGCGATCAAAGATGGCGCCGAGGTGATCCTCGGCCCACTGTTTGGCCGCGCGGCACCAGGAGCTGCAGCGGCGGCGCGCGCGTCAAATGTTCCGGTGTTGTCGTTCTCGAACGACCGGACGGTCGCTGGCAACGGCGTGTACATCCTCGGCTTTTCGCCCGAGCAGGACGCCGACCGGGTGATCGCCTACGCCGCGCGCAACAACAAGCAACGGTTTGCTGCGATGGTGCCGGACGATGCTTACGGCACGATCATAGGTGCGGCTTTCAAGTCGGCGGTGGCGAAGGCTGGCGGTACGGTGGTTGCGTTTGAAACCTATCCGGCTGGCGCCAATGCCATGATCGGGCCATCGCGGCGGATCGTGGAAGCGGCGCGGTCAGCCGAAGCTGCTGGCGCGCCGATCGATGCTGTGTTTCTGCCCGGCGGGCAGGATGTGCTGCCGCAGCTTGGCCCTCTGCTGACGTATTCCGGGTTCGACGCGGGCAAGGTCAAGCTGATCGGATCGGGGGCGTGGGAATTCTCCACGCTCGGCAGCAACGACGCGTTCATCGGTGGATGGTATCCTGGACCCGATCCAGCGGGATGGCGCGCGTTCCAGGCCAAGTTCAGCAAGTCCTTCGGACAGGCCCCGCCGCGCGTCGCCAGCATCGCATACGACGCCATGCAGCTTGCGATCGCGTTGTCTGCGAACGCGCCCGGCCAGCGGTTCACGGTGGCAAACCTGACGCGTTCGGGTGGCTTTTCCGGCGTCGATGGCACGATGCGGCTGACCGCCGATGGCATCGCCGAGCGGGGGCTTGCGATCCTTGAGGTTCAAAAGATCGGGTCGCATGTCGTCGAGCGGCCGCCAGCAACCGTCGGCGGTAGCGCTGACGCAACGCTCGCTGGTAACCTCGACGAAACACTCAGCGGGGCTCGCCTTTCTGGAACACCGCCCCGTGTCAACTGACGCCGCCGTCCAATGACCGGAATGTTCGCCGTTCTTTCGGTCGTCGCGTCGGTTTTCGGCATTATTGCGATTGGCTATGCGGCTGGCCGGTCGGGGTACATTTCAGCAGATGCGGGTCAAGGCATCGCCGACTTCGCGTTCAAGATCGCAATCCCGGCTCTGTTGTTTCACACCATCGTCACGGTGCGGTTCGAGGGCGTGGCTCCGCTCGGCGCCATCGCAAGTTTCTTTGGTGCAGCGGCAACCGTTTGGCTCACCAGCGTCGTCGTCACGCATGTCGTGCTCGGGCGGCCGATGGTCGACCAGCCCTCGATCGGCATCACGTCGGCGTTCGGCAACACCATCATGCTCGGCCTGCCGATCGGTGTCGGGACGTTCGGCCAGCCGGCGCTCGCGCCGATCTCGGCGATCATCGCTTGCCATTCGCCACTTCTGCTGCTGGCTGCCGCGCTTCATGCCGCTGCGGTCTCGGACGAAGCGACTGGTGAAGCGGCCGGAGGCGGTCAGACCGAAAAGAACGACGGCGGAGCGGTCAGCAGGGCGTTGTTTGCGTCAGTTTCGGTTCTGCGCCAGCTGTCGACCCAGCCGCTGATCCTCGCGATCGCCGCCGCCCTGATCTGGCGCGCAACCGGACTGACGCTTCCCAAGACGTTGCTTTCGATGGCCGAAACCTTGGCGCGGGCCGGCGTTCCCGCAGCACTTGTTTCGCTGGGGCTGTCGCTGACCGCGTTCAAGGTTGCGGGTGACACTCGGACAGTCGGCGCGATGCTTGTATTGAAAATGTTGCTGATGCCGCTGGTCGCAGCCGGGCTCGCCTACTTGCTTCAGCTGCCACCGTTGTCGGCCGCCGTCGTCATAATGATGGCGTCACTTCCGGCAGGCGCCAACGCTTTCCTGTTTGCGAGCCAGAGCGGGCATGCTGTCAATGCCGTGTCGGGCGCGGTCGCCATCGGCACAGCCCTTTCGGTGGTGACGATCACCGCGGTGCTGGTTGCCGTGCAGGCGGCGTATCGGCTGTGATTTCGACGAGTACAGGCGTCAGTCGTCGAGCTGCTGTCAGTCGTCAAGCTGCGAGAGACAGGCCCGTTGCGCGTGGGCGGATGTCGGCCGGTGTCGGGCTCACGGCTGGAGGAGCCGGGGTCAGAGCTGGGACGATCCCCCGCAAGTCCTGGACCAGGGTCTGGATCGCGTAGCTCGCCAGATCGAGCTGTTGGCCTGCGCGATTGTGAAGACGCTGCGTGGCATCAGCGCGATCAAACTGATCACCAATAAGGCTGGCAAGCCTGTCGAGCTGGCTCGTCGCGGTGGAGCCAGCGGCAGCACCGGGGCGCTGGTCGGTGGCGAGGTGGCGCGCTGGATCAGGCAAAGTCGTCGTGCCGGTTGAGGAGGACAGTTGCTTCCGGGCGCCGTGGAATAGAGAACTCACACCGGCATAGAACACCGTCGCCCCAGCGAATACCGCTACGGCGAAGCCAAGAAGTCCGAGGTCGAAGTTCATCATGGTCATGGGGCACCTCAGCCGGGCCGCGTGGTCCGGGGGACGCACGCTTGTGGAGGCAGGGTGTCAACTAAACATGATTTATCATCAAAAACAACTGGTTAATCAATCTGCCTTACGATATTGTTAACCGAGCGAATTGTGCATCGCAGTGTGCAGCGGCAGCGCGCGTCGACAGCGTTGGCCTGCCGTAACACGTCGCTGGCCGACTGCCGGACGAACCGGATGTCACTATTGGTGTCGCGAAACAGACCGAATGAGAGATCGCTCACGGGCGAAGCGAAGGCGTGTTTCGAAAAGTGGCAGCTGGTCACGTTCGCACTTGTCCGCAAGACGGGCCCCTGGCGACGGGGACCTAGCGACGGGGACCTGGCGACGGGGACCTGGCGACGGGGACCTCGAGACGGGGACCTTGCGACGGGGACCTCGAGACGGGGCCTTCGAGACGGGCGCGGGCAACCGCCTCGATGGTTGTCACCGATATTCGGTGCCGCCCTGGGGTGGCAAACGATAGGCGTCGGCAAGGCCGTGCTCGGCGGAGGCCGGACGTGCTCAGTCGTCCTTGCCGTGGCAGTGCTTGTACTTCTTGCCCGACCCGCACGGGCACACGGCGTTTCGCGCAACCTTGCCCCATGTCGCCGGGTTAGCCGGATCGATGCCGCCAGCCGTGCGGCGGGTCTGCTGGGGAGCGAGCTTCGCAGGCGCGGCCTCTGCTGTCAGTCCACCAGCGATCGCCTTGTCGACGAGGGCCAGTTCCTCAATCAAGCGACGACGGCCGGGGTCGTTCATTTCGTCCATGTCTTGGAATTCATCGCGCCCCGTCGTGGCGTCGACATGGTGGGCCACCATCGGCGGCAGCTCAGATGGTTCCAGCAGGCTCGTGTCATCGGGGCCTGACAGCTCGACGGTCATCAAACGGTTGGTCGTCAGTTCGCGCAACTTGGCGACCAAGGCCTTGAAGATCTGGAACGCTTCGAGCTTGTACTCGTTGAGCGGATCGCGCTGACCGTACGCGCGGAAGCCGATCACCTGACGGAGGTGTTCAAGCGTGATGAGGTGGTCGCGCCACAATTGGTCGAGGGTTTGCAGCAGGACCATCTTCTCGATTTGGCGATAGAGCGGCGCGCCGATGTCGGCTTCCTTTTGCGCTGCCCGTTCGTCGACCGCCGTCAACAGCCGCTCGGTGATCTCCTGGTCGGCGATCCCTTCTTCTTCGGCCCATTCGACGATCGGCAGGTCGAGCGCGAAGATCGCGTCGATCGCCTGCTTCAGGCCAACCGTGTCCCACTGCTCGGCGTAGGCGTTTTCTGGGATATGCTTCTTGACGAGGTCGCGGATGACTTCATGGCGCATGTCCTTGACCGTATCGGAGACGTCGTCGTCGGTCATGATATCGAGGCGCTGCTCGAACATCTCTTTGCGCTGGTCGTTCATCACGTCGTCGTATTTCAAGATCTGCTTACGGATCTCGAAGTTGCGCGCTTCGACCTTCTTCTGCGCCATCTCTAGCGACTTGTTCATCCACTTGTGGGTGAGCGCTTCTCCCTCCTGCATGCCGAGGCCCTTCAACAGGCCATCCATGCGTTGCGAGCCGAAAATGCGCATCAGGTCGTCGTCGAGCGCGAGGTAGAACTTCGAGCGTCCAGGATCGCCCTGACGGCCCGACCGGCCACGCAACTGGTTGTCGATGCGGCGGCTTTCGTGCCGTTCGGTGCCGAGGACAAACAGACCGCCCGCTTGCAGCGCCGCCTCCTTCTTGGCCGCGACGTCGGCTGCGATCTCTTCGCGCTGTTTGGCAATTCGTTCGTCGTCGGGCTCGGTCCCGGCTTTCGCCGTTTCCATGATCCAGTCTTTGAGACGGAAATCGACGTTACCGCCGAGCTGAATGTCGGTGCCGCGGCCGGCCATGTTGGTTGCGATCGTGACGCCGCCGGGTTGACCGGCCTGGGCGACGATCGAGGCTTCCTGCTCGTGGAACCGCGCGTTCAAGACGAGATGGGGGACGGCTGGGGCGTTGGCCGACCCATTGCTCCCGAGCCCGATCATGTATTCGCCCATGTCCTTGAGCTCGGCTTTGAAGGCGTCGTGCTTACCGTCCTTCAATTTCTCGGCTTGATCGATCAGCTTACGGCCGCATTCGGCAATGTATTTGCGATCGGACAGCAACGCCGACAGTTGTTCAGATTTCTCGATCGACGTGGTGCCAACGAGGATCGGTTGCCCGCGCCGGTAGCAGTCCGCGATAGTCTGGACGATCGCGCCGTATTTTTCTTTTTGCGTCAGGTAGATCTCGTCATCGTCGTCGAGCCGCGAAATCGCGCGGTTGGTCGGGATCTCGTGGACGTCGAGGCCGTAGATGTCCATGAACTCGCTGGCTTCGGTCGCCGCCGTTCCGGTCATGCCAGCGAGCGTCTGGTAGAGACGGAAATAGTTCTGGAACGTAATGGAAGCGAGGGTCTGGTTCTCGGGTTTGACCTCGACCCGCTCTTTGGCTTCGAGCGCCTGATGGAGACCTTCCGAATAGCGGCGGCCTGGCATCATGCGGCCGGTGAACTCGTCGATGATGACGACTTCTCCTGACTTGATGATGTAATCCTTGTCGCGCGAAAACAGCTTATGGGCTTTCAGCGCCTGGTTGAGGTGGTGGACCACCGTCACGTTTTCGATGTCGTAGAGCGAACCGCGCATCAGCCCCATCTCGATGGCGCGGTTCTCCATCTTCTCGTTGCCGCTCTCGGTGAAGCTGACGCTTTTTTGCTTCTCATCGAGTTCAAAATCGGCGGCTTCGAGTTCCGGCATCAGCGTGTCGATCGACTGATACAGCTCGGCGCGATCCTCGAGCGGACCGGAAATAATGAGCGGCGTTCTAGCTTCGTCGATCAGGATCGAATCGACCTCGTCGACGATCGCGAACGCATGGCCGCGCTGGACCATCTCGTCGCGGCTCATCTTCATGTTGTCGCGGAGGTAGTCGAAGCCCAATTCGTTGTTGGTCGCATAGGTGACGTCGCAGGCATACTGAGCCTTGCGCTCTTCGTCGTCGAGATCGTGCACGATGGTGCCGACGGTCAGACCGAGGAAGGTGTAAACTTTACCCATCCATTCCGCGTCGCGGGAAGCGAGATAGTCGTTGACCGTGACGACATGGACGCCATTGCCCGTCAGCGCGTTGAGGTAGACCGGCAGCGTTGCGACCAGCGTTTTGCCTTCGCCGGTCTTCATTTCGGCGATGCCGCCCCCGTTCAACACCATGCCGCCGATCAACTGGACGTCGAAATGGCGCTGGCCGAGCGTGCGCTTGGCCGCCTCGCGGACGGTCGCGAAGGCGGGAACCAGCAGGCGGTCGAGGTTCGTCTCGCCATCGGCAAGCTGACGGCGGAAAAGGGCCGTTCTCGCCCGCAACTCGTCGTCCGACAACTTCTCGATGTCTTTTTCGAGCGCGTTGATCGCCTCGACCTTGGGCCGTAGCGCCTTGACGCGACGGTCGTTCGACGAGCCGAAAATCCGGGTTGCAAACGTTCCGAACGACGAAAGCATGATGGTCTGTGATCCTGACGATGGCCGTTCATGCGGCCGGTGGTAACCCGGTGCAACGACGACCCGCTGGCCGATGCGGTAGCGCCCCGTGACGCGCCATCCGCCACGGGGTCGTTCGAACGGTGTTCGTCGCCGCACCTCTCCGATGCAGCTTCGAGCGATCTCTTGGGGAGAAATAGGTATGGGGATCGGACATTGTCAACGAACGCCGGGTCGCGGGGGCGCTTCGCCCACCATCCAACTGGTGCGATATCGCCACGAATATCGCAAATTGGACCTGGACCGACGACCGCCTTCTGTAACTTTGTGAAAGCGTAACTTCACAGCGTCATCGTTGGCGGCTAGCAACCATCGCGCTATGACCTCGACGGAAGCCTCTTACGGCGACCGGAGGGCAGTTTTGACCGATAGACCGTTCGAGGACCTTGAACCCGTGACCCACCGTTCATTCACCGCCGCCCTGATGATGGGCCTTGCCGTTGCCGTCTCTTCTCCTGCGGTTCATGCGGATGACAAGGTCATGGCGACCGTCGATGGCCGCAACATCGCTGAATCCGAGCTCAAGCTCGCCGAATTCGAAATTGGCGGCGACCTTGGCAACCTGCCACCGGAAACCCGCCGCCGGGTGTTGGTCGAATATCTGATCGAGAACCAGCTGTTTGCCGACGCCGCTGAGCGAGACAAGCTCAGCTCTGGGAAAGCGTACGAGGACCGGCTCGCCTATTGGCGCCGCCGCGCTATGCGCGACACGTACTTCGACAAGGTGGTCAAGGGCGAAGTCGGCGAAGGCGTCGCCAAGACGTTCTATGAAGACCAGGTCAAAGGCATGAAGCCCGAGGAAGAAGTGCAGGCCCGCCATATCCTCGTGGATACCGAAGAAAAGGCCAAGGAAATCGCCGACAAAGTGGCGAAGGGCGGCGACTTTGCAGCGCTTGCCAAGGAAAACTCGAAGGATCCAGGCTCGAAGGACGACGGCGGGATGCTCGGCTTTTTTGGCCGCGGGCAAATGGTTCCTCAGTTCGAAGAGGCCGTGTTCAAGCTGAAAAAGGGTGAGGTTTCTCCGCCGGTCAAGAGCCAGTTCGGCTTCCACGTCATCAAGCTCGAAGACCGCCGCGAAAAGAAGCTGCCGACGTTCGACGAGGTCAAGGACCGCATCCTCAACTCCATGATCCAGCGCAGGGCCCAAGAGGTCGCCAACGGTCTGCGGACGAAGGCCACGATCGTCTACGTTGATCCCGAGATCAAAAAAATGGTCGAGGAGCAGGAGAAGGGCGCCGCCGCGCAAAAAGACGCCATGGAAAGCCAGATCAAGGCCCAGATCGAGAAGATGGAAAAAGAGGGTAAGTCCCCTCCGCCAGCTCCTGGCACAGAGAAGAAATAATTTTCTCGGTAGCTAAACAACAGCCGGCGCACGTGATCGCACGGGCGTCGGGTTTCTATGCGATCGTTTTACCCGTTCCCCTCTGCCGACGTCTGTGACGCCGCAGGCATTTCGGAGTAGGCGCAACAGACATGGGTTCCACCGTCAAGACATCCCGGTTCGCACCCGTTCGGCTCCCGACGCTGCCAGCGATCGACGGTGTGCGGTTTGCGACCGCAGAGGCCGGTATCCGCTACAAGGGGCGCACGGACGTGCTGCTCGCGGTCTTTGACGCGGGTACTGTCGCGGC
This sequence comes from Hyphomicrobium aestuarii, assembly GCA_034408685.1. Lineage (GTDB taxonomy): Bacteria > Pseudomonadota > Alphaproteobacteria > Rhizobiales > Hyphomicrobiaceae > JANXVY01. The sequence continues at coordinate 5,504 of JAWXCP010000203.1, read as the reverse complement.
CGGCGTTCTTACAAAATCGAAAACGTGTTCGGCGGCGGTTCTGCACTGCCGGGCGAACTTGGCTTCACGCCGGGACGGCCCGACAGCGGCTCGCGCGCTCGTTGTGAATTCCGGCAACGCCAACGCGTTCACTGGTCGGCGTGGCAAGGAGGCGGTCGACATAACCGTCGACTTCGCTCTGCGGGCGGTCGGCGCGTTCGAAGGCGGGGGGGTGTATGTTGCATCCACCGGTGTCATCGGCGAGCCGCTCGATCCGGCGAAGTTTGTCGGCTTGCTCGGTGATATGGCGCGCACCGCTCATGCCGACCGTTTCGAGGCGGCCGCTCGCGCGATCCTGACGACTGACACGTACCCGAAACTCGCGACCCGGACGGTCGACATCGGCGGCGTTGCGGTGACGCTGAACGGCTTCTGCAAGGGCGCTGGCATGATCGCGCCCGACATGGCGACGATGTTGTGCTTCCTGTTCACGGATGCTGCGATCGACGCCCGCGTTGCGCAGGCGCTGATCGCGAAACATGCCGACACCACGTTCAACTGCATGACGGTCGATGGTGACACTTCGACCAGCGATACTTGCCTGCTGTTCGCCACGGGTGCTGCTGTGAAACGCGGTCAGGCACCGGTCGTCGATATGGCCGATCCGCGGCTTTGCGCATTCGATGCGGCTCTTCACGACCTGATGCGCGATCTGGCCATCCAGGTCGCTAAGGATGGCGAAGGGCTGACGAAATTCGTCACGTTTCGCGTTACGGGCGCTGAAAGCTGGTCGGCGGCACGGCGCATCGCGCTTTCATGCGCCAACTCGCCGATCCTCAAGACCGCGATCACTGGCGAGGATCCCAATTGGGGTCGGGTTGTGATGGCCGTCGGCAAATCGGGAGAGGCGGCAGATCGCGACCGGCTGTCGATTTCATTCGGCCCCTATTGCGTTGCCCGAGATGGTGAACGATCCGCCGAGTATGTCGAAGCGACGGTTGCCGCTTACATGAAGAATGCCGAGATCGAGATTGCCATAGATGTCGGCGTCGGCAGCGGTTCGGCCACGGTTTGGACATGCGACCTCACGCACGATTACGTCTCGATCAACGCCGACTACCGGAGTTGAAGCCCGTGGCCGACGCGTCTGGCGATGCGAAACTGCGCCTCGTCCTTGTGGCTGCGGCGGCCCTCGTCGACCGCGACAACCGCATTCTCCTGGCTCGCCGACCTCCAGGAAAGTCCATGGCTGGCCTTTGGGAGTTCCCAGGCGGCAAAGTCGAGGCTGGCGAGACACCCGAGCAGGCGCTGCGCCGCGAATTGTTCGAAGAGCTCACGATCGACGTGTGCGAGGATTGCCTTGCGCCGTTCACGTTCGCCAGCCACCGCTACGAGACGTTCCACCTTCTGATGCCGCTGTATCTGTGCCGCCAGTGGGACGGGCTGATCGTCCCGCGCGAGGGACAAGAGATCGCGTGGGTCCGCGCCCACAGTCTCACGGATTATCCCATGCCAGCTGCAGATCTTCCGCTGATTCCCTTTCTCCGAGATACTTTGGCTTGAACGCAATAAAACCACTTGTTCTCAAAGTGTGTTCTTCCTAAGTTCCTCGTATGAGCCAGTCGCAAAACACCTCTAAGATCTCCCGACGCAGGGCCGCAAACGCGGCGGGGCACGCGGCCGAGTGGCTTGCAGCAGGGTGGCTGCTGCTCAAAGGCTACCGCATCCTCGGCCGCCGCTACCGGGTCAGGCTCGGCGAGGTCGATCTCATCGCGGCCAAGGGCGGGGTCGTCACTTTCGTGGAAGTCAAGATGCGCCGTTCGATCGAAGACGCACAATCGGCGCTGACCCGTAAGGGCTGTCAGCGATCGCGATCGGCGGCGAGCCGCTGGTTGTCCGCCCGCCCGCGCTATCTCAATCTCGAACGCCGATTCGATGCCGTTCTGATCGTGCCTTGGCGCTGGCCGGTGCACCTTCCTGGTGCCGCTTAAGCACTCAAAATTATGTTATGTACGTTATTTGTTCTTGAAATATCTTTTGATGTGTGTACACTGGTGGTGAGATAGTCGATTGGCAGGGTGGCTTGTTGTGTACGCACAAATTTCAACGCTTGCATTCGTCGGAATTGAAGCGCGACACGTCGAGGTGCAGGTCCGCATCACGCCCGGTGAACCGCGGTTTGCTATCGTCGGGCTGCCCGACAAGGCGGTGGCCGAAAGCCGTGAGCGGGTACGCAACGCACTCCACGCCGTCGGTCTCGGGCTCCCTTATAAGCATATTACCGTCAATCTCGCCCCGGCTGACCTGCCAAAAGAAGGCAGCCAATTCGATCTTCCGATCGTCCTCGCGCTGATGGCCGCGATGGGTGCGATTGCGCCATCCGCGATCGCCGATTTCTGTGCCATTGGCGAACTCGCTCTCGACGGTTCCATTCGGCATATCCCCGGCGCCCTACCTGCTGCCATTGGCGCCAACGCCATACACAAGGGCCTCATTTGCCCCGCCGAAGGTGGCGCCGAGGCGGCCTGGGCGAGCGAAGACATTGTGGTTCTTGCCGCCCCGCACCTTCTTTCGCTGGTCAATCACTTTAAAGGCACCCAGGTACTCCAACGTCCAATACCGAACCTTTCGCGGAGCGATCGCCCTCTGCGCGACCTGCGCGACGTCAGGGGCCAGGAGACGGCAAAGCGCGCGCTCGAAATCGCAGCGGCAGGCGGCCACAACCTGCTCATGATCGGACCACCAGGCTCGGGAAAGTCGATGCTCGCGGCGCGGTTGCCATCTATCCTGCCGCTGCTCGAGCCTGAGGAAATCCTCGAGGTCTCGATGGTTCACAGCATTGCTGGCGAACTGACCAGCGGCAAACTGTGCGTTGATCGCCCTTTTCGCTCGCCCCACCATTCCGCCAGCATGGCCGCGCTTGTCGGCGGCGGCTCCCGGCCAAAGCCCGGTGAGATCTCACTGGCCCACCTTGGCGTCTTGTTTCTCGACGAACTGCCCGAGTTCACACCGCAGGTGCTCGACGGCCTCCGCCAGCCAATCGAAACGGGTGATGTCGTCATCGCGCGCGCCAACCACCGGATCACGTATCCCGCTCGCTTCCAGCTTGTCGCCGCCATGAACCCGTGCCGCTGCGGCGGAGGTGATGCCGGCATGGCGTGCAAGCGCGGCCCACGCTGTGCCACCGATTATCAGGCGCGAATTTCTGGTCCACTCCTCGACCGCTTCGACCTGCAGATCGAGGTGCCAGCCGTTTCGGCCGCGGACCTTGTTTTGCCAGCGCCCGGTGAAGGAAGCGCTGAGGTCCTTGCGCGCGTCAGTTCGGCAAGGTCCCGACAGCGTGAGCGTTTGCGCGAACACGGCTCAAGCGGGGCACGTGGGCCGCGAACAAATTCCGATCTTGCCGGGCAACTGCTCGAAGATATTGCCCGGCCCGACGATGCCGGCGCGCTGCTCTTGAGGCAGGCTGCCGACACCATGAAGCTCAGTGCGCGCGGGTTCCACCGTGCCCTGCGGGTCGCCCGGACGATCGCCGACCTCGACGGGGCGGCGTCAATCGGTCGACACCATATCGCAGAAGCGTTGAGCTACCGACGCGAAGCGCGGCGCCACGCCGAGGCCGCGTGATGGATACCGCAGTGGGCTCAGTGCGACGAAACGTCGAACTCTGTCACCGGCAGGCCATGTTGCATTTCGGCGGCCTCGACCGTGTTTTTGAGGAGGCACGCAATCGTCATCGGCCCGACGCCACCCGGCACGGGCGTGATCGCACCGGCAACCTTGGCACACTCGTCATAGGCGACATCGCCCACGAGGCGGCCCTTTCCGTCGGCGCCCGTAATCCGATTGATGCCGACATCGATCACAATCGCACCGGGCTTGATCCACGAGCCCTTGATCATTTCCGGACGTCCGACGGCAGCGATCAACAGGTCAGCGGCGCGGCAAACGCCTTCCAGATCGCGGGTCTTCGAATGGGCGACCGTTACCGTGCAGTCTTCGCGGATCAGCAACTGCGCCATCGGCTTGCCGACGATGTTGGAGCGGCCGACGATAACCGCATTGAGACCTTTCAGGTCTTTTTTCACCGACTTTGTCAGGATTACCGAACCCGATGGCGTGCAAGGCACCAGCGCGCGTTCGCCAATCGAAAGACGGCCGACGTTGACGGCGTGGAAGCCGTCGACATCTTTCATGGGATCAATCGCCTCGATGACCTTCAAGGCATCGATTTGCTTTGGCAGCGGCATCTGGACGAGAATCCCGTGGATCGTGTCGTCCCGGTTGAGTTGGCCGACGAGTTCGAGGAGGGCAGCTTCGCTGGTTTCTGCCGTCAGCTTGTGCTCGACCGACTTCATGCCGACTTCGGCCGTCTGCTGAGCTTTGTTTTTGACGTAGACCTTGCTCGCAGGGTCTTCGCCAACGAGGACAACGGCGAGGCCCGGAACGAACCCGTGATCCCGTTTCAGCCGCGCGACGTTGGCGGCAACTTCGGCCCGCACCTTCGCTGCAATGGCTTTTCCGTCGATTACGTGCGCGTCCGCCATCGTCTTTCTCCCGCAAAATCTGTTGTTTATCGTTCCGGCTTGGGCCTGCATGTCATGTCACAGCCGCCGACCTTGACGGTGACAAGGCGCTCCATGAACACCGCGTCACCTTCGAGCGCGAGGATTTTCATGCGCGATTTGGCGCCAGCTGTCAGTGCGACACAACTTTTGGCTAATCCGAGCCAGTCCGCAACCAGCTTGATCGTTGCCGCGTTAGCGCGCCCTTCGTCGGGATTGGCACGGACACGGACCGCTAAGGCTCGACCGCTTGGCGTGTCGACAAGGCCGGTCACTCCGTCGAGAGCCGCGTTTGGCGTGACTTTAACGCGAAGCAAGACGCGCGCGCCAACAACGCGCCACGCCTGCTCTGCGGTCACGCCACCGACTTTGCAATGTTGGGTATCACGACCATCTGCAAGAATTGACAAACCAGAAGCAGGATGATCGGCGAGATGTCGATCGCACCCATGTCTGGCAAAACGCGGCGGATCGGGCGCAACAAAGGCTCGGTCACGGCCTGCAGGGCCTGATAAATTGCGCGGGCCGTCGGGTTGTGAGGGTTCACTATTCCAAAGCTCATGAGCCAGGAAATAATAACCGAGGCGAAAATAACGTAGATGTAGAGTGTGATAAGGCCGCTGACGAAGCCTAACAGCTCGATCATAATCGGTGATGTCCTGCGTTGGTGCCGGCGTCTGTTTTGCCAGCGGCTCGGGTTGGTTCGGCGGCCAATTCCACCGCCGACCGACCAGCGGATGGCTACGGGGTTGAACGGTCGCGCGGCTTGAACAGTGGCGTGGATCGGACCGTCACCGGCACCGAAGCGTCGCTGGGTGTAGCCATCGATCGACACTGTAGCAAGCGCGCGCAACCTCGCGCCAGGGCGATTGCATGAATCTGAGGGTGACAGGCTGAGAGAATGCTGAATCTATACGGGTCCTTTGATTCGTTTGGAGGACCGCATGGCCGAGGCTCTTT
>JAWXCP010000202.1:0-6763 GCA_034408685.1 Hyphomicrobium aestuarii | reverse complement strand
GGGTGGCGCCGGGCGGCGCGACGGCAGGTCCGCTACCTCAGCTCAAAGTGCCGCATATGGGCTGGAACACGCTTCGGCTGACAGATTTACCGTCGCCTGACGGTCGAACCTCCGCGCGAGCGGCAACATCGTGGCAGCCGCTTCTGGCCGGGATCGAAACCGGGCCGAATGGGCAGCACGCATACTTCGTGCATTCTTACCATCTGGCCGCTGCGAACAGCAGCGATGTGGTGGCCGAGACGGACTACGGCGGGCCCATCACGGCCATGGTCGCACGCGACTCGATCGCTGGAGTTCAGTTTCACCCCGAAAAGAGCCAGGCGCTTGGCCTGGCCCTGATCGGGAATTTTCTGTCGTGGTCGCCTTAAGTCGTTCGGCTCACCTGCAGGAGGCCAAACGATTGGTTCAATTGCGAGCGGGCAAACGCGGCGCTCAGAGCAGGATCGGTTTAGATGGTATCGGATCGGGCTCGCCGATCCGCTCCAACGAAAACCGTGAATCCTGCTCTAAGCACATGATTCTAGGGCCTGTTTACCGATTGAGATGCGAAGCGGCGCGACGGCGCGCCCGCTTCCATTTCAATCGGACAGGCTCTAGGCAGCCGCGCTACTTGTTTCGGTCGTGCCGCTGCTGTGGGGGAACGGGAACTCGGCCTGTGCCGGTACGGGCCCGATCAGCGGGAATGCGATGATGTTGGTCGTTTCGGCCGAACCGACGTCGGCTCGACGCTGACGGAACCAGCGCATTTGTGTGTTCGACAGCACGGCCTCTTCCGATACGGCCTGGATCAACAAGCCGTCGTCGCTATCGAGCAAGCCCGACAGCCGCGCCTCGACTTCGATCTCATCGCGGTCGGTGGTGACGTACCAAGTGCATTCGAGCGGGCGGGCCCAGCGTCCGCCCAAGCCCATGATCTCCTGAGCCAGCACGTGCTTGTTGCGGTGCGGGCGGGCGAGGTCATAGGAAATCAACAGCGTGCGCATGGGATACCTCACGGCGGGTGGGGGGCTGATTTTCATCATCGGGCAACGCACAACATAAGCAACCGGAGTCTTTTTTGAGTCGGTGAACGCCGCAGAGGATTTATGCGCCTCGTGCAGGGCAGCGAACATGAGAAGAACATGGCGCGACTCGCAGCGAGAGTCCAGTGTATAAACATGATTTGTTCTTAATTTGATCCGTCTGGCTTCAACTGTTCTGGTTGCAACCTTCGCGTGTCAATGGCCGAATAATGACAACTGGGACGGGTGGGTTCCGCGCGGGATGCGGCGATGGCGGCTGACATCGACCTGTTCGGGCAAGTTCGGGTGAAGAGCGCGTAGCCGTTCCAAGGCTTTGGCGCGACTTCCTGGGAACCTGGAGCCTTCCCAAACCTCGTAAATACGCCGGGCATCGCACGTATAGCGGGCCATGATGACTTTACGCGGGGTCTTGAGCCAGCGGGCCAGCCACAGTTCAACCGCGTCTTCTTCGGTCAGCGATCGCACCGCTGGCGGAGGGGCAGCGGTGGTCTCGGCCACCGTCGGGGCCGCTGACAGTGTCGCGATTTCCATGTCAAGCTGCGGCATCATCGTCGAACTCTAGCAACCTCGTTCATGCATACCTTGACGGCGGCGTGTTCTCGTGGTGTTCGCACGAAACTGTTGCAAAGTCGTGGCAAAGCGGCGACCGTGACACAGTCAATCCAGCGTGCCTTGCATTAAAAATCTGCTTGGTACTCGTCTTCAAGCATCCTCATCGGTCTGCCAAAATGATCTTATTTCCCGCGATCGATCTTAAGGACGGACAGTGCGTTCGTCTCAAGCTCGGCGATATGGCGGCGGCGACGGTGTTCAACGACGACCCGGCGGCGCAGGCGCGCGCTTTCGCGGATCAGGGGTTTTGCTATCTCCACATCGTCGATCTGAACGGCGCTTTCGAAGGGCGGCCGGTCAACGGGGAGGCGGTCGATCGGATCCTCGCGGCGGTTGAGATGCCGTGTCAGCTCGGCGGGGGCATTCGAGATCTCGCGACGATCGAGCACTGGCTTTCGCGGGGGATCTGGCGGGTCATTCTCGGCACGGTCGCCGTGCGCGATCCAGGTCTCGTCCGCGAGGCGTGCTCGAAGTTTCCGGGTCGCGTTGCGGTCGGGATCGATGCGAAAGGCGGCCGCGTGGCGGTCGAGGGGTGGGCTGAGACCAGCGAACTCACGGCGATCGACCTGGCGCAACGGTTCGAGGACGCAGGAGTCGCTGCCATCATTTATACGGATATCGACCGCGACGGCGTGCTGGCCGGTCTCAATCTCGAATCTACGCTCGAACTCGCGCGCGCAACGCGTATTCCGGTGATCGCATCGGGAGGGTTGGCGTCCTTGGCCGATATCGAGGCGTTGGCGGCGCCCGAATGCGCAATCCTCGAAGGCGCGATTACGGGCCGCGCGCTGTATGACGGGCGGATTGATCCCGCTGTTGCGCTACGGATGCTGGCGCGCGGCAACGTTGCCGTTGCGGCACCAGACAACAGCTGAGTTCGGTAAGCTTGCCTCGGTCAAACCCGGCGGCTCCGCGGCGGGGCTGGTAGCGGGCCACAGTATTGCAGCTCAAGCGATACGCTTTCGCCGAACAAGTCCACGGTGCCGGAGGCCTTGCCCGAGCCAGCAACGTCGGCGACCAGCTCGATCGTGCGCGTCGTGGTGGGTGGGGCCGCGCCGGTGACCAGAACGCCGTCGGGCGGTCCGTCGAACATCACTTCAAAGTGATGGCGGCCGGTTGGCTCGTCAAAGCGGCACCGGCCCGAAATCAAGCCGCCCCAACGGTCGGCGCCGAGCAATTGACCTTGACGCATCACAAGAAGTAGGCTGTCCGAACCGCTGCCGAGGGGCTCACAAGGGCAGCGGTAAAACAATTCGTAGACCCCGTCCTTCATGCTGGTCGGCATCGCGCGCCCCGTCTGCGGCCAAACTTGCTGTGGTGTTGTCATCTCTGCGCCTAACCCCCGCATCTGTTGCCATCTGGCGTTTAAGTTCACCGCGTTGTCCCGCCGACTGGCCCGTTTCGAAACACGCCGCTGAACGGACTTCAGCTGGATCGACGGTTCGAACAACCGTCTGCGGCTGTCGTCCCGAGGTCTGCAACATGCAGGCCAGTGCTATCGTCTTGCCGACCGCCCGCTTCAGCGCTATGTTCCGCCGAGCATAGCAAGTCGGCGGAGTACGATTCGAATGATTGCCAAGACTCGAGCGACAGCAGCGAGCCTCTTATCAGCAACCGGGTGGATGGCGCTTATGGCGCTCACTCCAGCGTCAGCCCAAGATGCCGGTACCAAACCGGTTGCGGCGGCGACGGCGGCCAAGTCGATCATTGTCCAATCGACGACCTCGACCGAGAACTCCGGGCTTTCCGGCAATATCCTGCCGAAGTTCAAGGACAAGACCGGGATCGAGGTCCGCGTTGTAGCCGTCGGGACGGGGCAGGCGATCAAGAATGCGCGCAATGGTGACGGCGACGTGCTGCTGGTCCACGCCAAGGCGGATGAGGAAAAGTTCGTCGCCGATGGCTTTGGCGTGAAGCGGCATGACGTAATGTATAACGACTTCGTTTTTGTCGGACCGGCTGAAGATCCAGCCAAGGTTGCGGGCATGAAGGATACCGTTGCGGCGTTGAAAGCGATCGCAGCGGTGGCGGCGCCATTTGCTTCGCGCGGCGACGATAGTGGTACTCATAAGGCCGAGCTTGCGCTTTGGAAGGCGGCTGGCGTCGATGCCAAGGCCGCGTCCGGCAAATGGTATCGCGAGACCGGATCGGGGATGGGCGCGACACTCAATACCGCCGTCGGTATGGGGGCCTATGCGCTGACCGACCGGGCGACGTGGGCGTCATTTAAGAACAAAGGTAACTTCAAAATCGTGGTTGAGGGCGATGCCGTGTTGTTCAATCCCTATGGCGTCATGCTGGTCAATCCCGCGAAGCATCCAACCGTGAAGGCGGCCGAGGGTCAGGCATTCGTCGCCTGGTTGATCGGTGCTGAGGGTCAGGCGGCCATCGCATCGTTCAAGGTCGACGGTGCGCAGGTGTTCTTCCCGTCGGCGGCCAAGACGAACTGAGACGGTCGGTTCCGCGACCTCGTCGAAAATTGCGGAAAGGACGGCCGCGCTCACGTTGCGGCCGTTTCGCAGCCGGTTGTTGCCTCGCATTCATCGCGCAGCCGCCGTCCTGTAACATGGAGATGCTTCTTTTCAGGACGGCGCCGGGTTAGACAACCAGCGTACGGTGCAACCGCCAACAGGTGCTAGATGTCGAAGTCACTCCTTATCGCTGCCGCTGCGTTGCTTGTCTCGATCACACCTGCCGCCGCGCAGACCGCGATCAAGCTTTTTGTCGCCGACAGTCTCCAGCCGGCGATGGCCGAACTTGCGAGTGAGTTTCAAAAGTCGACCGGCGGCCAGTTCAAGCTGGAGCCAGTGATCGGTCCGGCGGCGGCGTTGCGAGCGCGGATCGAAACTGGCGAAACGGCCCATGTGTTCGTTACTGCCGACATTGCAGACGCCAAGGCACTCGCCGATGCGGGACGGACACGCGGCCCGGCCGTGCCGTTGGCGAGGCCCAAAGCTGGCGGCGGACCGCTCGGCTTTGTCGTCATGAAAAATGCGCCGCCTGCTGCGGGCGAACTCGCCGGCTTCTTGAGGTTCGGTGCTGGCCAGAAAATTCTGGCAAAGTATGGGTTCGGCGCGCCCTGACACGCTGGGTGGGCCGTCGCTATTTCGTCGATGCACAACGTTTCCGTGAAAGACGAGCGGGACGCTCGACAGGCGGCTGCCGGTTTCCTACATTGAGTTGGAATAATTCTAAACTCGGCGGTCCTGCCGGTAGGAGACCCTAATGTTCATCCAGACCGAAGCGACGCCCAACCCGGCGACGTTGAAATTCATCCCTGGCCGAACCGTGCTTCCCAGCGGAACTGCGGATTTCCGCAGCTTGACGGAGGCCGGTGACAGCTCGCTTGCTCGGCGCCTGTTCGACATCGACGGGATCACAGGCGTGTTCCTTGGCACCGACTTTATCTCGGTGACCAAGGGCGAGGCCGAGTGGCCACACCTGAAGCCGATGATCCTCGGCGCGATCATGGAGCATTACCAGTCCGGAGCGGAGACGGCCGGTTCTGACGGCGCGGCCAACGACGATGCCGAAGGCTCGTTCGATCCGGCCGATGCGGAGACGGTTGCGACCATCAAGGACCTGCTCGAAACGCGGGTGCGGCCAGCGGTTGCCCAAGACGGCGGCGACATCACGTTTGCCGGGTTCCGCGAAGGTGTCGTGTACCTCAAGATGCGCGGGGCCTGTTCGGGCTGCCCGTCGTCGACGGCGACGCTGCGGCACGGGATCGAAAACCTGCTGCGCCATTTCTGCCCGGAAGTGCAGGAAGTTCAGGCGGCCTGATTGGCGGCCTGATTTTCGGGCCGGGCTTCTCGCCACGGACGGCAGCTCCTCACTGGGATCGCTTGTGCGCGGGCGCCATCGGCACGCCGCAATTGCTGCGCTTCTTGCCGGAATACCGTTATCTGTGAGGGAGTAACCCGATGCCGACCGTCGCGCGTGTGACGCCGTTCGCCGTGCTTTCGGTCCTGTTCGCCGCCGTTTTCAGCCTGCCAGCACTGGCTGAAAAACGCGTCGCACTCGTCATCGGCAACGCGGCTTACGTGGCGGCCAGTCCACTCGCCAATCCGGTCAACGATGCGACCGACATCGGCAAATCGCTCGAGGCGTTGGGGTTCACGGTGATCCTTGGGATCGACCTCGACAAGCCGAAGTTCGACCTGACGCTGAGGGCGTTCGCCCGCGAGCTGGAGGACGCTGGTACCGGCTTGCTGTTTTATGCCGGACATGGCCTGCAGGTCGGGGGGCAGAACTACCTGATCCCGGTCGATGCCAAACTGGCTCGAGAGCGTGACCTCGCATTCGAGGCGATCCCGCTCGATTTGATCCTGCGGCAGATGGAGCTTGAACGGGAGACGAAGACCAACATCGTGTTTCTCGACGCCTGCCGCGACAACCCGCTTGCTCGCAATCTCGCCCGCTCGATGGGCACGCGGTCGAACGCGGTCGCGTCGGGCTTGGCGCAGGTGCAAACCGGGGTCGGCACGTTCATCTCGTACTCGACGCAGCCCGGTAATGTCGCGCTCGATGGAAGTGGGCGCAACTCGCCGTTCACGGCGGCGCTCTCCCGACATGTCAAAGCGCCGGGCGCGAGCCTCAACTCGATCATGATCAATGTCCGCAAGGATGTGTTGGCCGCGACCCAGGGCAAACAGGTGCCGTGGGACCATTCGGCGCTGACCGGCGATTTTTATTTCGACCTCGCGGCGGTACAAGTGCCAGCTCGGCCCGAGGGCGGCTCGATCAGTGGCGACCAGAACGCCATGAAAGAGCGGCTCGGTAAGCTCGAAGAGGAGTTGCAGAAAAAGTCGGCTGCTGCGGATGCGGCGACTGCGGCGACGCTGGCGCAGCTAAAGCAACGGGTGCGGCAGCTGCAGGACGAGAACCGGGCCGAGCAGGACCGCTCGTTTCGCGTTCAGCGCGAAAGCGCGTTCGATCAAGACAGCCAAAAGCGCATGGCGGGGTTTCAGGAGCAGAGCCGCATCCAACAGGGCATCCAGCGCCGCAGGAAGGATATCGTTGAGCTCGAAGCTGAAATCGCGCGGCTCAGCGGCGGGACACCCGCAATAGCCGGGGCGGGTACAAGCGCGAAGCCTTGAACGTGTTCGACAGGGATTGGCGGCAGCGGC
>JAWXCP010000201.1:0-4855 GCA_034408685.1 Hyphomicrobium aestuarii | reverse complement strand
TGGTGCAAGGACAAGTGGGGCGTCTCGTGGCAAATCACGCCGCGCGTGCTGACCGAAGCCATGGCCGTCGGCGGCAGCGAAGCAAAACGTGCGTTCGATGCGATGATGACGATGAGGAAGATCGACGTCGCCGCGATCGAGGCCGCACGGCGGGGCTGACGCTCTCGGTGAAACGGACGCCTCCGCGCCTCGCCTCTTTTCAGATGCCGTCGCCTCGGGAATACTCCCATGGAACGCACGCTACTCTAGAGGTGGCTTGAGCCATGCAGTTTCCACCGGTTTGTCCAGAAGTGCCCGTCGTCAGCTTGGCGGCGGCACTTGCCTGCTATCGAGACCAACTCGGCTTTGCCGTTGACTGGTCGGACGAAGAACTTGGGCTCGCCGGACTGTCGCGGGGCGACACGCGGATCTTCATGTCAGCCGCTCACTACCGATCTCACCTCGGCAACCAAGGGCCGGTCGTGCTGTGGCTCAATCTATCCAGCCGCGCCGAGGTCGACGCCCTCCACGCGCAATGGGTCGCAGCAGGCGCCAAGGTCACGGCGCCGCCGGCAGCGAAGCCGTACAAGCTCTACGAATTCTTCGCCCAAGATGCCGATGGAAACATCTTTCGCGTGTTCTACGATTTCGGCGGGGAGGAAAAAAAGGCGCCGTGAGCGCCTGTGCTTAAGCGATTGAACCGCCCTTTCGCCTCGCTCAAGGATGGATGGAGGCGAAGACGATCTCGGCGAACCCAGCCGTCGTTGCCGCCCGTGCCCAATCCCGCTGGAGTTCGCATGCCAGTTGGATCCAGGTGATCGGCTGTCCGCCCGCTTGAGCAATTCGTGCCAGACCAGCGCGATGAGCTTCTTCGGACGTACCGGCGACGGCGTCCACAACGTGGAAGACCTCATATCCCTCACGAAGCGCGTCGAGCGCCGGGAAGACCAGACAGACCTCGGTCCAGAGCGCGACCATGATTAGTTTGTGCCGGCCGGTCGCCTTCACGGCGGCCACGAAGTCGACGTCTTCCCACGCGTTGATCGATGTGCGATCGATCGGCACAACGTCGCCGAGAACCTCCGTCAGCTGCCGGATGGTCGGCTGGTTCCGACCGGTGGCGACGTTGACCGTCGAGAGCACGATCGGCAAGCCGTAAAGCTTGGCCGCCTTGGCGACGGCGACAACGTTCGCCACCAGTTCGCGCCGCTCCATGGAGACGATGGAAGCGACCTGAACGGGCTGGAAGTCGATGATCACCAGGGCGGCGTTCTGCGGCGTGAGCAGTTGGTCGGCGAGAGGGTCGCGGATGTTGCGGGGCGAAGTCACGGGCGTCTCCAACGTTTAAGGATGCGATGGCCGGACTGCTATGGGTTCGGCGTCGCAACGACATCGACGAATTGGGTATCTGTTGGACCCACTCCGCTGATGTAGGCGACCACGGGCTCGGCGCGGGTTAGAGCGAAGTGCGGCCGGTCGGCCGGCTCGGTGTAGAAGCTGCCTGGAGGAAGAGCTTTGACGGCGGCTTCGTCCGCGGCAGGCCCGTAACCGAACCACCAGGTTCCCGACACAACCACTGCGGTGCGATCGTCACGATGCCGGTGCGCGGCGATGCGGGTGTTCGCCGGTACGCGGATCTCGATGACGTAGAGACCCGGCTTGGTCGGATCACCATAGAGGATCGTTGTCCGGATGCCGGCAACGCCAGACGTACCGGCTCCAGCACCACCCTTGGCGAGCGCGGCGATCTCGGCGGGCGTCAGCCTCAGATCCTGCGGCGCGGCAGTCATGGGCGCCGCGCACACGATCAGGGCTGCGACCCCAGCAACGATCTGACCGCGGCGGCTCATGGCTTCGGCCCCAGGAATTCGCGGACCATTACGACGGTCGCCTGCGGATTCTCTTCCATGATCCAATGGCCGGAATCCGCGATGACACCCTCAGTCACATCGCTGGCGGCGAAGCGCATGACAGTGGCCATCATCGGGCCGAACGATTTCTCGCCGCCAACGGCCAGCACGGGCATGGACAGCTTGCCGTTAGCGGCCAGGAAGGCCTTGTTGTCGATAGCGTCCTGGTCGAACGCGGCGAACTGAGCAAAGCCCGCGTGCATGGCGCCGGGGCGGGCATAGAGCTTGGCGTAGTGGGCTCGCGAGCGTTCGGTGAACCGCGCCGGATTGGCGGAGAACTCGTTCCAAAACCGGTCGAGATAAATTCGCTCACGCCCTGCGACCAGCCGCTCCATATCGGGCCCGCCAAAGCGGAAGTGCCAGAGGAGCGGGTTCTTGAGAATTTCCTCCCACGGCCCGATGCCAGGAACCGGCGCGTCGATCAGTACAAAGCGGGTAACCCGCTGCGGGTTCTGTACCGCGAAGGCGTAGCCGACCATGTTGCCGATATCGTGGGTGACCAGATCGGCGCGCTCGATCTTCAGCACGTCGAGAACGCCTGCGATGTCGGCGCCTTGCATTTTCTTGTCGTAGCCGCCAGCGGGCTTCGCCGACAGTCCCATGCCTCGCAGGTCCGGCACGACGACGGTGTGATCTTTGGCAAGGTTGGCCGCCATGGGTGCCCACATATCTCCCGTCTCGCCGTAGCCGTGCAACAGGACGACTGCCGGCCCTCGCCCGCCCACCCGGACGTGGAGGGTGGTGCCGTTGGTCGCGATCTCGCGCGTTTTAAACCCGGTGGGGAACGCAGATGGTTGCGCGTGGGCGGGAAGCGCCAGCAACAGCAGCGCTAACGTCGTGACGAATAGGTGCCGCATGGGAGTCTCCGAACGTGTCAGGAGGCCTAGCTCTACGCGGCCAGAACGGAGGGGACTTGTAGGATACCGGCGGCTTTAGCTTGATCCGGGCGCGGCGACGGTCGGCCTCGATCACATCAGCAAACTGCGCCGCCAATGGGCGGGGCTTGCGCCGACGACATTCTTGAACACCCGCGTGAAGTGGCTTTGGTCTGCGAATCCGCAGGCGAGGGCCACGTCCGCCAATGGTACGCCCGGCGACGACATCAGTGTCCTCGCTCGAGCAATGCGTTGCGCCAACAGCCATTGGTGCGGCGGCTGGCCCATGCTTTGCCTGAACGCGCGCGCGAAATGGCTCACCGAGAGTCCGCAAGCCGATGCCAGATCAGACAACGTGACGTCCGCAGACAGGTCAGCCTCCATCAGATCCGTGACCCGTCGGAGTTGCCACGCGGCGAGGCCGCCGCGACGCACGGGCTGCGCCCGCTGCATGCCGCCAAACGCACAAGCGAAGTAGGTGTGCGTCGCCAGCAGTTGGTGATCGGCATAGAGTTGGCTGACCTCCGCAGGACGACCTAGCGTTGGCAATAACGCCATGCCCATGTGCCAGACTGTCTCGTCGAGCACGCCGCGCTCGCAGGTCAGCGTGTCGATCCGGCGGGCTCCGTGATCGTGGGCGATCTGGTCGAGGGCGGCACGCGACACATAGAAATGCATCGTGTCGAACGGCATGGGGAGATAGGCCTGCGGCTCCGTCTCATGATCCACAATCGACGTCGTGCGGGCGCCGTAGCCTCTAGTGTCGACCGACTTCCCAGCCAGGAAGAGCTCTCGCTTCTCCTGCTCGCGAAGTTGGAGCGAGACACTGAAGGCCGAGGCGATCGGCATCCTGTCCGTCAGACCGTGACCGGGCGTGTCGCGTCGCACCCGCGTCACCGCCAGGGTCGCGGGGCGCAAGACCGTTGTAACGAGATAGCTCGCCTCCGCCCGAAATCGGGCGGCCAGTGTCTCGCCATAATCCGGTCGGGCAGCCAAAAGACGCTCCGTTTGTGGGCCGACGAGCTCTGCGCGGTGACGTAGTCCAGGCACGCCAAGGGGCGAGTATAGCACTTCAGTGTAACAGGCACACCGACCCCGAGCCTCCTTTTCGGCTTACTGTGATCGCTCTTGCAGTTTTCTCCTACGCCGCGCGTCAAGAAGTCGTCCTCGTCCAGCACGCGGGCGATCCGCCACTTCGCCAGGGAGTCTGCGCACTCCGCCCTTGTTCTTGCGTCACGTTTCGCGCCCTGCCCCAACATGAGGGCGCCGTATGACGTTGGATACTTCGAAGGCCGGTGTCATTTTGGGTGTGTTGCTGGCCGGTCGGCATGTCGGCGGCGGCGTTATCTTTGGCATTCAGGCGAATCAGATCGGCGCGGGGCGGCGAAGGACCGTCGCGGTACTGCCCTCGACCGGGCTTCGAACCGCCGGAGCCGGCGTGGAAAGGCTTCGCTCCACGAGCCGGCATCGCCGCGCGTCCGCCAAACCTGCTAAAGTGCGATCGGAAGCTCGGGGAATATTTATACTGTCCCCGTATTTTCTTTAGGGAGGACACTTGACGGCACGGCTTGTTCCATATCGCTCTTTGCGCCAGGTCGAGGCAGACGCCACCGCGACAGCTGCCGCCTATACCCTGATCCTGGCGGCGGTGCGAACGCTCGCGCACGCGGACAGCGTCATCGTGAACCTCGCGGTGTGTGCGGGCATTCTTCTTGTCGTGACCTTGCTGGCTGAGGCCGTTCACATTTGGCGCGCACGCAGACGTGGCGATGAACTGATGCCTTACGACGAAATGCTAAAACGCTTCTTGGCGGAGCGAGCCGGGGTCTCATTGCTTGGAACCGTCGCATCGATGGCTCTGTCGTCGTCATACGCTGTGATGGTGATGCTGCTCGCGGTTGCGGAGGTGAGCGACTGGCCGATTTTGCCGATCGCGGTAGCGTTTGCGGCCGCTCTTGGTGCCCTCTGCGGCATCTACACCTGGCAGCAAGCGCGTAACTACACGCGTGCTGCACAGAAAAACCCTCCCCTACCCTCGCCAATGATCCAGATCGCGATGCGGCACTACGCGGGCTACGCGGCGGGCATGGC
>JAWXCP010000200.1:0-4223 GCA_034408685.1 Hyphomicrobium aestuarii | reverse complement strand
GAAAGGGCATCGCTCGAATCTCCTGTGATTCGAGCAACATAAACCTGTCAGGCATCAGCCCGGTCTAAAGTGTCAGCAATCAACCCGGTTCGTACCCCCTGACTTACCCCTCCCCCACGATATAGATTATTTTGCGACACCACTATGCAGCCGCCTACTGCTGCATAGTCTGGATTATCAAGTTCAGACAGAAGCAGACTTGCATCCTTTGACGGACGGCGTAATTCGTCGCTCTCGGCAGACATTAAAAAATTAGCAGACAAATATTTATGATATATGTCCCAAGTCGCCAACGCAACGCCGACTATCATTAACACTCCAAAAGCACAAAGTTGGACAGGTACCCACTTGTCGTCCAAGCCTGCCGCAGACCTCCCAAACAATATTGCTATTGCGAGAAAAATTAGGGCAATCCAAAATCGAGTCAACACCTCAGTGCTGTTACTGATCAATTTTCCGGTTTTCTCGAGTGGCGCTAAAATTTTCGTGATGCTGAAATTTTCAAGTCGCATGGGTTCAAGCGCTCCATGATAACTGCGACGACGGGGATTCATACTCGTTTCGTGCAGAAACCCGCCCACCCCGCGCTCAATCTTCCATCTTGAGCGCGGCGATGAAGGCCTCTTGCGGAATGTCGACGCGGCCGAACTGGCGCATCCGCTTTTTGCCTTCCTTCTGCTTGTCGAGCAGCTTGCGCTTACGGCTGATGTCGCCGCCATAGCACTTCGAAATCACGTCCTTGCGCATCGCTTTGATGGTCTCGCGCGCAATAATGCGCCCGCCGATCGCCGCCTGGATCGGGATCACGAACATGTGCTGCGGGATCAGGTCCTTGAGCTTTTCGCACATCACCCGGCCGCGCGATTCAGCGCGCGAGCGGTGGACGATGATCGATAGTGCGTCGACCGGCTCGGCGTTGACGAGGATCGACATCTTGACGAGGTCTTCTTCCTCGTAGCCGATGATCTGGTAGTCGAAGCTGGCGTAGCCACGGCTGACGGATTTGAGCTTGTCGTAGAAGTCGAACACGACCTCGTTGAGCGGCAACTCGTAGATGACCATGGCGCGGGTGCCCGCGTAGGTCAGCTCTTTCTGGCGGCCGCGACGGTCCTGGCACAGCTTCAAGATCACGCCGAGATAATCATCCGGCACCATGATCGTCGCCTTGATCCACGGCTCTTCGATGTGGTGGATCTTGACCGGGTCGGGCATGTCGGCCGGGTTGTGCATCTCGATCATGGTCTGATCGTTCATGTAGAGATGGTAGACGACCGACGGCGCCGTGGTGATGAGGTCGAGGTTGAACTCGCGCTGGAGCCGCTCTGTGATGATTTCCAAGTGCAGCAGGCCAAGGAAGCCGCAGCGGAAACCGAAGCCGAGCGCGGCGCTGCTTTCGGTCTCGAACGAGAAACTCGCGTCGTTGAGGCGGAGTTTGCCCATCGCCTCGCGCAGGTCTTCGAAATCGGCGGCATCGACCGGGAACAGGCCGCAGAACACGACCGGCTGGGCCTGCTTGAAGCCGGGAAGCGCTTCGGCGGTCAGGTTCTTGTCGTCGACGATGGTATCGCCAACGCGGGTGTCGGCCACTTCCTTGATGGCCGCCGTAAAGAAGCCGACCTCACCGGGGCCGAGTTCCGACAGCATCTCCTGCTTGGGCCGGAAAATGCCGACGCGCTCGATCGCGTGGCTTGTGCCAGCGGCCATCAGGCGGACCTTCTGGCCCTTCTTCAACACGCCCTCTTTGATGCGGACCAGCACGACAACGCCGAGATAGGCGTCATAAAAGCTGTCGATCAGCATCGCCTTGAGCGGCTTGGTGCGGTCGCCGACTGGGGGCGGCAAGCGCTCGACGATGGCTTCGAGGACGGCCTGCACGTTGAGCCCGGTTTTGGCCGAAATCGGCACGGCGTTCGACGCGTCGATACCGATCACGTCCTCGATTTGTGCCTTGACCCGATCGCAGTCGGCGGCTGGCAGGTCGACTTTGTTCAGGACGGGGAGAATTTCGAGGTTGGCGTCGATCGCCGTGTAGACGTTGGCCAGCGTCTGGGCTTCTACGCCTTGGGATGCATCAACCACCAGGACGGCGCCCTCGCACGCCGCCAGCGACCGCGATACCTCGTAGGCGAAATCGACGTGGCCGGGGGTGTCCATCAGGTTGAGCTGATAGGTCTCACCATCGGTGTGTTTGTAGTCGAGGCGCACGGTCTGCGCCTTGATGGTGATGCCACGCTCGCGCTCGATATCCATCGAGTCGAGGAGTTGCTCTTTCATGTCGCGATCGGCGACGTTCCCGCACAGCTGGATCAGCCGGTCGGAGAGCGTCGATTTGCCGTGGTCGATGTGAGCGATGATGGAGAAGTTACGGATTTTGGATGGGTCGATCATGGGCCGGTGATAGCATTTCGCGCGTGCGGCGTAAGGGGCGCTTCAACGCTGAGCGGCGCGCGTGGGTTTGGTCAACAGCAAACGGCCTCGGCCGCCGACTGGATGATTGGTCCGCACGATGATTAAGGGAGACGGCCGCCCATGTGTCGTGTGTCACAATGCCCGAAGCTGCAGACCCGTTGTATGGGCGCTGTCCGATATCCTTGAATGCTGGCGCGCCTGACGATATCCAGGCCGAGTAGTTTAGAACCATTCCAAAGAGGCTCCGGATGATCCGGTCGTTCGACGAACTCTCCGAGCAAGAAATTCTCGCCCTCGCCATATCGGTCGAGGAGGAGCATGCGCGGATCTATGAGTCCTACGCCCACGGTTTGGCGCAAACGTATCCGGCTTCGGCCCAGGTTTTCACCGAAATGGCGGCAGAGGAGCACGTCCACCGCGGGTGGCTGATCGATCTGCATCGGAAGCGGTTCGGCGACGTGATCCCGTTAATCCGGCCGCAGGACGTGCGCGGGTTCATGCGGCATGAGCCGATCTGGCTGGTCCGGCCGCTGGGGTTGGAAAAGGTGCGCGAGCAGGCCTCGACGATCGAAGAAACAGCGCACCGGTTTTATACGGTGGCGGTCGGGCAGGCCAAGGACGCGGCAACGCGGCAATTGCTCGGCGATCTTGCAGCTGCCGAAGGCAAGCACGTCGTCAAAGCCAAGCAGCTTCAAGAAACCGTGCTGACGCCTGACGTTAGGACCGCAGAAGACGCGGAAGGCCACAGGCAGTTCGTGCTGACCTACGTGCAGCCGGGTCTGGCAGGCCTGATGGACGGCTCGGTTTCCACGCTCGCGCCGATCTTCGCGGCCGCGTTTGCCACCGGAAACACGTGGCAGACATTCCTCGTTGGTCTTGCTGCTTCGATTGGAGCCGGCATTTCGATGGGTATGACAGAGGCATTGTCGGACGACGGCAAGATTTCAGGCCGCGGCAGCCCGATCACGCGCGGCGTCGTCACCGGTGTTATGACGACAGCTGGTGGACTGGGTCATGCGCTTCCCTACTTGATCCCGAACTTCAACGTCGCGACGGGCATCGCGTTTGCCGTCGTGTTCGTCGAGCTGTGGATCATCGCCTGGATCCGGGCAAAATACATGGAAACGCCGTTCCTGCGCGCCGTATTCGAGGTCGTGGTCGGCGGTACAATTGTGTTTGCGGTCGGGATTTTGATCGGAAATTCGTGACCCGCAGAGGTGACGGCCGTGGTTAAGGCCGGGATCGGACGGTGCCATTGTCGCCGTCTGATCTCGCCTAGGGGCCACGGGAAAGGGCGCGGCAGGTGCTCGGGAACGACCCATGCTCGGGAACGACCCGTGCTAGGGAACAACCCGTGTTAGGGAACGACCCGTGCGAGGGATCAACCCGTGGACAGCCAAGCTGGTCTCTGCTAATCATATCGAAAATGAGCGGTGCCGTGGTCTCACGGTGCCGGTTTTCTATTTAACGAGCTCCAAGAGAAGGATCACCGGTGCAGGTTCTCGTCCGCGACAACAACGTCGATCAGGCCCTCAAGGCCCTCAAGAAGAAGATGCAGCGTGAAGGCATCTTCCGGGAAATGAAGCTCCGGAACTATTTCGAGAAGCCGTCCGAGAAGCGCGTGCGCGAGAAGGCCGAGGCTGTGCGCCGCGCCCGCAAGCTCGCCCGTAAGAAGATGCAGCGCGAAGGTTTGCTGCCGAACAAGCCCGCCCTGGTGCGCGGCGGTCCGGGAGGACCGGCTGGTCGCGGCGGCCCAGGTCGTGGCGGTCCGGGAGCGGGTGGCGCAGCCGGTGGCGGCGGCCGTGGTGGCGCGG
>JAWXCP010000199.1:0-3744 GCA_034408685.1 Hyphomicrobium aestuarii | reverse complement strand
CCGACCGGCCCGTGCCGGAGGGCTCTCGCTTTCAACGCCCCCGGTCGCCAAGCACCGGTACGCAATCTCGCACTCGCGATCGCAATGGCGGCGGTGATCAATCCGCTAGCCGCGACGACCGGCCCGCGCGAGACAATGTCCGCGTAAACACCCGTTCTGATGGCGGCGGTGGTCGTCGCTTCGGCGGGGGCGAAAAACGCGGACCGCAACTGGTCGACGCCGCCGAGGCCCAGCGTCTGAAAAAGCTGCGCTACCAACCCAGACCGCCTTCCGAAAGCAGCGGCCAGCGCGATTGGCCCGATCGCCGGGCAGAGAGCAGCCGCTTCTCCAACAGCGCACCACAACGCACAGGCCGCGACGATCGCGGCGAGGTCGGCCAAGCGCGTCCACCGCGCAGCCGCGTCCCGTTCCGCAAACCGTCCGCTCCCGCAGAGATCGCGTTTGCCCCCCGCCCGACCGAACCCGTTCGCATCGCCAAAGCGATGGCTCGGGCCGGTCTGTGTTCGCGCCGCGAAGCCGAGCGCTGGATCGAAGACGGCCGCGTCAGCATCAACGGCCGGGTTCTCAACTCGCCCGCCATGGACGTCGGACCGCGCGACGTGGTCAAGGTCGACGGGCAGCCGCTCCCATTGGCCGAAGCGGCGAGGCTTTGGCGCTATCACAAGCCCAAAGGCCTCGTGACGACGCATTACGATCCCGAAGGCCGCCCGACGGTGTTCGACAGCTTGCCACCAGACCTGCCGCGCGTGGTCTCGATCGGCCGCCTCGACTATAATTCTGAGGGGCTGCTGCTGCTGACCAACGACGGGGAACTCGCCCGCCATCTCGAGTTGCCCTCGACGGGTTGGCTGCGCCGCTACCGCGTCCGTGCCTATGGCCGCCTGACCCAGGATGACCTCGATCCCCTTAAAGACGGCATCACCGTCGAAGGCATCACCTACGGCCCGATCGAGGCGACGCTCGACAGCGTCCAATCCGGCAACATGTGGCTGACCATGGGCCTGCGCGAGGGCAAGAACCGCGAGGTGCGCAAAATCCTCGGCTCGCTGGGCCTCGAAGTGAACCGGCTGATCCGCATCTCGTTTGGCCCTTTCCAGTTGCTCGACCTCGAACCCGGCGCTGCCGAGACCGTCCGCCGGCGCGTCCTTGCCGACCAACTCGGGCCGGACCTCGCCGCGCAGTTCGGGCTGCTCTCGGCAACCGACGACGACGCAACTGCGGCTGGCGGTCCCGTGCGCAAGGCGTTCCGCGTCCGCCGCGAACCCGATGGCGCCCGCCGACGCGAGAAAAATGCCTCGCCCCAACGCGATGCCGTTACGGCTGGCCGGCCTGACAATCGGTCCGATGATCGGCCCGCTCGCAGCGCCAGTGGCGTCCGAGAAAACGCGCCAACCGGACCCGGTCGCTATATTCGCGACAAACCCGGCGACGGCCGCAAGCCCTTCCGCAAGCCAGGGCGCGACCGCGAATGAGCGTGACAACAAACCAGGCGGCGAATTCGCCATGAGGATCGTCGCGGGCAGTTTACGCGGCCGGCCGATTACCGCACCCGTGGCCTCGTCGACCCGGCCAACATCCGACCGCGTCCGCGAGAGCGTGTTCAACATCCTCGCCCATGGCCTCGACACCGACGCCGTCAACGGCGCGCGCGTCATCGACCTGTTCGCTGGCACCGGCGCCTTGGGGCTAGAGGCGATCTCGCGCGGCGCCGCCTATTGCCTGTTCGTCGAAGAGGATGCCGCCGCCCGCGCCGCCATCCGCGAGAACGTCGAAGCGTTCGGCCTCACCGGACAAACCCGCATCTTCCGCCGCGACGCCACCTCGCTCGGCCCGGCCGGAACGATGACGCCGTACAGGCTCGCATTCCTCGATCCGCCCTACGGCCACGGCCTCGCCGAGCAAGCGCTCGCCGCGCTGAGCGAGGGCAACTGGCTCGAACCGGGTGCGATCGCCGTCGTCGAAGAACGGCGCGGCGTCGTCCTCAATCCACCGACCGGATATGCGGCCATCGAAACGCGGGCTTACGGCGACACCGCCGTGACCATCTTCCGCTACAGCAGCTAACGCAGGTGACCAGACCCGCCGTCACGACCCGCCGTCACGCCTCGCCACGCGCAAACCGCGCGATCAGCCGATGCGCGATCGCCTGATGGCCGGGTTCCCACAATCCATCGGGGTGCGTCCGGTCGATCAGCTGCTGCGCCTGCGCGCGGGTAAACCAGCGCGCCTCGACAATTTCCGCCGGATCAATCTGCAACTCCAAGCTGCCCTCGACACGCGCAACGCAACCGATCATCAAGCTATGAGGAAACGGCCACGGCTGCGTATCGACGATGGCCACCTCGCCGATGACAAGCCCGAGTTCCTCAGCCGTCTCGCGGGCCACCGCATCCGCAACGTCTTCGCCTGGCTCGACATAGCCCGCGATGCAGGAAAACATCCGCTCGGGAAACCTCGGCTCGTGGGCAAGAACGCAGCGCCAGCCGTCGGTGACCAGCATGATCACCACCGGGTCGACGCGTGGATAAACGTCGCGCTCGCAACCCGTGCAACGCACCCGCCACCCACCATCGATAACGCGCGTACCACTCCCGCAAGCGCCGCAAAACTTAGCAGTAGAATGCCAGGCAAACAGGCTTCGGGCGAGACCGGCGGCCGCCAGATCGTCCGGTGGCACGACGCCAGCGCTCATCAGCGAGCGCGACCCGGCGGGTGGCTCGAGTGGGACGATCTCTGCCAGCCGGTCGCGGCCCCCCTCAGGGAGCACCAGTGCGAAACGGCCAGCCCCAGCCAAATTTTCCGCCGCCGCTGGCTCGACGCCGAGAAACACCATCGGGCATCGCGCCATGTCATCATCTGCAACAGCCTGGGCGGCCTGCTTTCGGGAAAACCACACCGACAGCCCGTCGCCTTGGCCCGCAGAAACGCGCAAAATCACCGGATCGCCGGCTTCGAGCACCAAAAATCGCGCATCTGGCGCCGATGCCAGAGCCATCAGGTAGGCATCATCTCCGCGACGGAGGCTCTGACGGTCGATGTTGGCGCTCAACTTCGGCTTGTCCACGATATCTGCCCCTCTTCCTTCGGCGACACTGCGGTTAACCGTCATCGCCTCTGTCACAACCGGCAACTACGATCTAAGCTGCGTCTCCGACCGGTAGAAACGTCGCACCCGCCATCGCCCCAAGGGCTGGCGCCAGGGTGCCGTCTTCTGCTAGCTCCGCGTTGAACGCGACAGTCACCAATACGCAACACGCCACCCGCCGAGGACGCCGCCGCCATGCTCCCTATGCTGATCACACCCGCCTATGCACAAGCCGCGGCCGGGGCGTCGCCCATGGACACCTTCCCGCTCGTACTATTGGCGGTGATGGCCATCGTCTTTTTTCTGGTCATCCGGCCACAGCAACAGCGGGCTAAAGAATTCCAGCAGATGATCGCCAAGGTTCGCCGCGGCGACAGCGTGGTGATGTCCAACGGCTTCATCGGTCGCGTGTCGAAGGTCGCCGACGGCTCCGATGAGATCGAAGTCGAACTGACCGATCAGATGAAGGTTCGCGTGTTGCGCTCGACGCTGCTCAGCGTTCGGGCCAAGAATGAGCCAGTGAAAGACACCGCCACAAAGACGCCCCCCGCGTCGTAAGTCCAAACGCTAATTTCCAGCCCCGATTTCCAGCCCCGAGTTCCAGCCCCGCAACGCTCGCCCCCAGGTAAAAGATACCCGGCAAACGGTCCCTAGGTCCT
>JAWXCP010000198.1:0-3018 GCA_034408685.1 Hyphomicrobium aestuarii | reverse complement strand
GCCCGCACCATGCGCCAGATCATCGATGGCGCCCGCCGCTGCCGCCGCTTCGGCTCAGTTCACGCAGCGTTGGCCTGAGCTAAAGGGAGAGGCATGACTGGTGACACTCATTTGCACAAACTGTGGTCATATCGAGCAATTTGCCGAAGCCGTTATCAACGGCACCAATCCGTCAATGTACGGCGAGGATCACGCGAGTGAATAATGTCGTGTCGTTTCCAGGTGAAAAACCGTCTTTCGGTAACTCAGGTGGTCCGGAGGGACCTGACATGGAAGAGCGCGTAACTAAACTTGAGAAGTGCTTAGCCAACATCGACGCACAACTCGTCGAGCTCAAGTCACTCACAGTGACAAGCGCTAAGGCCAACGATGTTGCAGAGATCAAAGGGCAGCTTTCGCAGATGCCGAAGGCGGCAGACTTTGGCCGCCTTGAGGGGCGCATACAAGCACTCCCGACGACGCTTCAACTCATCGCCATGTTGATTGCGACGTGGGCGGCCGACGCCAGCATCGTGTTCACCGCACTCCGCCTGACGGGACGATAAAAACGGGTGCGAGATCCTATATGCTCTGACCGATTGCCGCCCCCGAATTGAACGCTGTTGCAGCGTCTGCTGAATTGCCGCATAATTGTGGCCAGCGGTGTCAGTTGCGGGGGGCGTGGGCCATGTTCGAGTATGTTGATCAGCGTGTGGATCAAATTGAGCGCCGGATTGACGGCATAACGTATGAAATTTACGGCGTCGGCTCGCGCCTGGAACACCTCGACAAAGAATTGTCGCGCTCGCCTGCAGCCGCTGGCTGGCGATCGATCCGCCGCGACATCGCCAATCTGCGCTGGCGATTTGTGGTGCTTCCGCGCGTCACCCGCACGGCCGCAGGCGTTCTCAACGCGGTTGTTTCGGTCGGCGCTTTGGTGATGGTCCTTCTCTAGGGCGTGTCGTCAGTTATGGATTCGGGCTGGATGAGGTCGCCAACGGCCGTTTGCGGCGTCGCTTTGGGGACCTCATCCAGCTCCAAACCATAACTGACGACACGCCCTAGGCCTTTCGCGGTCGGCTATGTCGCGCTAGATGCAATGATACTGCATCAACATGCGAAAGATCGCCCATGGCCCGCATCACCCTCCGCCAGCTCCTCGACCATGCCGCCGAGCACCGCTACGGCGTGCCGGCGTTCAATATCAACAACATGGAGCAGGCGCTCGCGATCATGGAGGCGGCCAACGCAACCGATGCGCCGGTCATTATTCAGGCCAGTCGCGGCGCGCGCAGCTATGCCAACGACATCATGCTCAAGCACATGATGGATGCCGTGACCGAGATCTATCCACACATTCCCGTCTGCGTGCACCTCGACCATGGTAACGAAGCCGCCACCTGTATGACCGCGATCCAAGCCGGCTTTACCTCGGTGATGATGGACGGCAGCCTCAAGGCCGACGGCAAAACACCTGCCGACTGGGACTACAACGTCGAAGTCACGCGCCGCGTCACCGAGATGGCGCACCTCGGTGGCATCTCGGTCGAGGGCGAACTCGGCGTGCTTGGCTCGCTCGAGCACGGCGAAGGCGAGCAGGAAGACGGCCACGGCGCCGAGGGCAAGCTCAGCCACGATCAATTGCTGACCAACCCGGACGAAGCCGTAAAGTTCGTAGCGGCCACCAAGGTCGACGCGCTGGCGATTGCCATGGGCACATCGCACGGCGCCTACAAGTTCTCGCGCAAGCCCGACGGCGCGATCCTCGCGATGCACGTTATCGAGGAAATCCACGCCAAGCTGCCGAACATGCACCTCGTGATGCACGGGTCGTCATCGGTGCCGCAGGATCTGCAGGACATCATCAACCAGTACGGAGGGCAGATGAAGCCGACCTGGGGCGTGCCGGTCGAGGAGATCCAGCGCGGCATCAAGCACGGCGTGCGCAAGATCAACATCGACACCGATAATCGCATGGCGATGACCGGGCAGATCCGCAAAATCCTGTCCGAGCAGCCCGGCGAGTTCGACCCGCGCAAGTATTTGAAGCCCGCCATGGATGCGATGTCGAAGCTGTGTAAGCAGCGGCTGCAGGAGTTTAACACCGCCGGTCAAGCCAGCAAAATCAAGCGCGTGATGACTTCGGCCGAAATGGCTAAGCGCTACGCCAAAGGCGAGCTCGATCCGACGTTTGCACCCGCTAAGGCGGCTTGATCGACGAAGCGCGAGGGGACTGCAGAAAACAATATGACCGCCCCCCAACTCCTGCTCGTGCTGGACGCCCGCAGCGGTGACGCCGCGTTGGAACGCGTGCGCGCCGCGCTCGATGCCGTGCCGATCGCCAGCGCCGTGATCCGTTCACACCAGCCGGGAAGTGGCCAACCCGCAGCGGACGCAGCCACGGTCAAGCCACTCGTTGCCCTTTTGCAAGCGCGCGGCGTGGCAGCCCTGATCCACAGTGACATCGCGCTGGCCCGCACGACAGGTGCCGATGGCGTCCACCTCGTGCTGGCAGCTGGCGGCCCTGACCCGGCAACGGTGGTCAAGACGGCCCGGTCTGCCGTCGGTCCGGGCCAAATCGTCGGTGTCGAGATTGCGAGCGGGTTGCGTCACGACGCGATGGTCGCTGGCGAATCCGGCGCCGACTACATCGCATTTTCCGGTCCCAATCACGACGCGTTGATTGCCTGGTGGGCTGAGCTGTTCGAGTTGCCATGCGTTGCGTTGGGATCATCCAGCATGGGTGTGGCCGATCCGCACGCAGCCACCAATCTTGGCCAAGCCGGCGCGGATTTTATCGCAGTTGCCTTGAACGGGGCACAAACCCCGGCAGATATCCAGACCGCGATGCGGGAGCTCGCCGCCGCTCTCGTCCGTCGCGATCAGGCGTAAGCGCCAGCAATGCACCAGGACGCAAATTGCGATTTTCCACCTGCCGCGTAAGACAAAGAGGAGACGCTGGAGTTGAGCCGCTGGCCTTTAGACCAAATTGCGCACGCTTCCGGCTCACGTGTGGCAACCTGTTACCTTGGGCTGGTT
>JAWXCP010000023.1:0-8076 GCA_034408685.1 Hyphomicrobium aestuarii | reverse complement strand
GACGACTTGTAGGAGCAGTGCTCGCTCCACATCACCGAGAAAATGCCGAGTTCCAGCAGCGTTGGCGCGCGCCCGAGGATTTTCAGCAAACGCGGGTACTCGTCACCCTTGAAGCCATGCGCCGCGATGCTCTCCGGCGTCAGGTGGCCCGGGGTTACAGGCGGCACTGTATGAGGGGGCACTGGAGCCGACTTCGCGGCGGAACCTGGGGCAGAAGCGACAGTGGCGGGCACGGCAGATGCGGTCATCGGGCAGAGCTGGTCCATGAGACGGGGAACGCGGCGCGGAGGGTCGCGGAACTGGGCCGCGGCGGCTTTATAGACGGGATGCCGCCCGTTGTCGTGTGTGGGTGTTTGGGGGTGGACGTGGATGATGGAATGCGCTGGAGCAGGTCCACGTGATTGCCGCGCCGGAATGTCGTGTACATTCATCACGCCACGCAGCAACTCGCCAAAGCTTTACGGCTTGACTTCTGGCAAAACAGCAATAAGCGCCGAGATGACTGCGTGTGACGGTGCCGGTTTTATGACGACGGGCACGCGCGGCCAGCCGTGCGGGAGGCCGTTGGCCAAGTTGCCGGTATGCAAAACAAAGGGCACGGCGGCGGCTTCGAGGCGCTGTGCAACCGGCAGCGCAACCTCCGACCCTAGATTGACGTCGACAATGGCAGCGGTCGGCTTTTCGTTATCAATCAAGCGCAACGCTTCCGCGACCGACATCGCTGGCCCGACCACGCGTGCGCCAGCATCAAGCAGCACGTCGCGAAGCTCCAAGCCTATCAGGATTTCGTCTTCGACGATCAGAACGTTATGATTCTGCAAGTCCACTCCGCTTCCCCCCCTCTACATTACACTGACGATATCAACGCCCGAACTGTCTCGCAAGTTACCCTGCGCGAGCGAAAAAAGATTGTTGATAACTACAAAGTTGACTTGCTTTTTGGCTGAGATGCGCGGGCCGCCCCCTCCCGCGAGGTTCCCGGATCAGCAACGATGTGGCAGTTCGGCATCGTCAACGTCCAACTCAAGCCTTCCGGCGCGAACTCCAGCTTTGCTTCTCCACCGACCCGCTGCGCGACCATGTTCTCGATAACGACGTGTCCGAACCCTTTGCGAGTTGGAGCGACCACGACCGGCCCGTCCTCCTCCACCCAAGTCACCCGAAGATTGTTTCCGGTCGCGCCGTTCGTCACGAATTGCCAGCTGACCTTGACGCGGCCGCCGGTCGAAGACCATGCGCCGTGCTTGACGGCGTTGGTCGCCAATTCATGCAACGCAAGACCTATCGTTTGCGTCGCATCGGCACTGATGGTGACGTTCGGGCCATCGCATTCGAGCCGGTCGAGCATAGGCACGAACGGCTTAAGTTGCCGCTGGATGAGGTCGCCGAGTTGCGCGCCGCTCCATCCTTGCCTGACGAGCACGTCCGTCGCGACAGCAAGGCCTTGGACGCGTTCAGAAAACTTTTCCAGAAATTGCTTGAGCGATCCAGCGTTGCGGGCGGTCTGACCGGCCATCGCTTGGACGATGGCAAGCTGATTTTTCAAGCGGTGCGCCAGTTCGCCCAACAGGAACTCTTGATGCTCCTGCGCCGCTTTCCGTTCACTGATGTCGCGCACAATCGAAATAAAGTAGAGCGGTGCGCCCGCCGCATCGCGTCTCAGCGCAACCGTCAGCCCGCCCCAAATCCGACTACCGTCTTTGCGAATATAACGCTGGTCTGTGCCGTACGTTTGCAATTCTCCTTCCACCAGACGACGAACGTTGTCTCGGGCGGCATTCAAGTCGTCGGGATGGGTGACGTCTTGGACGGTTTTCGTCTGTAGCTCTTCACGCGAGTATTCGAGTATATCGCATAAGGTTTGATTGACTTCGAGCCACTGGCCATCGAGCCCGACGTGGGCGACACCGACCGCAGCATTTTCGAACGTTTGTCGAAATCGTATCTCACTTTCACGCAAAGCCGCTTCTGCCCGCGCGTTCTCTGTAACATCACGCGACGACGCGATGAATTTTATCGGCGTGCCCTTTGCGTTTTTAATCGGTGCGACTGTGACATCCCAAACTTTCGGCGCGCCTTTGATGGTCGGCGCCTCGGCACTGAAGCGGGCCAACCGTCCGGCTTTTGCTTCAGCGATGGCATGCGTTACCATCGGCCGATGTGGAAGCGGCCATAATGCCTCCCACGGTTGGTCAACAACGGCCTCGCAATTGTCGACTTCTAAAAGACATGCGCCGTTCTGATTGACGAATTGCAGGCGACCGTCGAAGCCGCCGATTTTGAGGCAATCTGGACTGGCCTCAAGCACGGTGGCCGTAAACAAATCACTTTCTCGCTTGGCGTTTTCGGCTTGCTTGAGCGCGGTGTAGTCATAGAAGTAGCAAACTACCCCGTATTTTCCATCCGACAGCACGACCCGCTCGATTTGCCAATCATAGGCCTCATCATTGCCGGTATCGAGACGCGTTTCCTCCAGCGAGGATTGATGATAGTGCTCACCCGTTGCGAGCGTTTGTCGAAATTTGCCGATGGCCTCCTCGGCAAATTTTTCCGGCCAAACAGCTCGCATCACCTCGGCCAAATCACGCCCAAGCAGCGGCTGGATGTTGGTGAAGGCACTTGTTGCGCCCCTGCTGATTTGAACGATGCGAAACTCGGAATTGACCACGTAAACGCCGATAGGCGCATGGGTAACAAGGTTTTCGAAGGTGTCGTTGGCACGGCTCAGTTCCGCTGTTCGCGCGGCGAGTGTTTCGGATGTGGCACTCAGGGTTCGACTGATTTCCGTGGCTTCGTGAACGGCGAGTTCACGGGCCGCAACGGTTTTACCTTCCGCCATAGTCCGCGACGCATCCAACAGGGAGTGCATGCTCGAACTCAATTTCCGCGCCATTGTAAGCGCGAATGCAAGACCTAAGAGCGTCAACGCCCCGCCGATTAATCCAAGCGTCCAGTAATGCCGCCGCACTGGCGCTTCGGTGAAGCGCTTGAGTTGGGCTATGCCGACCGTCCAACCGTGTGTCGTTTTAACATATGGTATGATCGATTCGTCGCCTTCTAGCGTCTCGCCCTCCGCGAAACCCTCGCGCGACCAAGCCATCGCGGCGCGCCAATCTTGGCCTGCCGGTGTGCCGACACGAGTGGCATGGTCTGGAATGCGAGCCACGAAATTCGCGTTCCGGTCGACCAAACCGACAACTGATTCCGGACTGTGGCCTGTGCGCAGGAGTGCCAGAAATCGGTCTGGACCTAGACTTACACGGATCGAATAGAGTGGCCGCCCGTCTTTGAATGTTGGCACTTCGAGAAAGGCAGCGAACCGCTTGGCTATTGGCGTTAGTAGGACTTCTGTCACCTGCGGTTGCCGTGAGGACCACGCCTGCCGCAAGGCATCGTCTGTCGTGCGCGGCGGCAGGGGCACGCCATCGGCGAGCAATGTCGACATCACGATTGTGCCGTCTGGCTCCGAGACAGTGATCCACGCACCCGGAAGCACGGCGAGCGCCTGGAGTGCTTGCTGCTTGAACGCCACGAAGTCGCCGGTTTGGAGCGCTGGCGATGTCGCAAGCGTGGCAACGACCGCAGAGTGCGTAGCTATTTCGTTGTCCACCAGAGAGGCGAGCATGCGTACTTTGCTCATCAGCACGCCGCGATTGGCTTGTTGCTCTGTTGCAATCATCGATGACGACGCCAGCAGCGCCAGCGCCAGCAGGGGAAGCGTGGTCAGCAAAACAAGTAGGGTCAAAAGTTGGCGCACCGACAGAGCGGGCCAGAGATTAAACGCTGTCCGCAGTCGTTCGGCCGATGCCCGAATCGAAACCGCGGCGGTCTTTCCCAAATGCCGAACCCACGTCATCTGAGCCAACTCCTGTCTGCTGAACCGGAGGCCCCGATATTCATATTCCCCCCGCGCAGAACCGTCTATCCCACGGGTCAGCCTCACCCGCGAACAGCTCGCCCAGTCTTCCGCCTATCTAGCAGGTAGCTGCCGAATAACAAGTATCCCGCGTGCGGAGACAGCCATTCACCCAATTGGCCCATAGCGTTACACGCGCAAAGTCCGCTCCTGAATGAAGTTCGGCCAACCCACCCCCGTCGCACAAAAAAGCACCGGCGGCCTAGCCACCGGTGCCCCGCCATGTCACGGCTCAGACCGTCGGCGCACCCCAACCTCAGTCCTCGTGAAGCCAGCGTGCGACGAAGCCGCCGATGACGCCGCCGAGGATGGGGGCGACGAAGAACACCCAGACTTGCGAGATCGCGGTTGGTCCGCCAAACAGCGCCGTGGCGAGGCTGCGGGCTGGGTTGACCGAGCAGTTCGACACCGGGATCGCCATGATGTGGATCGCGCCTAGCGTGAGGCCGATCGCGATCGGCGCGAATCCGGGCGATGCTTTTGGGCCGGTCGCGCCGACGATGATGATCAGGAAAAACGCCGTCAGCAGTGCCTCGATGGTGATCACCGCCAGCATCGAATAGACGCCCTTATAGTCGAACCCGTTGGACGCGAAGTTGCCGAGGTTGAATGTCGCGGCCGGGTTGCCCTTGGCGATGAACCACACGGCGGCAGCAGCGGCAATCGCGCCGAGGCACTGCGCGACGATGTAGCCGACGCTTTTGCCAGCTTCAAAACGGCCAGCGGCAACGAGGCCCAGCGTGACGGCCGGATTGAAGTGCCCGCCCGAGATTGGTCCCAGTGCATAGGCCAGCGCCATGACGGTGATGCCAACCGACAGCGGCACGGCGAGGTTTGGGCCAGCGGATGCGGGCTGCAACAGCGCGACCACGACGATCGAGAACACAAGCATGAAGGTGCCGATGAATTCGGCGGATAGGGCTCTGGCGTTCATCGTATGCTCCGGGCTTAGGTGTCATCAATCAGCGGACACGACCACAAACGTGCGCCTGAGAATCGTCCGCCGTCGGTCATTACTAACCTGTCGCGAAGCTAAGATGACAGATTTTGCGAGCCGCGCGCCGCACGCCGTTCAGACTGGTTCCGAATTGCCTGCCGCCAGTCTCTACCTCTTGGGCGCCACGAGATAGCCGAGCCGTCCGCCGGATGCTTTACGGTGTTCATCAAGAAAGGCCAGCACGTGGCGCGGGTGCATCGGCCGCCAGGTGCACTCGAGTTCGGCGCGTTCGCGTTCGGTCAGTTTTTCAAGGATCGGCTCGGCGGTGTGATGCAGCATTGCGATGACCGCGATTGTCTTTCGCCGCATGTTGACCGGGATGCGCGGCAACACGTCGGCGAGCAGCAGCTTGACGCTTTCGAACATGCGCCCTGACAACCGTCCGAGGATCGCGATCAGTTTGATCGTCCAGTCCTCGCGGAAGCGGTAGCCGTGCGTTTCCATCGCGTCGAACAGCATCGTCATGATCAGATCTTGACTGCGCAGGCCGCTGGTGATGCGGTAGTCGGCCCATTCGGCGACGATCTCGAAACGCGGGTCGATCTCCAGGTCGGCGGGTGCGAACGTCTCGGTCGCCTTGACCCCGACGCGGTTGAGGAAATCGCGGTTCTGCATGTCGAGCTGCGTGGTGTAGGCCGGCAGCACCTCGCGCCCGTTAGACGCCTTGATGAACGCCAGCCGGACGAGCTTGGAGCAGTACAGCCACTCGTACCCGTCGATCGTCATGCCGAAATCATAAAGAATGCGCGGGCGGTCGGCTCTGGTGACGTGCGCGCGGATCGCGCTCGCGGCAGCGGCGGCCAGCGCCGGGTCACAGTGGCGGAACAGCACAGCGCGGCCGATGTTGTGGTCGAGCGCCGTCTCCAGCGGACTGACAACGGAACCGTCCTCGATCAGCGCTTCGACCATCCACGGGCGGCCATCGGCGTCGACATGGACGATGCCGACATGACTGAACTGGCTGTCGACATCGCCGATCCGCGCGATGGCAGCGCTGTTGTGGGCCTGTCCGCGAACCAGGATGACATCGCCGGATTGAAACGGCAGATCGGTGCCGGTGGCGAAAGCCGGGTTGACCAGGGTGTTGCGGTCGGTCCCCGTGAACACCCGCCGTGGCGCTTCGCCAAAGCCGAGCCGACCGTGTCCAATGGCGGCCTCGCCCAGCATCTCAGAGGCGTACCGGGTGACGCGAAACACGTCCCGCAAGCCCCGCTGGACCGGCCGCGTCATCCACCCGCGGGCAGCCCAGCCGGCAATGCCACTGCGCAAGGCGAGCCGAACTTGAAGCAGCCGTTGCATGGTCGCTGCGGCGACAGCCGTGAGTTTGGCTGGATTGAACGCTGCGAAATCGGCGAGGAAGAACTCGCGATAGATCCGCGTCAAGTTGGCTTCGAGTTCACCTGCCGTCGCAACTGGCTTGGCCACGAGCGCCTCGATGCGGGCGAGCGTATCGTCGAGCGTCCCATCGTCGGGCTTGGCATCATCGGGCGTGGCACTATCGTTCGGCGTTGCGTCGTCGGGCCGGGCGCGCGCAACTGCGGCGTCGCTGGACGTGTGCTCACCCGCCGTGCCGTGCTCTGTCGTGCGTTGCATCCCCGTCGTCTCCCGTCGCGATCCCACTGGCGACCAGAGATAGCGTGAAATTGCGACGGCTCAACAGGCCCAAAGGAACATCGACGCGAGTCTTGCCTAATTCGACAGTTCGTCGAGCTTGGCTTTGGCTACCGGCACGAGGTTGACGCTCTCGCCGCAGCCGCACGCGCTCTTCTGGTTCGGATTGTTGAACACAAACTGCGAGGCGAGCGCATCGGACTTGAAGTCCATTTCCGTGCCGAGAAGGTAAAGCACGGCCTGCTTGTCGATGATGACCCGCGCACCCTCGACCTCGACGACCTCGTCGAACGGCTGCAGCGTCTCGGCCCACGCCATGGCGTATTCCATGCCGGCGCAACCGCCTTTTTTGACCCCGATCTTGAGGCCAGCCGTCGGCTCAGACCGGGCGGCCATCAAATCCTTGAGGCGCACGGCTGCCGCTGACGTCACGGTGAGGACGGCGGGGCGCGGACGGGCGGGGCGGGGCGCGGGTGTTACGGTCATCGGCGGGTCTCCGGGCGGACGGCGGCTCGAAGGGAAGCCTCCGACCACATTGTTCCGATCGCATTAACGTAGCAAATATAATCAACTGTTGGCAATTTGCGAGCGGTCGTTGCGAGGCGTCGCTAACTGCTCACTTTAGGAAGCGGTCGTAGAGCGACATCACGATCTCGAAGGCGATCAGGGCAATAATGTACCATTCGAGCTTGTGGGATGTCCGCGTCGAGATCAAATCGCCAATGGTTTCCGACGTTTCCCGGATGATTGCGAGCTTGCGGTCGATTGCGCGCGCCCGCTGCGGCAGGTCGTATTCATCGACGAGTTTGGCCCAGGCGCGCTCGAGCTCGGGGTGATCCCACAGCACGTCGGGTTTTTCGTCGAGATCGACGCGCGAGGCGAGCCGCTGCTGGATCGAGAGCGCCTCGCCGATCTGGCGCAGCAGTTCGCCCTGGTTTTCCGAGGGTAGTTTGCCAGCCTTGAGTTTATCGGCGACGACGGTAATCTGCTCGAAGGCTTTGGCGATCCGCCGCTCGTCGTAGGCAAGTGCGACCGAGACGGCGAGTGCCTCGCCAGCGATTAGAAGGCGATCAGAATCAGCCTGCTTGAACTGGATGATACCGGTCGAGCTGACGTTGTCGTCGGCATCGGGGCGCAGAACGATCTGAGCCGCCTCGCTCTCTCGTTCGTCGAGCGCCCCTGCAATTCGTTCGCCGAGCCCGGCGATGATGCCTTCTTCCTCCACCGGGGTCAGCCCTGCGAACACGGCAGCCCCGGACTTGAACAGCATAACGGAGCCACCACTGGCGGTTTTAAAGCCGAGCGGATCGGTCGAGAACGCATCCTCGCGCTCCAGCCCTTTCAGGTCGAGCCGTTCGCCGACTTGAATGGCGCGAATGGAAATCGTGGTCATGGCACTCTCAAAGACGGTCGCGGACGCCTGCAGGGCGGAGCTTTCAGATCGGTTTAACATCGGCACGGCATAGCACGCCGAGGTCGCTAAGCGCCGACGGGGATCAAGCCGAGACGGTGGGTCGCAGCGGGGCGATCAGCAGGTGGCAGAGACAGGGGG
>JAWXCP010000197.1:0-11206 GCA_034408685.1 Hyphomicrobium aestuarii | reverse complement strand
CCGGGCAGTGCGCGACCGGGCAGTGCGCGACCGGGCAGTGCGCGACCGGGCAGTGCGCGACCGGGCAGTGCGCGACCGGGCAGTGCGCGACCGGGCAGTACTGCGGCCGCGCGGGTGGCGATCGTCGACCTGTTCCACGCTGGCGCATGGCATACCTGTCCCGTGTTCGATCGCGCCATGCTGACATCGGGCGTCGAGATAGATGGGCCAGCCATCGTGGTCGAGCCGCATCAGACGATCGTTGTCGATCCTGAGTGGAGCCTGACGCTGACGTCGCGCGACGAAATCGTGTTGACCCGCCGTGCGCGAGGAGCCGTTGATGTGGCTAGTGGCGCAGTTGCCTATGTGGCCAAGGAAGTGACCAGTGAAAAGTCGGCCGGCGATGTCTCGGCTGCCGATCCGGCGCTTGTCGAACTCTACAACAACCGCTTCATGGGCATAGCGGAGGATATGGGCGAGGCGCTGCGGCGCACGGCCCAGTCGGTCAACATCAAAGAACGGCTTGATTTTTCCTGCGCCATTTTTGACGCCAACGGTCAGCTTGTCGCCAACGCCCCTCACGTACCAGTCCACCTCGGCAGCATGGATGCCTCCGTTGCAACGGTTGTGCAATCGCGCGCGGCAACCTTACGTCCCGGCGACAGCGTGATGTTGAACGACCCGTATCACGGCGGGACGCACCTGCCCGATATCACGGTCGTGACGCCGGTGTTCGATTTAGCCGAGACGGAAGGCGGGCAACCAGCGATCAGGTTTTATGTCGCCAGCCGAGGGCACCACGAGGATATCGGCGGGATCTCGCCGGGCTCCATGTCGCCGCTTGCCGTCAACATTGACGAAGAAGGCGTCCTGATCGACGATGTGCTGCTGGTCTCTGGCGGCCAATTCCTCGAGGCTGAAGCCCGAGCGCTGTTGGCCGGGGCCAAGTATCCCGCGCGGCGGCCAGACCAGAACATCGCCGACCTCGCCGCTCAGGTTGCGGCCAACGCCCGGGGCGTGGCCGGCCTCCAAGCGCTTGTCGCCAATCACGGATTGACCGAGGTGCAGGCCTACATGGGCCATGTGTTAAATGCTGGCGAGGCCGCCGTGCGGCGCCTCGTTGACCGTCTGCGCGACGGGTCGATCCACGTCGAGACCGATGGTGGGGCTGTCATCGCCATACGCATCACTGTCGATGCCGAAAGCCGGACAGCTACTGTAGACTTTGCTGGAACATCCGGGCAACAGGCGTCCAACGTCAATGCGCCCGAGGCCGTGACGCGCGCCGCTGTGCTCTATTGTGTTCGCGTTCTGACGGGCGAGTCGATCCCGCTCAACGCCGGCTGCCTGCGTCCGCTCGATATCCGGGTGCCGGCAGGTTCGATGTTGTCGCCGCGCTACCCGGCAGCCGTCGTCGCTGGCAATACCGAGACGAGCCAAGTGGTGACCAATGCGATGTTCGGCGCCCTCGGGGCGCTCGGGTCGGCGCAGGGTACGATGAACAACCTGACGTTTGGCGACGACAATCGGCAATACTACGAGACGATCTGCTCTGGCGCGCCGGCTGGCCCCGGCTTCAACGGGGCCGCTGCGGTTCACGTTCACATGACCAATACGCGGATGACCGATCCTGAAATACTCGAGCTGCGCTATCCAGTAATACTCGAGCGCTTCGAGATCATGCGAGGGTCTGGCGGTCGTGGCCGATGGACCAGCGGCGATGGCGTTCGCCGCTCGATCCGATTTTTATCGGCCGTTCGCGGAGCGATCCTGTCGGGTGGGCGCCGCGTCCGGCCGTTCGGCGTGGCTGGCGGTGCGCCGGGGCAACTCGGCCGGAACGTGATCAAGCGCGCCGACGGCCGCGTTGAGGACATCGGGGGAGCGGCGGCGTTCGAGATGGCAGTCGGCGACACGATTGTGATCGAGACTCCAACCGGTGGCGGCTTCGGCGAGCTGTAGGCGGGACGCCGTCTGGCCCTGCGCCAGCATCGCCGCAACGTGTTGGTAACCATGCAAAGTTTTTCGCATGGAGGGCTTGGTTTCCAGCATGGGGAGGGCTTGCCGAAATCCGGCAGCAACGCCACCTCTCGGATGTGAACTCAACGAGATCACATTCAGCGGCCGCGATCGTATCGCCAGCCGCAGTAGCGCCAGCCGCAGTAGCGCCAGCCGCAGTAGCGCCCGCCGAAGTAGCGCCGGGCCAACGGCGCCGGGCTTCGGGAACGATCTTCCGGGCCTCGAAGGACAGCGCGGAAGAAAATTCCGCGAAATACCCCCGCGAAGCGAAATACCCCAGCGAAGCGAAAATCCAAACTGCGGTTCGGCATCAGGCACACGGACACCTCGCGCATCCAGTGCGCGTTTGGGGAGATGGTGCGCAGTTTTATCGGCTTTTGAGCGGGTTTTTCAACGCGGGGGCGGCACAAACGACAAAGCACACGACGGGGCGGCAACAACTGCCACGAAGAGGATTTCATTTCACATTGAAAATGGGAGGACAACGATATGAATTTTACGACGGACGGAATGCGGTGGGAAGGGCTTTTGAGAGCGCTCCAAGGCGATATTTCAGTTGCTGTTGTCGTTATTATCGCCGGATTGGTTTCGCTCATACTCGGACGACGGTTCATCGCATCCGCCGAAACGGGCGGAGCGATTGCACGCAATACCGGGCAGCTCGCGCGGTCCTATGCCAACGCAGCGTTTCGCGTCCTACTGATGTTGACCGCCGTCGGGCTGGCGATCCGCTTCGCGCAGGTTGCTGCAGTCAACCGGATGCCACGCGCTGACGCCAACAAATCCGGCGTCTACGAACAGATGAAACAGAATACGGAGGCTGGCGGCAGCAAACCGTCGGCCCCACGTTGAAGAACTTTGATATAAACAAAAATGGAGTTTACGATGCGAAAGTCTGCAATAGTATTGGTCTTGATTTCTACGCTCGGCCTTGCCGCGTGTCAGGAATTCGCCAATGTGCCGCCGAATTTTATCGGTCTCATGCTCACGCCGACGGGATATGACGGTAGTATCTATACGCCCGGCCAGGTCGATATCGGCTCGGAGTCAGCGTCCAACCGCGGCAATCGGCTGGTGTTGATCCAGCGGTCGGGGTTTGCGGTCAAAGAACAGTTCATGAAGGGTGATCCCGAAAACCCGCGCGATACCGAGGATCACCGGTGTGTCGTCGGGCAACGGCTCGAGCCTTTGACGATCGATGTCCGGCTGCTGATGGCGCTGCCGGATTACACGACAGCCGATGGCAAGAAAGACCTGATGCGACTGGCGACGCTCGGCAACCCGAGGCCGGGCGCAAATGGCGGGCGCACGCTGGAATTGACGGCACAGTCGATCTACAACGAGCAGGCCCGGTTGCAGGTTCGCGGCAAGATCCGGGAAATTTGCGCCCAATACAACAGCGTCGAGGCCGTGTTTCAGTCGATCGCAGACACCGGCGATGACGGTCTGTCGAAGCGCATCCGGCGGGCCGTCGCTAACGCGCTGGTGCACAGCAAGGTGCCGCTGCACCTCGTCGACGCGGTGGTGTCGAACGTCAAGCCAGACCCGACGGTGATGGAGGCGATCGCGGCCAAGCAGGCAGCCGAAAAGCGGGTCGAGGCGATCGGCGTGATCACGAAGTTCCTGGCCGATGACCCGGATGGTTCGCGAAGGCTGGTCTACCGGATGCAGGTGCTGCAGGAGATCGTCGCCAAGGCCGATGAAAAGGGCCGCAGCACGATCTTCATGACCGACGTGTCCGGCGGCCCCGCTATAGTCCCGATCCCGGCGCAAAGCCGGTGACCGGGTCGGTGACGGAACCAGGGGATTGGTCGAGGCCAAACCACGAGGTCGGCGGGTCTGCCGGTGGAGCGGGATCGATCCGATTGATGATACTGGAAGCGGGACCGATCGATGGCTTCGGCGGACCCGCTGTCGAATGTTCAATTGATGGTTGGGAGGTCCATCCCTCTCCATCGCTCGCACGGACGACCGACGTCGTGGTCGTTTCGGTCCGGGTCACGGTCGCCGGTGTGCCAACTGTCGATCCCGGTGTCGATCCCGGTGTCGATCCTTGTGTCGTTCCGGTTGCCAGGCCCGGAGTGCCGCGTCTCGACGCCACCAGTTGCTGGCCATTGAGCCAGTCGGTCGCCAGCTTGAACTGGCCGATCTCAGCGTTGGACAGCCACCGCATTTCGGTGTTGGGCGTTGCCAGCATCGGCGCCATGACGCCGCGCGCGACGCCCATCGTGACGAAGTTCGCCTCGATCTTGTCGTACGTTTCGCGCTTGGTCTCGACCGCCTCGATGCTGCGGGAGACCGGCTTTTCCGACACGAGTCTGCGTTTCGTCCCGGTCGGGCTGCCAAGTTCGTAGTTCGGCACAAACCGGTACGTGCGCATCAGCTTGGTCAAGATCCGATACGTGACCGCGCGATGGACGCCAACGTAAGCGCCAGGTCCAACGAGCCGCCGGACCCCGCCGGCCAGTACAAATGGACACGACGATGCGCAGCGCGCCAAAGCGGCTGGCTGGCCAAGGCGGATATCGCGCGCTTTCAGCTCTTTGCAGGCGGGGTTGCCAGCCGGGCAGGCGACGTACTCGGTGCGGGCAACAACGACGTCCAGGCGCTTGGTGCGGATCGTGCGCGCCATCTCGATCGAGTCATCGACGGAGCCGCCGGGGCTGTTGATGAAGATCGGCAGCTTGCGGCCCTGGAGCCGAGCGAGAATGCGCTTGAGCCGCGCGGGTGAACTCTGGTCGATGGTGCCGTCGGCTGCGATCCACTCGAAACACGGAAGTTTTTGGTTGGCGGAAGGGTTGGCTAAACCCGGGTTCGAGCTGCCATTCGGTGTCGTGTTGGGGCCCGTCTGGCCACCGCTCCCTGAATTAGGAAGTGCGCCGCGATAGGCGGTGTCAGCCTCGCAAGCGGGATCGCTGCTGCGGACATATGCGAACGTCATCGGTCCTGCCGAGGTCAGCGTGCGGACGTCGCGCGGATCGACCGTCTTTTTCGAGCGGTTTTCTGGCGCGTTCCGTCGGGGCAATGGATCACGCCGATCCGGGCTCGACTGGGCGGACGCCTGCGTTGCCATCAGCAATGCCGGACCGGTGCCGGGAACCAGCCCGAGCACCACGGAGATGATGGCCATGACGCGGCTGGGGACACTTTGAGACCGGCGATAGGACATGCGCATTGATTGCCCCGGGGCATTTTGACGATGGTTCGGTCCATCCCGAGCGGGATGGCCGCAGACCCCACGATTCAGCACGTCGACTTAGCCAGTTTAACTATCTGTGGTCGGTTTGGCTGGCTAAACGTTATGGTCCACCCCGGTTACGGCAAATTCGAGACCGCGTATTCGGGCCGACCGGCTTGGTCGGCTATTTGCAGATGCGGCCCTGACCATCGCGGCCATGGCGCGCGAGATCGAGGTGGAAATGGTCGCCGTGGTAGGCGTCGGCGCCAGGGCCTAATACCGTCGTGAACTCTTCGCACGACCGGGCTCGTACCTCGCGCAAGAAAGCCCGTTCTTGAGGCGTACCGTTCCAGCCGCCTTTGATTGTGATTACGCGGCTGTCGGCCAGAATGAACGCCGAGACATCGAGGGCGTTGGCGTAGCCATGTTCGGATAACCGACCACCGCCAACGTGGTTCATCGGCCGGCAGGCATACGAGGCGGCGACTTTGATCTCACGGACCGGCACGCCGAAATGGCGACTGGCGGCGGGTTCAACGATGTTTGCCATCCACCGGTCGACCTGGGGCACCATCGGACAGCGCAAGGTGGCTGGCGGGTCCATCGCGACCCTGCCGTTTGCTGCCGCCATTTGAAATGGACGCTCCGCGCCGCAAAAGCTCGGTCCACCAAGGGCAGAGCGTCCCTGAACCAGAGGGCTTTCGCGGACGACGCCCGAGGACAGGCAGGCGATTTCAACCTGACGGCGCCACGGCTCATCCTTGGCCACGAAATCCGGTCCCATGCTGCACGACGGCAACACGAGGGCGGATGCAATGGCCGTGAGGACACGGAACTGGGGAACTCGGACGCGATACGACATGTCAACAATACTAACGCTTGCCAGCTAACGAGTTGTGAACCACGGCATCTGGCGCGTGACACAACCGGATTTTTTCCGTTG
The DNA here is from genome assembly GCA_034408685.1 of Hyphomicrobium aestuarii. Lineage (GTDB taxonomy): Bacteria > Pseudomonadota > Alphaproteobacteria > Rhizobiales > Hyphomicrobiaceae > JANXVY01. The sequence goes on along the minus strand of JAWXCP010000197.1, from coordinate 5,090 downwards.
TTGGCTGGAGAGCTGGCGAATTTCGGGCCGTATGCAGACCGAATCATGGGCGTTTTCTGAAAAGTTATTCACAGTCAAATGTCAATCGCCGATGACTTGAAAATTGACGCAATCCTCCGATCGCGTATTCTGAAGACCTGATCAGCCGCGCACCAAAGCCATGGAATTGATGCCTGACGAGGGTTTGGTGAGCCAGCTGCAGGACGTCTAGGACAGCCGTGAAGTACGTGCGTAAGTGGCAGGATTTCGGGGGTATTGTGCGTGAGTGTCTTTTGGCCATCACGTGTGAGCGTTGGTTGAAAGTGAGTTGGTAATCGGTGCATGGGTATGGCGACGTGCGCAGGTTGTCGCGGTGTTGGTGTGTGCGTGAGTTTGTGTACGAGCGAGTTGGTGTGCGTGAGTTTGTGTCGCGTTGGTGACCAGTGTTTATGTACAGTGCGTGGGTTGCTTCAAGTCCAGCCTGGACCATCTGTTGATCCTCGGTAACTTTCGGCCGCCGCTGACACTCCCTCTTGGGCGGATGACCGATCGTTATCGAGGCTACGGGAGGTAAGCTTGGCGTGGACGTTACGTCCGGCCAAGTTGCGAAGTGCCAAGTTGCGAAGTGCCAAGTTGCGAAGCGCCAAGTTGCGAAGCGCCAAGTTGCGAAATGCCAATTTACGAAGTGCCAAGTTGCGAAGTGCCAAGTTGCGAAATGCTCGCGTGCGGGCCGTCGGGGCGATTTCGGGGTCTAACCCGTCCGCTCGACAATGAGCCGCTACGCGGCTCCAGCCGATGTCAGGAACGATTGGACTGCAGCCTTGAAACCGCGGTCACCAACTGCCTTCATGTGATCCTTGCCCGCAGGCTCGTAAGCGCGTGCCCCAGGGATGAGCGCGGCGAGCTCTAAAGCGGAGCCCGCAATTGCGTCCTCGGTTCCCACGACGACCAACACCGGGCATGCGATGCCGGCCACAACCTCTGCGGTCAACGGGAGCCGTCCCGATCGCATGCACGCGGCAAGTGCTGTCAAATCACTTCCCGTCTGCTCGGCAAACGCGCGGAACATGCGCCCGTCCACGCTCGCGACATCATCAAGCGACGGCGCTTCGAGTGCTTGCGCGATGACATCGCCGCGCTCGCCCGTGCCATGCAGCATGTTGATACCGAGCCCGGCGAAGGTGACACTAGCGACACGATCCGGGTGGTTGAGCACCAGGAACGCTGAGATCCGGGCACCCATGGAATAGCCGATGACGTGCGCCACCGGGATACTCAGATGATCGAGCAGCCGCCGGGCGTCCTCGGCCATGATCGGGCTGCTGTAGTCTTCGATGCCGTGCAGTTTGGCGCTTGCGCCGTGCCCACGGTTGTCGATGGCAATTACTCGGTAGCCGGCCTTCGTCAGCATATCGACCCAACCGGTCGAGACCCAGTTGACCGCATGGTTCGACGCAAAACCGTGGATCAGCAATACCGGCACGGCATGGATGGCCGACGTTGTCCCCGTATCGAGATAGGCGATCTCGATACCGTCGCTGTCGAACGTCTGCAGGCTGTCAGCTTGGGCTGCCACGATGCGCTCTCCGAAAGTTTGTGGCTCCGACGATGTTTGGTCGCGCCCGCCTATCATTCCGCGCGAGCGGTGGCTATCGTGGCCATAGTGATCACCACCGGGACGTCCGACCATGGCGCACGCCGCACCGCACATCGCCAACGACAAAGGCACCGAACGCATCTTCGTCGGCGTGAAAGAGCTCCAGTGCATGGGCGCGCGCCCGCCGTTCGACCATCCCCATGTGTTCCTCGACATGGGCGGCGACAGCCAGCTGCTGTGCCCGTACTGCTCGACCCTTTTTATCTATGACCCGCGTCTGGCTGAAAACGAGACCGACCCGCCTGGCGCGATCGTGACGGCCGACGCCGCTTGAGCCGCGCCATAGTGACCGTCGAGCCGATCCTGGTCGCCGGTAGCGGGATCGCAGGGCTTGCAGCAGCGATCGCGCTGGGCAGGGTTGGCGTTCCGGTCCATATCATCGAGAGGCGGGCGGCATTTGCCGAGGCCGGTGCTGGCATTCAGATCGGCCCCAACGGCGTCAAGGCGCTGCGTGCGCTCGGTGTTGCGGACGCGTTGACCCCGCTCGTTGGGCAGCCCGAGGCAATCGCCGTTCGCGGTGCGCGCTCCGGTCGGGTGTTGGCGCGCTTGCCATTGGGCCGCTGGATCGAACAGCGCCACGGGGCGCCGTATTGGACCCTACATCGCGCCGATCTCCACGCCGCCCTCTTGGCTCGCGCGCAGTCCCACCCGAACATGTCGATCGAAACCGGATTCGCGGCGAGCGATATCGCGGACGGGTCGAACATCCGTGTCATTGGCAGCACCGGACAGAGTGTTGCCGGGCAAGCCCTCGTCGCGGCGGATGGATTGTGGTCGTCACTGCGTCGGCATGTGGCCCCGGGCCTCGCACCAAGCTACGCCGCACGCCGTGCCTATCGCGCTGTCGTCCCAGCGGCGTTGGCGCCGCCCGAGCTTACCGCCGCGACCACGACGGGCTTGTGGCTCGCACCCGGTGTGCACGCCGTCCATTATCCGGTGCGGGCCGGGACGGAGATCGCCCTGGTGTTGGTGACCTCGGTGGCGGTACCGCCCGTCGAGGGCTGGGACGGGTCCGTGACGACCAGCGAAATCGAGACGCTGACAGCAGGGCTCAACGGTTCGCTCAGCGCGCTGCTGCGCGCGGCCGAGGGTTGGAAATCGTGGGGGCTCTATGAACTGCCAACCCTGCCGAGGTGGCATGACGGCCGCACTGTCCTGCTCGGCGATGCCGCCCATCCGATGTTGCCGTTCCTCGCCCAAGGCGCGGTGATGGCACTCGAGGACGCGCTGGCCCTCGAAAGGGCCGTCACGGCTTGCCTGCGCGACGGCCAGCCGATCGAGACGGCGTTCGCCAAGTTTGAGACGGCGCGCCGCGATCGCGTGCGCCGGGTCAGCGAGACGGCGCGGCGCAACGGGACCGTCTACCACCTGTCGGGCATGGCCGCGTTGGCACGCGATCTCGTTTTGCGTGCGACGCCGGGCGAGCGACTGATCGCGGGCTATGACTGGCTCTATGGCTACGACCCGACTTGACGTCGATCAGACGCATTGATGTCGCGCCCCGATGCGATGGCGTCGCGGACCGACGACAAAACTCGTCCGAACTTAGAGCATAATATTCGCAAAACCGACGTCACAACAGGCTACCTTGCAACGAATGTTGGAAAAAGGGGGCTTTCATGCATTGGTTGATCTGGCCGTTCGAGAGGCGGATGTTGCCGCTGACGCTGTCGTTTTTCATGGCCGTTGCTGGCGGCCTTTGGTTGGCGCTGCCGTATCTCGATTTGCCGATGATGCGGACCGGGCTCGAGATATTTTTCCACCAGCTCGGCTGGATCCCGTTCGTGCTCGGCACGCTGCTGACCATCGTCGGCATTCGCGACCTGACCCAGGACCGCCACTCGATCCTGCGCAACTATCCGATCCTGGCGCACATGCGCTTCATCTTCGAAAAAATCCGCCCCGAGATGCGCCAGTATTTCTTCGAGGGCGAAAAGGACGGCACGCCGTTCCCGCGCGACAAACGCGCCATCGTCTATCAGCGCGCCAAGAAGGCACTCGACAAGCGGCCGTTTGGAACGCAACTCGACGTTTACGGTAACACCTACGAGTGGCTATCGCACTCCATGGCGCCGACGCCTGCCGCAACGGAGCCGTTCCGGATCACGATCGGTGGACCTGCCTGTAAACAGCCATACTCGGCGTCGGTGTTCAATATTTCCGCCATGAGTTTTGGCTCGCTGTCGAAGAACGCGATCCGCTCGCTGAACAAGGGCGCCAAGATCGGTGGGTTTGCCCACGATACCGGCGAGGGCGGCATCTCGCCCTACCACGAGGAAAACGGCGGCGACCTGATCTGGGAGATCGGTTCGGGCTATTTCGGCGCGCGCACGCTCGACGGTGGCTTCTCGGCTGAAAAGTTCGCCGAAAACGCGGTTAAGCCTCACGTCAAGATGATCGAGATCAAACTCAGCCAGGGCGCTAAGCCGGGCCACGGCGGCGTACTGCCAGCCGTTAAAGTCAACGGCGAGATCGCGCGCATTCGTGGCGTCGCCAAGGGCCGCGATTGCGTGTCGCCAGCCGGGCATTCGGCATTTTCGACGCCGATCGAGATGATGCACTTCATCGCTCAGCTTCGCGAACTGTCGGGCGGCAAGCCGGTCGGCTTCAAGTTGTGCATCGGCCAGCCGCATGAGTTCCTGGCCGTCGTCAAGGCCATGCTGGAAACCGGCATTCGCCCCGACTTCATCGTGGTCGACGGCAAGGAAGGTGGTACGGGTGCTGCCCCGCTCGAGTTCCTCGACCATATTGGCATGCCGCTGCGCGAGGGGCTGTCGTTCGTCCACTCGGCTCTGGTCGGTGCTGGTATTCGCGACGAGATCAAAATCGGCTGCGCGGGCAAGATCGTGTCTGGCTTTGATATGGCGCGCGTGATGGCGCTGGGTGCCGACTGGTGCAATGCCGCGCGCGGCTTCATGTTCGCGGTCGGCTGCATCCAGGCACAGACCTGCCACACCGACAAATGCCCAACCGGCGTCGCGACGCAAGACCCGACGCGTGGACGCGCCGTCGACGTCAACGACAAGAGCCAGCGCGTGGCGAGCTTCCACCGCGAGACGGTGAAGGCACTGGCCGAGATCGTCGCGGCGTGCGGCTTGCGCCATCCCGGCCAGATGACGGGGCATTTCATCACGCGGCGCGTCTCAGCTGAGAGGACGGCGTGTTTGGCCGAACTCTATCCCGTGCTCGCCAAAGGCGAATTGCTCACCGGCACGACCGATCCGCGCTTCCGCGACGCCAGGATGATGGAAGCCTGGGCGATCGCGCGCGCCGACAGCTTCACGCCCGCCACAACGCTGTGCCAAGCTGCAGGATACGGCCGCGTCGCGGCGATTGCGGCGGAGTAGGGGGGTGTGTGCTGGGGGGGTGTGGCGTTTGTTCGACCGGGCTGATGCCTGACAGATCGAACCGGGTTGATACCTGACACTATTCGCCATTCGTTCTGGTGTCACGT
>JAWXCP010000196.1:0-7517 GCA_034408685.1 Hyphomicrobium aestuarii | reverse complement strand
TTTTCCTAGCAAGCCGATCAGGCTTGCGTCGTCAAGCGCCTGCCCCTCGATCAAATTCCCCAGCGTCCAGCCCGAATCCATAACTGACGACACGCCCTAATCCGCGCGCGGGATAATCGGCACGGACCCAAATCATAGGGACACCAGATGGCTCAGAGATCCGCCCTTGTCACAGGCTCGACCAGTGGAATTGGGCTCGGTGTTGCCCGTCGGCTGGCATCAAACGGCGTCAATGTGATGCTGAACGGCCTTGGCGATCCGGCATCGATCGAGGTCGAACGCGCCAAGATCAGCTCCGAGTTCGGCGTGATTTGCCTGTATTCTCCCGCCAACATGATGGATGCTGCGGCCATTGCGGAGATGATGGCTCAAGCCCAGGTGGCGTTCGGAAGCCTCGACATCCTGGTCAACAACGCTGGCGTGCAATTCGTCAGCCCAATCGAGGATTTTCCAGTCGAGAAGTGGGACGCCATCCTTGCGATCAATCTTACCGCGGCATTCCACACCATCCGGGCGGCTGTGCCAGGCATGAAATTGCGCGGCTGGGGACGTATTGTGAACGTGGCATCGGCCCATGCCCTCGTGGCCTCGCCTTACAAATCGGCCTACGTCGCCGCCAAGCATGGTTTGCTCGGGCTGACCAAGACCGTCGCGCTGGAAGTCGCCCGGCACGGCGTGACGGCCAATGCCATCGCGCCGGGCTACGTGTGGACCCCGCTCGTCGAAAAGCAGATACCCGATACGATGGCGGCCCGCAGCCTCACTCGTGAACAGGTGATCCACGACGTACTGCTGGAGGCCCAGCCGACCAAGTCATTCGTGACCGTCGAACAGGTCGCGGGGCTCATTGCTTATCTCGCGTCCGACGAGGCCGCCTCGATTACCGGGACGGTTCAGTCCATCGATGGCGGTTGGACGGCCCACTAAGGCTCGATCGGGACATCGGACAGTTCGTTCAGCGATTTGATCCTGGACAAATCTGTGTGCGCATTACATGCAACATTTCGCATGTATCCATCCTGTGGAGAATTCGCATGACATTCAACCGCCTGTTCCGCGCCGCCATCGCCGCCGGATCAATGCTGATGCTCGGGCTCAGCTCAGCGGGGCTCAGCTCAGCCGGGCCCGCCTCAGCAGCCGACGCCGTTACCTACTCACGCAGCGGGAGCAGCTATGAGGATGTGCGTCTCGAGCTCGAAAGCGCCATCATCAAAGAGGGGCTCAAGATCGACTTCACCGGCAATATTGCCGGCATGCTGGAGCGCACCGGCAAGGATGTTGGATCGAACGCGCCGGTTTACATCAAGGCCGAATATTTCACGTTCTGCTCGGCCAAGCTGTCGCGCCAGATGATGGAGGCTGACCCGGCCAACATGTCGAATTGCCCCTATGTGGTGTTCATTTACCAGCGCGCCGCCACCATCAAGGAGGTCAGCGTCGGCTATCGGAAACTGAAGCCCGAGGGCCGCGGAAAGAAGGCGCTTGAGGAGATCAACGTCATGCTTGAGCGCATCGCGAAGGCCGCTGTGAAGTAGTCGCTGCGGCGGGCGGACGGCGTCGCTCCCCACCGGAAATGGTGTTCAAGCTCGCGACCCTATGCTTCGGGGCGCCATCTTGTTATCCGTCTCGACTTGAACGGGCCACGCGCCATCCGGCAGCCTCGGCTTTCGACACGTTTCGGACGGGGGACCACATGTCACGCCGCTATTTTGGAACTGACGGCATCCGTGGTCAGGCCAACCGCCACCCGATGACGTCGGAAATTGCGCTCAAGGTCGGCATGGCCGCCGGTACGGTGTTCCGCAAGGGCGCCCATAGGCATCGGGTCGTCATCGGCAAGGACACCCGGCTGTCTGGCTACATGTTGGAAGCCGCACTGATGAGCGGGTTTACGTCGGTCGGTATGGATGTGTTCCTGCTCGGACCAATGCCGACGCCTGCGGTCGCCATGCTGACGCGGTCGCTGCGGGCCGACATCGGCGTTATGATTTCGGCTTCGCACAACCGCTTCGATGACAATGGCATCAAGCTGTTCGATCCGGATGGTTACAAGTTGTCGGACGAGACCGAGATGGAGATCGAGAGCCTAATCGAGGGGCCAACGGCAAAGCTGCTTGCGGCGCCGGATCGCATTGGTCGGGCGACACGGGTCGAAAGCGCGCAGGAGCGCTATATCGAGTTTGCAAAGCGGACGTTGCCCAAGGATCTGCGCCTCGACGGGCTTCGGATCGTTATCGATTGCGCCCATGGCGCCGCCTACAAGGTCGCCCCGGAAGCGCTGTGGGAACTTGGCGCTGAAGTGATCAAGATCGGCGTCGACCCGAACGGTCGCAACATCAACGACAAGTGCGGGTCGACATCGCCCCAATTGGCTTGTGACAAAGTCCGCGAGTTGCGCGCTGACATCGGCATCGCACTCGACGGCGATGCCGACCGCGTTGTGCTGATCGACGAGAAGGGCCAGATCATAGACGGCGACAAGTTGATGGCGGTCATCGGCGAGAGCTGGCATCGGGCCGGCAAGCTTTCGGCTGGCGGCATTGTCGCGACCGTCATGAGCAACTTGGCGCTCGAGCGGTATCTGCACGGCGTTGGCCTCACCATGGCGCGTACCGCCGTCGGCGATCGTTATGTTGTCGAGCATATGCGCAAGCACGGCTACAACGTCGGCGGCGAGCAATCCGGCCATATCGTGATGTCGGACTACATTACGACCGGTGACGGCCTGATCGCGGCGCTGCAGATTCTTGCGGTGGTCGTGCAAAGCGGGAAGACCGTCAGCGAGGTCACGAACCGGTTCGAGCCGTTGCCGCAGCTGCTTGAAAATGTTCGCTATTCTAGCGGGAAGCCGCTAGATGACCAGCGCGTCACGGCGGCGATCGAAGCTGGCAAATCGAAGCTTGGTAACTCCGGCCGTCTGGTTATACGCCCATCTGGGACTGAACCCGTCATCCGCGTGATGGCCGAAGGCGACGACCGTGAACTCGTGACGTCGGTCGTCGGCGACATTGTCGAAGCGGTGCGAAAAGCGGCGGCGTAGCGGGCAATAGTCGTCGCGGCGCGCGTCGCGTGTAAACTGGATTGTCAGCGTCCGCAACTAGCTTGTCGTGCTGGCGTTTCTCAAAATGTGACGCGCTTTAAGTGTCCTTTAAACACTATCGGCGATCTTCAGATCCATCGGCCCCACCGAAACAGGCGTGGGGAGCCTGACTTGGATGAGGTTCGACAATGACGTTCAAACGCAGCGCCTTCGTTTGCGGCGCCTTCGCCGGTGCCTTGGCTGGCGCAATTGGGGCCGTTGCCACGGCAGACGCGGCCGATCTCGGCGGCTATAAAGGCAGCATCAAAGACGGCGTGCCAGCCCTCGTGTCACAGTCGGCCGCCCGGTTCTATGTGCGCGCCGACGGCTCTTACGCCGAATACGACACCCCCGCGGTCGTCCAGGATCAGCGCTTCGACTTTCTCGACCGCAGCATCGAGGGTCATTGGTCGGTTGGCGGCGGCGTTGGCTATTATTTCAACAAGCACATCCGTGCCGACGTCACGTTCGAGCATCGCTTCGAGACAGACGTGAAGGGCAGCGTCCCGGGTCCATCGATCGGAATTGACGGCAACGCGCCGGGCAAGCTCGGCCTCGAGAGCCAATTGGTGTTGATCAACGCCTACTACGACTTCGACACCCGCAGCCGCTTCACGCCCTATGTTGGCGCCGGCCTCGGCTGGGTCAAGCACGATCTCGCCGCTGGCAGCTTTTCCACCGATACGCACCGCGTCGATGTTGCCAAAGGCGAGGGCAATGATTTTGCCGCCGCCCTCATGGCTGGCGTCGCGATCAACTTGACCGGTCGCGGCGCTGCGGCCGGATCGGGCGAAGGCTCGGGCGACGCGGCCCGCAACTTCTACCTCGATATCGGCTACCGCTTCCTCTACCTCGGCGAAGTCGCCTCCGGGCCGGCCACGGTCACCGATATCATTGCTGGAACGCCACCGACGACGATCTCGCCAGATCCGATCGTGTCCGAGATCCACGCCCACGAGTTCCGCGTCGGCTTGCGCTACGACTTCCGCTGAACATGACGTGCCGCCGGGCGAGGTCATCTGCGCCCGGCATACACTATGTATTCCCGACGCCGGCAGTCGATATTGCAGATCGGCGAAAGCCTTAAGGACCCTGGACCATGACACACCTGAAATTGACCGTGATCGGCGCCTTGTTCCTTGGCGCTGCTGCTTCGACCGCCATCGCTGGTGACTTCGCCGTCGGCCGCGGCGGCGTGATCGGCGGTGGCATGAAGGACTACCGCAACGTGGTCCCGGTGCCGGCACCAAAGCCCGCGAATTCGCCCAACCGAGATTGGTACGTTCGCGGCGACCTCGGATTTAACTTCTATGCTGGCGACGACAGCGAGGACAAACTGTTCGGTGGCATCGGGTTTGGCCGCTACATAACGCCGTCGCTACGCGCAGACATCACGACGTTCTTCAAACATTCCGACGAGCACAATTTCGTCGGGCTCGCCAACGTGTACTGGGACTTCGAGCGGCATAGCGCGTTCAAGCCGTACGTCGGGCTTGGCATCGGCGGAGCAAGCTTCGACGTCAACACCGAGGGCGTTTCGGGATCGCGGTTCGGTCTCGCAGCGAGCGCAACGGCTGGTCTGACGATCGACCTCATGCCGACGATCAAACTCGACAGCGGTTACCAGTTCCTGTGGTCGGATTCGAAGGCAACCGATGGTGACGATGACCATATCATCCGGACCGGCCTGCGTATCGACCTCAGCCCCTAACGGCGGTGTTGCCGCGCTGATCGCCGCCGACGCCAAACGCCTGCTCCTTACCGAGCGGGCGTTTTTGTGTCTGGATGCCACGCCATCTGCCGTGCCATCCTCGTGGGCAGTCTCCTCCGATCAAACGAATGGACGATGCCCCCATGACGCCAGTGCCTGCCAAGGTTGCCGCTTCCGCCGACGCTACATCAGTCGGCGCGGAACGGGAGGATGCGGTCGATCAGGCGTTGGCCGCAGCCGATCGCAACCACGAAGCGGGCCTTGGGCGCTTGTTTGAACTGTTGCGCATCGACAGCATTTCGACCGATCCGGCATATGCTGACAGTTGCATGGCGGCCGCCCAGTGGTGCGCGGGCCAACTTGGAGAGATCGGGTTTGCGGCGGATGTCGTCGCGACGTCCGGGCATCCGATGGTTCTTGGACATGCCCTGTCGAATAAGCCAGGAAGCGGTCGTCGACATGTGCTGTTTTATGGCCATTATGACGTCCAGCCGCCCGACCCGCTCGACTTGTGGACGCGTCCGCCGTTCGAGCCTGCGATTGCGCAGGACCCAGCCAACGGCGACGTGATCGTCGCGCGCGGGGCCCAGGACAACAAGGGCCAGCTGATGACGTTCTTCGAGGCGGCGCGTGCGTGGCGCGATGCCTGTGGCTCGTTGCCCATCGACGTTTCTGTGATGCTCGAGGGTGAAGAAGAATGTGGCTCGCCATCGCTGCCTGAGTTTTTGGCGCGCCATGGCGACCGCCTCAAGGCTGACTTCGTGCTGGTGTGCGACACCGGCCAATTCGACAAGGACACGCCGGCGATTACCACAATGTTGCGCGGATTGGCGGGCGTGGAGATCGTGATCACCGGGCCGTCGCGCGACCTCCATTCGGGGATGTATGGTGGACCGGTGCTGAACCCGATCCGGGCGCTGGCGCGGATTGTCGCTGATATGCACGATGCGTCGGGGCGGGTTGCGGTCCCCGGGTTCTACGACGGCGTTGCGGATTTGCCCGAGGATCAGCGATCGCAGTGGGCCGGACTGCCGTTCGATGAAGCGGCCTTTTTTGGCGGGATCGGACTGGCGCGAGCCGGCGGCGAAGCGGGTTACTCGACGTTGGAGCAGATCTGGGCGCGGCCGACGATCGAGTTCAACGGTATCACGGGTGGCTATCAGGGCGTCGGCTCCAAGACGGTCATTCCGTCGAAGGCATCGGTCAAGATCACCTGCCGGCTCGTCGCGGGACAGGATGCCAACCGCGTCCTTGGACTGATCGAGGGCTTTGTCCGCGACCGCCTGCCGCCGGGAACGTCGGCAGAATTCATCGGTGCGCGCGGTAGCGAAGCAACGGCCTTCGACATCAGCCAGTCTGCGTTCAAGGCTGCCGCCCGGGGTCTCGAGGCCGAATGGGGCCGGCCTGCTGTGATGATGGGCTGCGGCGGATCGATCCCGATCGTCACGTCGTTTCAAGACGCGCTCGGCATGGACAGCTTACTCGTCGGATTTGGTCTCGACGACGATCGCATCCACTCGCCCAACGAAAAGTACAACCTCCAGAGCTTCCGAAAAGGCACGCGGAGCTGGGTCCGCATTCTGGCCGAACTGGCAAAGACTTCGGCCTGAGCCGTAGGACTGTTGCGCTCAGGATCGTCCTGGCCCGACCTGGACCCCGCTTGCGGCGCGCGATAGGAAGTCGGCTCTCGCCATGCGCTGGTTCGATTCGTCGGTCGGTGTTTTCCGGGAGTTGCGACTTCAACCGCGGAGTGCCTGACTCATGATCGATTATTGGAACGCCCTGCGATGTGCCATCGGAGCTGTTGCGTTGCTGCTTGCAGCTGGACCATCGGCTGCGCAGCGCTTCCCGGATCGCAACCAAGAGACAAAAAATATTGCGGGCCAGTTCGATTATTACGTCTTGACGCTGTCATGGAGCCCAACACACTGTTCGGGACGCTCGTCGAGCGACGGGTTCGACCCGCAATGCGACCGCACCGATGGTAAGCGCTACGCGTTCGTGTTGCACGGCGTTTGGCCGCAACATAACCGGGGCTGGCCGGAGTTCTGTCCAACGATCAAGGGCAAGTTCGTGCCACGGCCGATCATCAACAACATGCTCGACATCATGCCGAGCGACCGGCTCGTCATCCATCAGTATCGCAAGCACGGGACCTGTTCGGGCCTCGAACCCGCGCCGTATTTCGCGCTCTCGCGGCGCTTGTTCGAGAGCATTAAAATCCCCGAGGCCTATAAAAATCCATTCGAAGCCCGGTTTGTCAGTCCAGCGGATCTTGCCCGCGACATTCAGGAGGCCAACCCGCAGATCAAGCCTGGCATGATGGCCATTGCGTGTGGCGGTCCCGGCAATAGGCTGCGCGAGGTCCGGATTTGTTTCACGAGGGACGGTCAGCTTCGGGACTGCGGGGGCAACGAAGACCAGCGCCGGATGTGTTCGGCGCCGAGCATGTATGTCCCCCCGGTCCGGGCGACGAAACCAGATGCACCGCCGCTCATCGATCGAAAGCCGGTCAACCGTCCAGCCGTGCTGCCGAGTGTTCGCGGCATCTGAGGCTGCGACATCTGACATGAGTTGTGGACATCGACGCTGCCTGGCAGCGCCGCCGCTTGAGCCCCGACGCAGTTCGCCGCAACGCTAAAGCAAGGGATTCGCGCCAGTCGACGAAGCGCAGGTTGCGGGCGGCGTTTGTTGTTTGTTGTGCATCTGGTTTTTGGCATCGGGGTC
>JAWXCP010000195.1:0-8495 GCA_034408685.1 Hyphomicrobium aestuarii | reverse complement strand
CGACGCTTTTGTTCGACACTCCAGACATCGAGATTTAAGAGGTTATCTTAGGACATCGCATGCATTAGGAGGGCACGCCATGTCCGAATTCACCTCGCCGTTCCTGAATATCGACGAAACCGCAGTCTATCTCCGTCTGAAAAAACGAACGCTCGACAATATGCGCTGGCAAGGCATCGGCCCGCGTTTCCGCAAGCATGGCGGACGCATCTTCTATCACCGCGACGAAGTTGTCGCCTGGTCTGAAAGTCGACTGCGGCGCGCTTCATCCGGGGAAGTCGGTTGAGATGGCGCGTCCATTTATTGTGACGCTTGTTTCGGCGGCAGGCGTCTTGGTCACGATCTTCCATCCGCTCACCGTTGCTGGTCTGGAATGCTTCTGAAAGCGCGCCGGTCGGACTTTATGCCATCCAACGTGGCCAGGCATTCGTACGCGACAAATACGTTTTACTTGCGATATCTCCTCGCTGACGTGATCTTGCTGCGGAGCGCGGTTACGTTCCACCGAACGTACCTCTATTGAAACCGGTTGCAGCGCTGTTTGGCGATAAAGTTTGCCGTGTGGGACGCCGTATCTCGTTTTTCGCGAGCTTGAGAGCATGCTTCTTTTACGCTTCCGAGGCTTCCAAACAAACGTCAGGATCTTGATATGGCGCTCCTCATGCATGAAGCATTGTTTCCGCCAGTGCTTCGCACTCTTGGAAGTTCAATCGCGATCCTTGATAAAGCTATCCAGCCTTGTGAGACGAGAAAGATAGATCCCGCCGTGCTGCTGGAGGACAGGCTGGCCAGATATGTACCCGCTCGCCCGCCAGATTCAGATCGCGACCGATCAGGCCAAAGGCATGGCGGCGCGTCTTGCTGGCGTCGATGTGCCGAGCTATCCCGATACCGAGACGACATTCGACGACCTGAAAGCGCGGCTTGCAAAAACGGCGGACTATCTGAGGAGGTTCAGTCCAGCTCAGATTAACGGCAGCGAAGACCGCGATATCGCGCTCAAAATTGGACCGAACGAAATGCGCTTTAAAGGCCGCGATTACGCCTTCGGTTTTGTGCTTCCCAATTTCTATTTTCACGCTGCAACGGCCTACGACATTTTGCGTCATGCGGGCGTCGATCTGAGCAAGCGTGATTTTATGGGCATGATCTGAGGCGTTGCTAAAAGCTGATTAGCCGGAGATTTTTTGAGAAAGTGCGGCTGCAAGTCGGCTTTTCCGGGTTAACTGAATGAGCCACCATTTTACACTTATCGGATAACAAATCCGTATTCACGCTGCTTTTATGGCGCTTGAACCCTTAGGCATCGGCGCTTTACTCGGAATACCCGGCTTATTTCGAATCTTTGATACCGTCTCGGAAATGTATCGATGCTACCGACATTCTCCCTGAATTTGAATTCAGCTTAGCTTGGATAACCGAGTTTCAGGCCCAGCGATAAGCGTACGAAGCAAGGGTCGGAAAGCATCAGAATGGCGAAAATAACCAGGAATGACAGGTTGCAAGATAAAAGGGGCCATCGGTGCATGGTTAAGTCATTGATTTCGAGTTTGAAAAGTGATTGCTTTCGACTCGGCCTGCCATCATCTTTCGCTAAACTATTGATTTTGAATGCCCACTCTAGCATCAACTCCAAAATCTCCCGCTAAGGGAGAAAATTGCAACCCTTGGAGAGTTAACCCTTACAGTTTGTGAGACGGCGCGTTTTGGGCGTTGCGCGCCAGCGGATACTGGCCTGCGCCGGGCTGTGAAGCTCCGCCCCGAGCCGCCTTGGTCAGCGTCTCGGCCTCCGGTCGCGAGCCCTAACGCGGGGCCGGGATACCCTGCGCTGTTCCTTCCCATCAGCGCTTCATGCCCACCCAACTTGCCCGCCGGGTTACCGGATTTTTCACGGCTTTGCCGAGTGGCAGGGGCGCGAACGACGGCTACTTTGCTCCGTATGGATGAAAAAACGGAGTTTGCGCCATGATGCTCGACGATGCTTTCACACCGAAACCGGGCAGGATGCGCGGAGAGAAACCGGCCGTCGCCCCACGCTACGTTGCGCGGGTTCTGGCGGAAGCTGGCCGGGGCGGCAGGCTCGGTCGCCGCGGCAATCCGGGCAAAGGCAGCTTCGGACTTGGCCGTGGAGCCAGCGCGCTGGCGCGCTTCGATGCGCCGATCAAGAACAGCCGCCGGGTCATCGTGAAAGCGCGCATTTGCCGTCACCGGGGCGGAACCCTGAACGCGGCAGCCACGATGCTCGCTATCGATCGCGAGGTTGAACAGCGCAAGATCTCCAACGCGACGATAGAGCTGCGACCGCGTCCGGATGGATCAGATGTGTCTCGGTTGAAGGGGCGGCTTGGGGCCAACTGGTTTTCCTTTGTTCTGTCGGCGTGTTGCACGAGTAGTGTTCAGGCTGTGACAGGTACTCATGGCTTTTCTCTATTTCAGGGTTGAGACCTGAGATTCGAGATTTTAGCTTCAAGACGAAGACCATACCGCTTTCGAGTGATCAGCGATACTTGTGTTCCGAGCTTGGCTCTCCAGGCGCCGACAAAGATATCGCAGGATGCGGCATACTTCTGCGACGGGCCTGTGTCGCCGAAGTTTCTCGCGCCAGAAGCTGACAGGACATTGGCCATACATCCTAGCGACATCACCATTCCGTGATCGCTTAACTTTGTTCGGAATAGAACGCCTCCGACCGCATCTCACAGACAGGACTCAGCTATTGGAGATGCGCTCATGCCGTCGGAACCGTCGAACCATTTGAACCGCCGCGAGGTCCTGGTCGGGGCCGCGGCTTCGGTTGCAGCGATGGCCATGCCATCATTCGCTCAAACACTCGCAGCGGGGCCAATGGCCGGAGACCGCGTCTTTTTGACGAACGAGGATTCAAACACTCTCAGCGTCATCGACCCGGTCAAGGATGAGGTCATGGCGACCATCAATCTTACGAGCTTCGACGAGGATGCCCGCCCTCCATTCCGCTTCGTGACGGGCGGCGTCATGCCCACCCATGCCGATATGATCCAGAAGCCGCTTTATCATGGCGCGATCTCGGTCCACGGCTGCGCGCCCTCGCCGGATAGCCGCATTTTCGCAACGGCCGGGCGCGGCACAAGCAACCTTTATCTGATCGATGCCACGAGCCTCAAAGTCATCGGCAACACCGCCAATCCGCAGGCCGGTCCAACCACCAACCCGGAGCTTTTGACCTCCGGCCTTCTGATTGGCCGCGAACCCCACGAACCGACATTCACCCGCAACGGTCGCGAGATCTGGGTGGCGCTGCGTGGCGAAAACCGGCTCGCTGTCATTGATGTCCAGAAAGCCAAAGCTGAATTGCTGGGGACGGTCCCGCGTGGCGCGTCGATCCGCGCCTTCGTGCCAACCATGCCTGGCCCAGCGATGGTCTGGTTCAGCGCCAAGGGCGATCTTGCCTTCATCATTTCACAGAAGACGCCGCGGATGGATGTCTTCCGCGTGAGCTATAACTCCGAGGGCTTGTCGACGGCGGAGCGCAAGGCAACCATCGACACCGCAGCGCAGGACAAGTTCGGCTTCGCGCCATTCCTGAAGCTGACGCCGGACGGCCGCGAAATGTGGGTCTCGCAGAAGCTCGCCGACACCGTTTCGGTCTTCGATGCATCGGGCGAGCATGGGCTGGTGGATACGCTGCCCCTTGGCGAGCGCGCACGTCCGAACCACGTCGAGTTCGTCAGCAACGCCAAAGGCAGCGTCGCTTATGCGACGTTCGCACGCGTCGATGACGGCGGCCCCGATGGCGTCGCATCGAGCAAGATTGCGATCATCGACCGCTCGGCCCCGGCGGGCCAGCGCAAGGTCATTGGCGCATTTGCCAGTCGTGGCCGCGAGGCGCATGGTATCTGGACCGACCCGTCCAACAGCAAGCTCTACGTCGCACATGAGCTGGACGAAATGCCGAACACGCCGAATGCTGGCCAAACCGTCTGCACTGTGTTCGATGTGACCGATCCGATGGCGCCGCGGTTCATCAAGCAGATTCCCCTGGGAACCTGCGACTTTCCGTCAGGTAAGCTGCGCAACAAGAAGTCGATCAACCTTGTTTATGTGCGGCCTGGCGCACCGAGCGCGACGGCCTGAGTGAACCAGAACGGAGGTCGGACATGACGTGTTCACCCAATGACGCCGATCATGGCTCGCCAGGCGGCGGTCACGCCAGGCATCACGATCACGGAGCATCGCCGAAGCATCCCGCTCCTCCGCAAGGATATGAGCAGTTCACCGCCGATATGCATGCGGGCATGGCGACGATGATGCACGACATGCACGCCGCGCCGCCTTCGGGCAATGCGGACATCGATTTTCTCGCCATGATGATCCCGCATCATGTCGGCGCCGTCGATATGGCGCGGCTGGTGCTGCGCGCCGGGCGCGATCCGCTGGTGCGCGAGATCGCCGAGAAGATCCTGGCGGGGCAAATCTCGGAGATAGAGGGGATGCGAGGTCGGCTGCTAGCCTTGAGGCGATCCGAGCCGGAGTATCCGTCCCTGACAGGCAACCGGGGAGCATAAAGCGTGTTCTCTCGCGTTAGCGACAGCGAACTGGAGCGGCACATCCCGGCGCTGCGCCGGTTCGCGTGGTCTCTGACCCGCGATCGAGATCAGGCCGATGACCTCGTGCAGGAAGCTCTGTTGAAGGCCGTGTCGAGATGGACGCAATTGCGCCAATCCGGCAGCGTGCGTCCCTGGCTGTTTCAGATCTTGTACAATGCGTTTCGAGCGGGCTTTCGCAAAGCGCGGATGGATGAAGTCGAGATGCCATCCGACTCCGACCGCGAGCATCCGGTCGCCATCGGACAACCTGATGATCGCATCGCATTGCGCACGACGCTCGATGCAATGATGCGACTACCGGAACACCAGCGCGTCGTGCTGGAACTCGTGGCGGTCGAGGGGCTGACCTATGACCAAGTGAGCGGCGTTGTCGGTATTCCGGTCGGCACAGTGATGTCGCGGCTCAGTCGTGGTCGTGAAAGGTTGAGAGACATGTTGGACGCTCCCGCCGCAGTTCATCTGAGGAGAGTGAAATGAGCGGCAATGTAGGCCCGATTGGCGAAGACGACCTGCACGCGTATGTCGACGAGCAACTCGATCCTGACCGGCGCCGCGAGGTAGAGGCCTATTTGGCCGCGAATCCTGAGGTCCGACGGCGGATAGACGCCTACGGATCGGACATCGCCGCATTGCGTCGCGACGCGGGCGCGGCATTTTCATCTCCCGTGCCTATACGTTTGCGGATGACGGAGATCCGACGCGCCCTCAGAACAACGGCGATCCATCGGTTGAAGCAGATTGCAGCCGGTGTTGTGCTTGTGGTCTTCGGCGCGGCGATAGGTTCCAGCCTGCGCTGGCAAGACGCTGGACCGACAGCGCGGGCGCCCATGACCGACGCCATGTCGGCATACCGGGTGTTCGCGAAGAGTCCGGACGGCGCTGTCGAGATCGATGGGACGAAGCGGGTCATGCTGGTCAATCGCATCGCCGGTCACCTCGGGCAGGATATCGCGATTCCGGACCTGTCACGCCTCGGTCTGACGTTCTTGGGCGGTCGCCTGCTTGCCAGCGACGAAGGCCCCGGCGGCATGTTTGTCTACGCGGAGCCGAGCGGCGAGCGCATCGCCGTCTACGTCAAGACGCTGGCTGATGGACGCCGCAGCGCCTTCGGCTCCCGCCAGGACGGCGACGTGATCGCGTATTACTGGTTCGACGGCCGCCTCGGCTACGCCGTCACCGGCCAAGCAGGCTCTGCCATCGTTGCCAACGCCGCCGAAATGGTGCGCACAACCTACCGCTAACGTGCGCGTCCCAATTGACCTCATGCAATAGGAGTTCATTATGCCTGCCACAACATGCGTGCGCGACTACGCTGCTGCCTTGGCCCTGCTGGCGAGCATGGCTACGGCGTGGGCGCAAACCCCGTTCACTCTGCACGGCGACATGAGCCGCACCACAAAAGTCGATTATGGGCTTGGCTATGGAAAAAAGCGACGGTGGTAAACCTACGCACATTTCAGGTAGGTTTGCGTTGGTTGCGCGCCCCCGCAACCACATTCTCTAAACAAAACAAATGGTTAGAACCCGACAAAAACAGTTGTGTATAGACCGCTAGAAAACTAGTCAACGCTGAGTCAACGTTTTGCAAGTCCCCCTGAAAAGTGGGGGCCGCTTCCAGTAAAGGTCGGCGTTCTCGCCAGAGGCGGCTTGCGTTTGAATGATCAATCCCACCAAGACAAAATGAAAATCTGGCCACAGCCGGACGGATACATTTTCCTGAAAGTGGCAGAGGGGACCGGACAACGTGCAACGTTTTTTAGGTCGCTTTAATTTTCACTTTCCTCTGCGATCATGGGTTGCAGCCCGGACATTGGTCTGGATCGGCCACGCTCGGTCCGTTGACGCGGGGTTGAACAACCTCATGTCCACACAGCGTACAGCCGTGGATCTCGGCCTTGACCAGCAGCGTCGGACCGTGACACCAGGCGCATGGCAGGCCGGTTTCCACTCGCAACAGCCCCCATCCCGGCGCTGCACAGGCCGGGCACGCCGTCCCCAGCCGCGCGGCGAGGCGTTCGGCCAGACGGGCGATCGTCTCCATCCGGCGTGGGTTCAGGTGGGCGCGCATGTCGGTTTGCAGAAAAACTCCCCCCTGCCCCGACAGTTGGCTTGCGCGACGAATTGCGGCATCGACCGCGCCACGGTCCTGCAAACCCTTGGCCAGAGGTGCCGCACCCTGGCCCGCCGGAGCCACGATGACGGCTGTCCGGGGAAAGCCGATGCGCGCCAGAAAGGGGGGCGCCTCGTCGGCGGACACCACGGTCATGTGATCGAAGCACGGGGCGTCATCGGTCAGCCTTTCGATCACTTCGTGCCCCGTTTCCTCGTTCCGCCACAGCAGCACTT
Source organism: Hyphomicrobium aestuarii (assembly GCA_034408685.1). Lineage (GTDB taxonomy): Bacteria > Pseudomonadota > Alphaproteobacteria > Rhizobiales > Hyphomicrobiaceae > JANXVY01. The sequence continues at coordinate 1,563 of JAWXCP010000195.1, read as the reverse complement.
CGCGGCCGATGGGCAGAAAGGGGATGAACGGATGTGCGCCGTAAGCCCCTTCGCTGGCGAGGCCGACCGGCAGGCCGGTGATCAGGATGGCGGCACGTGCCTTGGCTCGGGCGGCATCGTCCATCGTGCCTTCGCGCGGGACCTCGGCGGTGAAGGTGCCGAAGCGGTCGGTGTCCAGCCCGTCGGGCACGACCAGCGTGACGCCGAGACGGGCCAGCGGCGGCGCGATTGCCGCCGCTTTGCCGTGCATTGTGCCAAGGGCTGCGCGTTCAGGCAGTGTCATGCTGCACGGCGCTGATATTCCTTGTCATCCCAGACTAAACCGGGCCGGTAGCGGGCCGCGATCTGACCCTGTTGCAGGACGAAGAGATGCAGCCAGCCATTGTCGAACAGCGCGCGCACCCCGGCATGACGGGCCAGCACGTCTATGATCGCCTCGCGCGGGGCTTCGACCAGCACCGACAGCCGCAACGGCTCATGCGCCAGTTGCGCACCGTCGTGAACGGTTTGCCAAGGCAGACCGGGACGCAGCTTGCCACCGTTGCCTTGAACCACCCCGATGCCGCCCACGACGTTGTGGATCAGCTTGTTGCCGCCGCCGAACGCCTCGGGCGCGACGGATGATCCATAGTACTGAAGGCTGATCCAGCTCGCCACTACCACAGGTGCGGTCAGGATCAGTTCCAGCGTGCCAAAGCCCGCGTCGGCACGCCAGTCATAGTTGTGCAGGAACGCGCGGCCTGCAAGATCGGCGCCGGCTGTGGCTGGGCGCGGGGCGGCGATAAAGGCGGCGCAACCGGCCAGCCCCCATTCGGGCCGCACCTCGGCCCAGTTTAGCGCCCGGTGGCCGATCGACCTTGCCGTGGCTCCCGGCAAACGCAGCGCGCGTTCGGTGCGCGCGAGGCCTCCAGCGCGGGCAAGCCAGTTTTCGGCCTTTGCAATGTCGGCGGTGTGTGCCGGTGCTGCGTCGTCGCAAAACAGGACGATCCGGTCTGTTGTCGTGTCGTGGAGGCCTGCCAGAAAGACCGTGTCCTCTGCCAGTATGATCCCTTGCGCAGGCAGACCTGCCCGCGTTTCGGGGTCGTTCAGCAATTGGGCCAGCAGACGCGCCGATACCTCGCCGGTCTGCCCCGCACAAGCGCCGCAGTGATACGCGCTTTCATGCGGGTTGTTGGTGGTTTGCCCGCCATGACCCAGCAGCAGGACAAGCCGCGCGTGGTTCGTGGTCATGCTCATCGCCTTCAGCACGGCAGCCCCGGTCGCGGCCTTGGCCTCGGCGCTCAGTCCGCCCTCGATGCGCGGCGCGGGTTCGGGGGGCTGGTGACCGGGTGGCAACGCAAGCGCGCTGCGCACCAGTTTCCAGCTATAGGCCGGTCCCGCCGCCTCGACAAAGGCAAAGGACGACACCGCCGCCTGCCGGAACCGGCCCCAGGCGCGGGTGGTGCGGGCAGCGATGCGGGTGGCATGTTCAACCTCGGGGGCGGCGTGGCCGGTCGAGGTCATCACGGGGTTCAACAGGACAGGCAGGTGGATTTGCAATTCTTCGGTGCCATGCGCCCTGTG
>JAWXCP010000194.1:0-6089 GCA_034408685.1 Hyphomicrobium aestuarii | reverse complement strand
GCCGAGTTGCTCGCGCAGCTGACGGCGATCGTCGGCGCGGGCAACGCCATCACCAATCCGGCCGATCAGGCGCCCTACCTCAAGGAATGGCGCGACCTCTACAGCGGCCGCACGCCCGTCGTGCTGCGTCCCGGCTCGACGGCGGAAGTCGCGGCGATCCTTGCCGCCTGCAACGCGGCGCGCGTCGCGGTCGTCCCGCAAGGCGGCAATACCGGGCTCGTCGGCGGCCAGATCCCGCACGAAGACAAGGCCGAAATAGTGCTGTCGCTGACGCGTATGAACCGCATCCGCCATGTCGATCCGGGCGGGGCCTATATGGTGGCCGAAGCCGGCGTTACGCTGCTGACGGCGCAGGAGACCGCCGAGGCCGCCGGGCGGTTGTTCCCGCTATCGCTCGCCTCCGAGGGTTCGTGCCAAATTGGCGGCGTGATGGCGACCAACGCTGGCGGCGTGCAGGTGCTAGCCTACGGCAACGCGCGCAATCTCGCGCTCGGCATCGAGGCGGTGCTGGCCGATGGTCAAATCATCCACGGCCTGCGCGCGTTGAAGAAGGACAACACAGGCTACGACCTCAAAGACCTCCTGATCGGGTCGGAGGGTACGCTCGGGGTCATCACGGCGGTCGCTTTGAAACTACTGCCGCGTCCAGCCGAAGTCGCAACGGCATTTGCCGCCCTATCGTCGATCGAGGACGTGGGCGCCCTGTTCCAGCGGGCCGAAAAGGCAGCCGGCGGTGGGCTGACGGCGTTCGAGTTCCTAGACACCGCCGGCCTCGACATGGTGCTACGCCATGCGCCGGGCACGCGGCATCCTTTGAGTGAACCCCATCCCTGGTATGTGCTGCTCGATGTTGCTGGCAGCCGAGCAGACGGCAGCGCGGGCGGCATCATCGAAGCACTGCTCGCGGAGGCGGCCGACGACGGCCTCGTGCGCGACGCGACGATCGCTGGCAGCCTTGGCCACCGCGCCGCGCTGTGGAAATTGCGGGAAGCGCTATCCGAAGCCCAAAAGCCCGAAGGCGGCAGCATCAAGCACGACATCTCCGTACCAGTCACGGCTATCCCAGCGTTCATCCGCCGGGCGGGGCCGATCGTCGAACGCGTTTGCCCCGGCGCTCGCCCTGTGCCTTTCGGCCACTTCGGCGACGGCAACGTGCACTATAACGTGTCTCAACCCGTCGGCATGGACAAAGCCGCCTACCTCGCGCTGTGGCACGACATGGCGGACGCGGTGCATGGCCTGGTCCACGACATGTCGGGCTCGATCTCGGCCGAACACGGCATCGGCCGCCTCAAGCGCGACGACCTCCCCCGCTACAAGAGCGAGGCGGAACTGTTCGCCATGCGCGCCATTAAAGCCGCCCTGGACCCGCGCGGCATTTTGAACCCGGGCAAAGTTGTGTCGGGCAAAGTCGTGTGAAGGCTCAGCGATTCGCGGTACGGACCGAGCTGGCCGTCTACGCTGCCGTCACGGGAGGTCGCTTTGCCCAGGGAAACAATCGGGGAAACTATCGGCGAAACAAACATCGGGGAAGCGAAGGTCCGGGAAGCAAACGCGGTCGATTTCTGGCGCGGGTTTGCCCTGATCACAATATTTATCAACCATATTCCAGGAATATACTTCGAGCGGTTTACGCACCGCAACGTGTCGATTTCCGATTCCGCCGAGTTGTTCGTGTTTTTGGCTGGCTGGGGACTTGCCTTGATGGTCTCCCGGTATGAGGCCCGCAAAGCCCATATCGAGGCGATCAAAGCGCTCGCCGATCGCGCGCTCCGCATCTACGCGGTCCATCTGATGCTGGTAACGATCGCCATTGCGCTGCTGGCTGCGGCTGCCACGACCTACGACAATCCGCTTCTGCTCGAATGGCACAATGCGGCGACGGTTTTCTACGACCCGATCCGGGCGCACATTGGTCTTGTCACGCTCAGTTACCAGCTCGGCTATTTCGACATCCTTCCACTCTACGTCGTCCTGACAGCGGCATCACCGCTCGTTGTCATGCTCCATTGGTACGCGCCGCGCGCGTTATTGCCAGCTTCCGTTGCGCTGTACGTCTTCGTGCTGGTGTTTCGCGTATCGATCCCGACTTGGCCAACGCAAGGGACGTGGTTCTTCAACCCGCTCGCCTGGCAGTTGATCTTCGTGCTCGGCTTCGTCCTGGCGCGAGATACGGGGGCTGGTGCATTCGTCCGGCGCCACATCAACGCGCTGGTGAAACTGGCGCTGCCGATCGTAATCGCGACGTCGATCATGCAGTTCTGGAACCTTCATCCTGATCCGACCGGGATGCCAGAACCAAAGCTGCTGTTCGTCGACGTCAAGTCGTTCCAGACGCCGATCCGCCTCTTGCAATTCCTCGCATTGGCAGCGGTCATAGCGGTAACGTCCAAACGCATTATGGCAGTGCTACCACCCGTTACGCGCGTCCTGTCGCTGCTGGGCCGGAAATCGCTGGTTGTGTTTTCGGTTGGATCGGTGCTGTCGCTCGCCTGCCAGGTCGTCCGATACGTCTATAAGGCCGAGTTGCCGCTCGATTTTCTGCTTCTTGTCGTAGGACTAAGCGTGATGATTTTTTCTGCCTGGCTAGCGGAATGGCCAAAATCTGCCAGTATGAGCAAAACTCAGGCAGGCAACCGGATCGCGTAATGCCGCTGTACCGACGACGATCGTTCGTGGCACTGTCGACGACGCTGGTAGGCGCATCTGCAATCGCCGTCGCCAGTGCGGGCGCTTTGGTGTCGGCAAAAGCCGAACCAACCCCCCCACCGTTGTCCAATGACTGCCAGACGCCGGGCGTAAACATTTCGGGAGCGATTCCGCTCTCGAACGTTCAGCGTGCCCTGCGCGAAACTAAAGTCATCAAGATACTTGCTATCGGCGCGTCGGCCAGTGCCATGATGCGGCGCACGGGCGAACATTATTTCAAAGTCATCGAAGGCGTTCTGGAACGAACGATCCCCGGCGTTGACGTGCAAATCATCGATCGTGGCGTGTCGGGCGAGCTGGCACGGAATGCGGCCGAGCGGATCAAATCAGAGGTTGCCCTCAATCGCCCTGACCTCGTGTTGTGGCAGGTTGGCAGCAGTGATGCCGTGGCAGGGGTCCCTGTCGACCAGTTCGAAACCGAACTCGATGACACGGTGGCTTGGCTCCGCGGCCACGGGATCGACGTCGCCCTGGTCGGCTTACAGTATATCAGAGGGCTGGCAAAAGACGCCCAGTATCAGGCGATCCGCAATGCGGTGAACCGCGTGGCTGACCGCAATCAGATTTTGCGGATCAGCCGATATGAGGCAACGCAAGTCATTGAACAGGTTGAAGCGCAGAAGTCTGGCGAGGCGCCGAACGCGTTCGCCATTTCTGAGCAAGGGCACACGTGTCTGTCGGAATATGTCGTGCGCGCCATTTCAAGTGGCGTCTTTCTGAGGCCGGTTCGGCCGCGCTGAAGTACGCCCGATTTTAATCCGCGTGCTGGTGCGAACCAGCTGCCTTCCCTCGACCGTGTTAATCCAGTATGGTGACCGGGGGTGCGTGGACGGAGACCAATACCTGACGACCACTCCACAATGGGGGTAGTTTGCGTGTCTAGACCATTGCTGGTGACGCTGGTTTTAGTGGCAGTTTGTATTGCAGCAACAGGCAGCCTAAGTGTCGGCCAGAAACGCCCACTGGTTGCAGCCAACGTTGCGCCACAAGCCGCGACGCCGACCCCGACTGTGACCGTGGCGAGCCGGATTGTCCGCCAGAACATCAAATCCGCCACCCTTAAGCGAGACATGCCTTTTTCGGTGTACCTTCCAGCAGGATACGACGGCGGCACCGAGCGGTACCCGGTGTTGTACTTGCTCCATGGTGCTGGGGGTGACGAGAACGACTGGACCGAACTGGCCAAAGTGCAGGATATCGCCGATCGGTTGATCGCGACCGGCGCCATTCCTCCAACCCTTATCGCCATGCCGGGATTACCCGGCTGCTGGTGGGTGGACGGCGCCAAGGACAAGGCCGAGACGGCGTTTTGGTCCGATCTGGTACCTTTGGTCGATCAACATTATCGCACAATAAAGTCGCGCGACGGCCGTCTCGTGGCCGGATTGTCGGCCGGAGGTTACGGTGCCATCCGCTTCGGCTTGAAGTATCCCGACCGGATCAGCGCCGTTGCCGCTCTGAGCCCGGCTGTCTATGCCGATGCGCCGCCGCCGCTATCGGCTGCCCGAAATCAGCCGCCGTTTCTCAACGCTGGCGGAGGTTTCGACGACGGCTTATGGGACGCCAACAACTACCCAAGCCTGTTGCCGGCCTACTTTGCTCAGTCGAATCGGGTCGCGATCTATCTGGCTTCTGGTGATGACGACAACTTGGGGATCGCATACGAGACCGCCCTGCTGCACAAGCGTCTCGTTGATCGGCAGTTCGGTCTGACCGAATTTCGCATCCTCGACGGCGGGCACGACTGGACGTTGTGGTCGTCCGCGCTGAGTGACGCCATGGTTTATGTGTTTCGTTACGCCAGTCCAAAATTGTCGGCTGCGGGGACGACCGCATCACCGGTTCTCATCAAATAAGACATGCCGACCCCGCCAAGCCTCGTGCAGGGCCGAACTGCAACACGCGTGAAATCAAGTTGCACCAAAGACTTGGATAAAGGCTTTCGCGAGTTTCGCGACGGGAGTATTGAACTTAGAGTCGTACGGCGCGTTCATCAGTGGTTCGGCCAACGTCTCGAGTTCTGCGTCGCACACTTCGATGAGGTGCCTCATGGCACAGACTTCTGTCGCCGAAACCGGCACAGCACACGACACGCACGGCAAGAATTACTGGGCACTGACGCTGGGCTCGATCGGCGTCGTTTTCGGCGACATCGGCACCAGCCCGCTTTACGCCTTCAAGGAAGCGCTCCACGCTGCGGATGTCGCGAAACTTCCGCATGTCCCGGCGGTCTACGGCATTCTGTCGTTGATTTTTTGGACGCTGATCTTGATCGTGACGCTCAAGTACGTGCTCATGCTGTTGCGTGCCGACAACAAGGGCGAAGGTGGAACCTTCTCGCTGATGTCATTGGCCCAACAGGCCGCCCCCCAATCCAGTGCACTCATCTTCGGCCTCGGCATTGCCGGGGCCTCGTTCTTTTACGGTGATGCCGTCATCACGCCAGCGATCTCGGTTTTGTCGGCGGTCGAAGGCTTGAAACTCGTCCACCCTCACTTTGAAGCCGTCGTCGTCCCCCTCGCCCTCGTCATCCTGTTCGCACTGTTTTATTCGCAAGCCTCTGGCACGGCCAAGGTCGCGCGATACTTCGGTCCCATCTGCGTCGTGTGGTTTTTCGCCCTCGGGCTCGGCGGTCTCGTCCATGTCATAGCCAACCCGGGCATCATTATCGCGCTCAACCCGATCTGGGGCTTCGACCTCATCCGCGATTACGGGTTCATCGCTTTTCCAGTCATGGGGTTGGTGTTCCTCGCCGTCACCGGTGCTGAAGCACTCTATGCCGACCTCGGCCATTTCGGACGTAAGCCGATCCAGGGCGGTTGGGTGTTCGTGCTGGCATGCTTGCTGCTCAATTATCTCGGCCAAGGCGCGCTGGTCCTCGCCGACCCGTCGGCTGCGAAAAACTCGTTCTACCTGCTCTATCCCAAAGAGTTGTTGATCCCCATGGTGCTACTCGCCACCATGGCGACCGTGATCGCCAGCCAAGCCGTCATCACTGGCGCGTTCTCGTTCACGCGCCAGGCCATTCAACTCGGACTGCTGCCACGGCTCGGCATTGTTCACACGTCCGAGAGTATGGCAGGCCAGATCTACATGCCCCGGGTCAACTGGATCTTGTTCAGCTTCGTCGTCGGCGCCGTCGTGATGTTCCAGACGTCCGGCAAGCTCGCGGCCGCATACGGCATTGCCGTGACCGCCAACATGGTCCTCGATAGCGCGATCCTGTTTTTCGTGGTGTGGAAATTGTGGAACCGGCCGCTATGGCAGGCCGCCGCCATCATGATCCCGTTGGTGTTGATCGAGCAGTTTTTCTTCCTCGCCAACATGACCAAAATCTACGAGGGCGGATGGTTGCCGTTGGCCATGGCCGCGGCCATGGC
>JAWXCP010000022.1:0-3982 GCA_034408685.1 Hyphomicrobium aestuarii | reverse complement strand
GTTACGAAGTACAACCGGGCCTTGTCCGCCCGCACCGTCGCGGCCATGCCGTCAAGGGGATTCGCCCCGCGCACCAGTTGCCGGCGGATGGCAGCCTTGAAGAGTTGCCTTGCTCGCCCCACATGCCGGCGGATGGTGTTGTCGCCCAGCACCGCCCGCCGCCACGACATCGACCCGCAACTGTACCTGACGCAACTGCTGACCAACCTCCCGACGACGCCGATCAGCCAACTCGACGATTGGCTGCCGGATCGGTGGCTTCAACTCCAAGCACACCAACACGATCAACCGGCGGCGGTGTAGTTCGCGTAACGCTCGCCTTAAACCAAGTGGGCGATCGTCTTGATCCCCCGCTTTCCTCAACTCGGTGTACGACTGGCGGATGGAGAGGGAGAGCATGTCGATTTGTCAGTCCGTCGGGCAATGAGTTCGAAGTCGTCGAGAGCGGAAGCGATTCTTCCGTTTTGCTGCAAACCGGTTATGCTAGCGAAGAATGCATGACTCACGATAGCCCCCTACGTTATCCTGGCGGTAAAGCCCGCCTCGCCGATTTGTTGAGTGATATCATCACTCTTAACGGCTTGGAATCTTGCGACTATTTTGAACCGTTCGCGGGTGGGGCCGGAGCAGCCTTGAAACTGCTCGATTCCGGTACCGTATCTCACGTTCATCTGAATGATGCCGATCGTCGCGTTTACGCGTTTTGGCGATCGTGTACCAGTCAGAGTGAGCTATTCGCTGAGCGAATTCTGAAGTCGCCGGTCACGATCGACGAGTGGCGACGACAACGCAGCATCTGTGGTTCGCCGAGGAAACACAATCTTTTCGACCTCGGGTTCGCAGCGTTTTTTTTGAACCGTTGTAACCGATCTGGGGTTCTCGATGGCGCAGGTCCGATCGGTGGCTATGGTCAGACGGGCAAATGGCGACTCGACGTTCGTTTCAACCGACAAGAACTCGCGTCGAGAGTACTCCAACTTGGTCGTGTGCGTTCGAAGATTTCCTTAAGCAATCTTGACGCCCTTGTCTTTTTGAAACAACGCCTTCCGCGAGGATCCGATAGAAAAAACACCTTAGTGTATCTTGATCCACCATATGTCCAAAAAGGACAACGCCTCTATCTCAACGCTTACAGTCGGCAAGATCATCGGGCTCTGACCATTTACCTACGTGCGCAGCGCTTGCTCAATTGGTTCGCGTCATACGACGATGCGTCCTTGATCCGTCAACTATATGCCAATATGCAGGTATGCCCATTACCAATTCACTATTCGCTGCAGGTCAAGCGAATGGCCATTGAACTTGCGATAGCGCCCCAGCATGTTCTGCTTCCCGCGCACTGCAGAAACCAACTGCTGTCACTTTCTAGTCTTCAGAGAGCCTCGTAGGCAAAAGGACTCAATGATGCCCGACGCCCAGCGCCCATTCGACGAACGAGCAACGCAGGACTTGCACTTCGATCCCGCTAATCCGCGATTGGCCGAGTTCAAAGTTTCGGCGAAGACGCCCGAAGACGAGATACTGAAGATTCTCTGGGACACAATGGACGTTGCCGAGCTAGTGCAATCCATCGCGTCCAGTGGTTTTTTCCAGCACGAGCCGCTCATGATCGTGCGCGAGAACGGCCGCGATGTCGTCGTCGAGGGCAACCGTCGATTGGCAGCGGTGAAGATACTGACTCGTCCTGAATTGGCTTCACAGAACCGTTGGAATATCCCGACGATCACCGAGAGTGCTCGAAAGAAGCTCGAGAAGTTGCCCGTCATTTCCATTGAACGTGACAAGCAATGGCGTTTTCTCGGCTTCAAGCACGTCAATGGCCCCGCCAAGTGGAGCAGCTACGCAAAGGCAACCTACATCGCAGAAGTTCATCGGGATTATAAAATTCCGCTCGCCGACATCGCCCAACAAATCGGCGACCGTCACAACACAGTGCAGCGTCTGTACCGTGGCCTGATGGTTCTCGATCAGGCAGAGAAGTTGAAAGTGTTTGATCGCGACGACAGTTACAATAAGAAGCTCGCTTTCTCACATCTCTACACGGGGCTTGATTACGAGGGAATCGCGGGCTTCCTTAAAATAAAAACGAAGGACGAAGAAACCGATACTCCCGTTCCCGCCTCCAATAAGAAGCAACTTGGCGAAGTGCTGCTATGGATGTATGGCAGCGAAAAGCTGAAGCGTCCGCCGGTTGTTCAGACCCAGAATCCTCATCTTCGTTATCTCGACGCTGCGCTGAAGAGTAATGAAGCGGTCACCGCGCTCCGCGACGGCGCGGACATCATGACTGCCTATGAACTAAGCCGCCCCTCCAACGAAATCTTCGAAGAAGCGCTGGTCCGAGCCAAGCGCGAGTTGCAGCGCGCACAAGGCTCCATTTCCGGCGGCTACACCGGTTCTAAAGACCTCCTCCGACTTGCCGGCACAGTGGTCGAGTTAGCAGAGGACGTTTACGACACGATGGAGCGTAAGCAACCCGGGTTGAAGAGGAAGCGGCTGACGGAGGAGCAGTAATGCCCTTCAAGCTCCCTGCCGGCCCCAGTCCGGGTGCAACAACCGAAGAGCTAGCTGATTTCGCCGAACTGCTCGCGTGGGACGTCGGCTCAACGTCGTCGCGCGAGCTTGTCCGTAAGCAAAATCAGGAGGACGACAACGACCACAATATCGGCCTTGAGGACGACGAAGTCGAAAACACCGATGCCACCGACGAGGTGTTTCGTGAAATCGAGAACAGATTCAAACTCCTCGGCGAATCGTATCCGTTCAAGTTAGTCAGCGGCCAAAAACTCGAACACCTTCCGATTGACGAAAAGAACATAGGCGGTGTGGTCTATCGCTATCTGCTGCTGTGCACGCGGCTCAACATGGCGGCGAATCGGACGCATGCGGAGATCAACGGGACTGAGCTATTCGAGGCGCTTACCGCCGTAGCGATGCAAAATTACTTGGGTTCAGGTCGTGCAAAATCGTCTGTCTTTGGAACGTCAGTACTCGGTGGATTTGCGAAAAAGGTAAAAGAACTTTGCGTCCAGATTGAAGAAGGTGGTGGCTACAGTCCAGTTGACAAAGCAGCGAAAAGGGCAAATGACGGCGGCTTAGACGTCTTTGTTTGGATGCCGTTTGTAGATCGACGAGCCGGAAAGCTCATGTTATTTGCTCAGAGCAAGACTGGCACAAGCTGGCGAGGCGAGACGACCAAATCGCGACCGATCGACTTTGCCAAGACGTGGCTTGCCAACAGAAACTTTTCGGTTGTTCCCGTGCGAACATTCGCGGTTGCTGAATGGATCGGAATGAACGAGTGGCAATCAATTGCAGATAAGGCTGACTTGCTTCTCGACCGCCCACGAGTTGTCGAACTCGCTGTCGACATCGAGGAGGACCTGAGGAAGCGCATCCTCAAATGGACGATTCAGGCCAAGAAAGTTACGCCCATCACAGCGCGTTGACCCAGTCGCGTTTTGACCGGTGAACTCGGGGAATCCCGGAAGTCGGGTAAGCGGACCTCACTCGAATCAATGGGCGGGCGGATGGCGGATGGCGAATGGCAGGAATGGCACGTGTCGCAGCTAGTTTTCTCGACCTGATTTGACTCTGCGTGGAATGCCCTTTGATTGGCGCGGCATCGGATCGTATTCGTTTGGGACTTACCGCATGACGCTTGGCACGGTGCTGGTTCCGTTCGGAAGTTGCCGTGCACCTTGCGGAACAGAGTTGCTTCCGCGCGGAGCTTGGCTTGTGCCGTTCGGAACTCCGCTGGTTCCGCGCGGACCTTGGCTTGTTCCGTGCGGAACTGCGCGCGGACGGGATCGATTTTCGGTGGAATTGCCGCGTTTTAGGGACGTTCAGGACAGTCACCGGTTTCTCGTTGCCCCATGAAAAATGGTGGCTGTCTGCGGTCGTTTGAAAAATGGTGGCTGTGCCAGGTCGTTCAGGTCGTTAGTGCCGGCGATCAGGATGTCTCTCCGGGCCTTTACCGCAT
>JAWXCP010000021.1:0-21099 GCA_034408685.1 Hyphomicrobium aestuarii | reverse complement strand
GTATACTATTTTGCAGCCGCAGCCATGCTTATCGGCAGGTCATGCTTATCGGCAGGTCAGGCTTATCGGCAGGTCAGGCTTATCGGCAGGTCAGGCTTATCGGCAGGTCAGGCTGAGGCCGCCTTTAGCGACCAATCGTGAATCGCTTGGACAGGCCGATGCGGCCGATGACATAGTTTTCTTCTTCAACAACCGGGCTGTCAGCGGCATCGTCGAGCAGACCAACGTATTCAGCGCCAGCAATCAGCGTCAAGGTCGGCGCAAACTCATACTCGGCAGTGAGGCCGAGATGGAAGCTTTTGGCACCGGCTTCCGGCGTGAAGCGCGCCAAACCCGACCGTGTGGCTTGGGCTGCGGTGACGCCGAAATAGGTTTGCATGTAGTCTTCATCGCCGAATTCGACGGCGGCAAAGCCCTTCAGCAGGAGTTGCGGTGTGGCCATGACATCGGCGCCGCCTTGGATGCGGAAAATGCCGCCGGCATCTTCCTCCCCGGTCACCTGGGTCAGGTACGACACGCGAACATAGGCTGGCTTGAAGTCATAGCGAGCAAAGCCGCCGACCAGCAGGCCGCCATCGACATCGCCAAGGCCGCGCAACAATCTGCCGTCGTCCTCTTCGCGGTCGAAGCGGTAACCCAGGGCCGGACCCGCGGAGAACCCGCCAACATTCAGCCATCCGAGGCCGATATCGTTGATGTTACGGGCATCGACCTTGAGGAACGAGGCAAACGGGTTCATTCCAGTGAATTTGATGATGGGGGCAGCGGTGACTTCGTAGTCCTTGCCGCCTTCATACTTGGGTTGGATGATGGCTTGTGCGCCCAGCGTCACGGTTGTTCCCGCCGGGATCAGCCCGCCAAGGTCGGTTGCGGAAGCCGAGCCTGCGAATGCGAGCCCGGATATGATCGCGCCTGACAGTATTGCGCCTGCTGCCACGCATGACAGTCGTGCGGGGGCCGTCGCGACTGCGCTGGCCATGGTGACTGCAAATTTCAGCTGCGACATCCGTGGCCCCGATATCAAACGTTGTTTGAATGCCAGTTCGCGCCGTTTGGCTGCGGTTTTGGCTTCTCACTGGCGTAATCGAACCGCGCGGGCTTGGAAAGCCGCGTGCGTCCAGCGACGCCGTGTCCAACGGGCGGCGTTGCCCTACAGCCACGAATCGTACGTGAACGCGTGCAGGCTTGCCGAATTCTGCTAAGGGCTATCGCGACCGCGCCGGACACCTTCGACGGCTGCGCCCTGTCCCAAGCCTTGGCAGCCAGCCCATGACGCCTGTTTCGACCCTCAAAACCACCACACCTGTTTCAGCCGCCGTTGCGACGGCGCGTCCAGAATGGTCCAGCGCGCGTCGGATCGTCGTCAAAATCGGGTCCGCCCTCCTCGCCGATCGCGACACCGGGCAGCTTAAAGTCGCGTGGCTTCAATCTTTGCTCGACGACGTCCGCGATCTGGTTGCAAACGGCAAGCAGGTCGTTCTGGTGTCTTCGGGCGCGATCGCACTGGGGCGTCAAACGCTCAAACTGCCCAAAGGGCCGCTCGCGCTCGAGCAAAGCCAAGCGGCCGCCAGCGTTGGACAGATCAGCCTCGCTGCCGCCTATCAAGCGATGTTTGCCGATCGGGGTTTAACGGCGGCGCAGATCCTTCTGACGCTGGGCGACACGGAGGAGCGGCGGCGGTATCTCAACGCGCGTCAGACACTGTCGACGCTGCTTGCGCTGGGGGCCATCCCCGTTGTCAACGAGAACGACACGGTGGCAACGGCTGAAATCCGCTACGGCGACAACGACCGCCTGTCGGCCCGCGTCGCCAGCATGGTGATGGCCGATTGTCTGGTTCTGTTGTCCGACATCGACGGGCTGTACACGGCGCCACCACAGGCCGACCCCTCGGCCCGCCATCTTCCCCTCGTCACGGCCATCACGCCCGAGATCGAGGCGATGGCGGGGGATGCTGGAACCGAACTATCCAAAGGCGGCATGAAGACCAAGATCGAAGCTGGCAAGATCGCGCTGGCCGCCGGGATCAACATGGTCATCACCACCGGCAAGGTGATGAACCCGCTGAGGGCGATTGCCGATGGCTCCAAGGTGACCTGGTTCCTCGCCGGGACCGACCCTGTCACGGCGCGTAAACGTTGGATTGCGGGCCAACTCGAGCCGAGAGGGGCTGTCCATATCGATGCTGGCGCCGAGCGGGCCTTGGCACAAGGGCGCAGCTTGTTGCCGGCCGGTGTTTTGCGTGTCGACGGGCAGTTCGACCGGGGGGATGCTGTGTTGATCCGTGCGAGTGACGGCCGCGAAATTGGCCGTGGCCTCGTGGCTTACGCGCGGGCCGATGCCGAGCACATCATCGGAAAGCGGTCTGGCGAGATTGCCGCGATCCTCGGCTTCAGCGGCCGCGACGAGCTGATCCATCGCGATGACATGGCGCTTAGCCGTATCTGACAGAATTACCTTTGGCGGGCGTAACGGCAAGCTGCAACGGCGGGCTGCAATGTCGTCCCGCAAAGTCGTCGCGCTTTTTCTTTTTGGAGCACAACCATGAGCCAGATGCCAACCCAGCAGACCGAGCGAGCCGAGGGCGTGATCGGCCGCGCCGCGCTCGACCGACTGTTTTACGACGCGCACACGCACAACGCGTGGCAAAACCGTTCCGTGCCCGACAGCGTGCTGCGTGATCTCGTCGACCTCGTCCGGTGGGCACCGACAAGCGTGAACATGTCGCCAATGCGGCTCGTGTTCGTGACGTCGCGCGAGGCCAAAGCAAAGCTCGCGCCGCTGGTCATGGACAGCAACCGGGACAAGACACTGGCGGCGCCGGTGACCGCGATCGTGGGTTACGATCTGATGTTTTATGAGCACCTGCCGAAGTTGTTTCCGGCCTACGATGCCAAGTCGTGGTTTACCGGCAATGCCGACTTCGCCACCACGAGCGCAATCCGCAACGGGACGTTGCAAGGCGGTTATCTGATCCTGGCCGCCCGGGCGCTCGGGCTCGACTGCGGTCCGATGTCGGGTTTCGATAATGCTGGCGTCGACGCGGCGTTCTTTGCGGGCAGCGACATCAAGTCGAACTTTCTTGTCAACCTGGGTTACGGCGATCCAGCCGGCGTCCATCCGCGCGCGCCACGGTTCAATTTCGACGACATGGCGCAGATCGTGTGACGGACCATCTGGCGCGTGATGATCCTGCGGCTGGCGCGTCCACGATCCGCCGACCCGTGCTGGCGATCGACACCTGCTTTCAGTCGTGCTCGGCGGCCGTTGGCCTCTTTGCTGGCCATGAGTTGATCAGGACAGTGGCACGGTTCGAGCCGATGCAGACCGGACAAGCCGAGCGTATCGTGGGGATGGTTGGCGATGTCGTCACTGAAGCTGGCGTCGCGATGGCCGACGTGGGGCTCGTCGCCGTCACCGTCGGCCCCGGCTCGTTCACGGGAACTCGCATCGGCATTGCTGCGGCAAAAGGTCTTGGCCTCGCGCTCGGCGTGCCGACGGCCGGGGTGACGTCACTGCAAGTGATTGCCGTCCAATTGGCGAAAGCGGGCGCCGCGGACGGTCGCGAGATGTGCGTCGCGATCGACATGGGCAGACACGATATCTATGTCCAAGTCTTTGATGAAACTGGGTTTGAAGCACGCATACCGGCGCGATTGATCCGCTCTGGCGAGATCGACGATTTCGCAGCCGCGCATGCTGCTGTCGTGCTCGGTCACGGGCCCTGTTTTTCCGCGCAGGCCACGCCGTTATCCCAGTATTTTCTTCCCCATGCAGAAACAGTTGTCGCGCTCGTGACACAGTGCCGACGGAAGCTTACGCCTGCGGTAGCGTTGTACCTTCGGGCACCCGACGCCAAGCCGCCGGGCAGCGGCGTTGGCCGAACTTAGTGCCCAGCGAGCGTGGTGCCGAGTGGTTCGTTACAGTTATTATTCGGCGCAATGCTTGCATCGCGCCGAACCCACGAGCTGGTTCGGTAGGCGGCAATTTCTAAGCAATTTTGAATTTGTAGGGTTGATGGGAACAAACTGTAGGTGGGGATACCGTGGACGTCATCGACCCTCAGCTAACGGATCTCGAGCCCATCAGCTTGCTTTGGGCCAGCCCCGAGCGTTCAGGCGAGGTCGCAGCGATCCACGCTGAATTGTTCAACCCTCCATGGTCCGAAGAGGCGATCCGCAAGTTGCTTGAACATCCTGCCGCCGCAGCGCTGATCGCGGTTGCCGGCATGAGGCGCGAACCTGCTGGATTTGTGCTTGCACAACTTGCCGGAGACGAAGCAGAAATTCTGTCGGTTGGTGTCGCGCCCCGGTTCCAGCGTCGCGGGGTCGGCAAGAAGCTGATCGATGGTCTTATTCGCGCGGCCGCGAAGGCTGAGGCGCGACGATTGTTTCTGGAAGTCGGCGTCGACAACAAGGCGGCGCTGCGGTTGTACGAAAAGCTCGACTTCAAGCGTGTCGGTATTCGGCCGAAGTATTACCAGAGGCGGGGCGAGCCGCCCGTGGATGCCCTAGTTTTGGCGTTGGAATTTTGAGCTGGCGTCGCGACGGCGCGCTGCGCTCACCTATTCGAACTGCATGCGCAACGCTGCCGCTGATGCGATCGGGGCGAGCACGATCGACAGCAGCGAAATCGCTGTCAGAATCAGAATTGACGGTCCGAAGGCGCCGGTGTCGAGCACGATCGCGCTGACCGCAGAAATTCCAAAAATCAGCGTCGGTATATAGAGCGGCAGCACCAACAGCGCGACCAGCAGCCCGCCGCGGCGTGCGCGAAGTGTCAAAGCCGCACCAATCGCGCCGAGAAAGCTGATGGCTGGCGTGCCGGCGAGCATCGTCAGCACCAAGGGACCGTTGGCGGCGAGATCGAGGTTGAGCAACAGGCCGAGCACCGGCGTGATGAGTGCGAGCGGCACGGCGGTCGTGAGCCAGTGGGCGAACGCCTTTGCCATAACGACGAGTTCGAGCGGCAGGCTGCCTGTCGCCAAAACTTCGAGCGATCCGTCCTCCTGGTCGGCTTCGAACAGGCGCGCCATCGACAGCAGGGCGGCCAGCAGCATCGCAATCCACAACATGCCGGGCGCGATCCGGGACAGCAGTTTCATATCGGGTCCGAGCCCGAGCGGCAGCATGGTAACGACGATCAGGTAGAAGCCGAGTGCGGTACCAAGACCAGCTCCGTCGCGCAGGGCGAGTGTGATGTCGCGTCCGATCAGGGCGCGGAATGGCGCGATCATGACGGGGCGCTTTCAGATTTTTCGGTATCGGCGTCAGGTCTGCCGCTGGTGCCGCCGGCTGGGCGCAGCTCCAATTCACGATAATTCGATAATCCCAGCGGAACGTGGGTCACGATCAGCGCCATTCCGCCGCCGTTCACGTGCGCGTCGATCAGGCTTGCCACCAACCGCGTCGACAGAGCGTCGAGCGAGACCGTCGGCTCGTCCAGGAGCCAAACCGGGCGCTGGGCGACCAGCAAGCGCGCGAGACAGAGCCGCCGTTTCTGGCCTGCGGAGAGCAGGCCTGCGGGGATGGCTGCGAGATTGCCGAGGCCGAGCTTATCCAGCGCGGCATCGATTTCGTCGGAGGCGCTGGCGTCTATCGCCTCTGGATTGCCAGCCTGGGGTGGTGGGCGTCCGTTTGCAAAGAAGGAGCGGGCGAACGCTACGTTTTCGGCCACTGTCAGCGTTGCCTTGATGCCGTTCAAATGACCAATCACGTGGGCCTGCTCCGCGATCGAGCGGCCGTCGTCGCGGGTCAGCCCGGTGGAGCCTGGAGGGCCGATCCGGAGTTCGATCTGGCCCGACTTTGGCGCCAGGAAGCCCGCTAAGGCCCGCATCAAGGTTGTCTTGCCAGCGCCGTTCGGCCCGGTGATGACGAGGGCTTCGCCTGCGCTAACTTCGAACGACAGCCCCGAAATCACGCTCCGGCCGCCCCGCTCGACCGCGAGGTCCGTCACGACGAGCTGGCGCGCGCTTGTCACGGTTGGCTTACGATCCTGCGTTGACGGGGGAACTCAAAAAAAGCGAACGCCAATCCAAGGTCGTCTTGGCATGCGCCAAAGCAACGCTGTATACCCAAGGTGTCATGATTGACGCTAGCGCAAAGCTGGCCGATGCGCGCCCTTGGTTTCGGGCCTGGGCGCGGTGGGCCACCGTCGGCACTCCGGCGGCGCGGACCGGGCTGCATGGATTGCGCTGCAACCGTGCATCATCTCGTATTGCCCGATGCAACCGCAACCGATGGAGTTTTAGATTATGAGCAACGAAACCGTTTCCACAACACCGCCCGCCCTCGACAGCTTCGCGTGCAAGCGAACGCTGACCGTCGGGGAAAAAACCTACACATACTATTCGTTGCCGGACGCGGAAAAGAACGGCCTGACCGGCGTTTCGCGCCTGCCGTTCAGCTTGCGGGTTCTGCTCGAAAACCTGCTGCGCCACGAGGATGGCCGCTCGGTGACGAAGGCTGATATCGAGGCCGTTTCCGCTTGGCTCGTCGACAAGGGGAAAGCCGACAAGGAAATCGGGTTCCGCCCCGCGCGCGTCTTGATGCAAGACTTTACGGGTGTTCCAGCCGTCGTCGATCTCGCCGCCATGAGAGACGGGATGACCAAGCTGGGCGGCAGCCCGTCGATGATCAACCCTCTGGTGCCGGTTGATCTCGTGATCGACCATTCCGTCATCGTCGACGCGTTCGGCACGCCCAAGGCGCTGGCCCAGAATGTCGCGCTCGAATATCAGCGCAACCTCGAGCGTTACAACTTTCTGAAATGGGGCCAGGGCGCGTTTCAAAACTTCCGCGTCGTTCCGCCTGGGACGGGCATCTGCCACCAAGTCAACCTCGAATACCTCGCGCAGACCGTCTGGACCGCGCGCACACCTTCGGGCGAAGTTATCGCTTATCCTGATACCGTCGTTGGTACTGACAGCCACACCACGATGGTCAACGGCTTGGCGGTCCTCGGATGGGGCGTCGGCGGCATCGAGGCCGAGGCGGCCATGCTCGGCCAAGCCTACTCGATGCTGATCCCCGAGGTCATCGGCTTCAAACTGACCGGCCGCCTCACGGAGGGCGTTACCGCGACCGACCTCGTGCTCACCGTTACGCAGATGCTGCGGGCCAAGGGCGTCGTAGGCAAGTTCGTGGAATTCTACGGGCCTGGACTCGACGCGATGACACTCGCCGACCGTGCGACGATCGCCAACATGGCGCCGGAATACGGCGCGACGTGTGGGTTCTTCCCCGTCGATGGCGAGACGCTGTCCTACCTTACGATATCGGGCCGCGACGAAGACCGGATCGCGCTGGTCGAGGCCTATTCCAAGGCTCAGGGGCTGTTCCGCACCGCCGGTATCGCCGACCCCGAGTTCACCGACACCTTGGCGCTCGATCTGGCCAGCGTCGTGCCGTCCATGGCGGGTCCGAAGCGGCCAGAAGGCCGGAGCGCGCTGCCCGACATCAAGCCAGGGTTCGCCAAGGCTTTGGAGAGCGAATATAAAAAGCCCGGCGAGTTGTCCAAGCGCGTCGCCGTGCCGAACCACGGGTTTGATCTCGGCCACGGCGATGTCGTTATCGCGGCCATCACCAGTTGCACGAACACGTCAAACCCCAGCGTACTGATCGCGGCAGGCTTGTTGGCCCGCAACGCGGTCGCAAAGGGCCTTTCCGTCAAACCATGGGTGAAGACGTCGCTCGCACCGGGATCGCAGGTCGTCGCGGCTTACTTGGGTTCGTCGGGGCTGCAAACGTCGCTCGACGCGTTGGGCTTCAACGTCGTCGGATTCGGCTGCACGACCTGCATCGGGAACTCGGGGCCGCTGCAGGCCGACATCTCCAAGGCGATCAACGAAAACGGCCTCGTGGCTGCTGCTGTGTTGTCGGGCAATCGCAACTTCGAGGGCCGCGTAAGCGCCGACGTCCAGGCCAATTATCTCGCCTCGCCGCCGCTTGTCGTGGCCTATGCGCTGGCCGGATCGGTGCAAGTAGACCTGACCAGCGAACCGCTGGGCACCGCGAGCGACGGGACGCCGGTAATGCTCAAGGACATCTGGCCGTCGAGCCAGGAAATCCAGTCGTTCATCGCCGAGCACATCACGCGTGACCTGTTCAAGTCGCGTTATGCGGATGTGTTCAAGGGCGATGCCAACTGGCAAGGTATCTTTACGGGGACCGGCCTGACCTACGGTTGGGACGATACCTCGACATATGTGCAAAACCCGCCATATTTCACGACGCTGACACAAGCGCCTGTCGCGATCGGTGACATCGTCGGCGCGCGCATTCTCGGATTGTTCGGCGACAAGATCACGACCGACCACATCTCGCCGGCCGGTTCGATCAAGACCGATAGCCCGGCTGGTAAGTACCTGATCGACAACAATGTTGCGGCCGCCGACTTCAATCAGTACGGCACCCGGCGTGGCAACCACGAAGTCATGATGCGCGGCACATTCGCCAATATCCGCATCAAGAACCACATGGTCAAAGACGCCTCCGGGGCCGTGCGGGAAGGCGGGTGGACGGTCCATCAGCCGTCAGCTGAGACACTATCGATCTTTGACGCGGCGATGCGCTATCAGCGCGAAGCCGTCCCGCTCGTCGTGTTCGCCGGCATCGAATACGGCAACGGTTCGTCACGCGATTGGGCGGCGAAAGGCACAAGCCTGCTTGGCGTCAAAGCCGTCATTGCGCAAAGCTTCGAGCGTATTCACCGGTCGAACCTGGTCGGTATGGGCGTCGTGCCGTTTGTCTACGCCGAGGACGGCATGAGCTGGGCCAAGCTTGGTCTCGATGGCAGCGAGGTCATATCCATTCGCGGTCTGGCCTCTGTGTCGCCGAAGCAGGTGATGACCGCCGAGATCGTCAGCACCAACGGCCAAGTACGCACGGTGCCGCTGATCTGCCGGATCGATACGCTGGACGAGATCGAGTATTACCGCAATGGCGGCATCCTGCCCTATGTGCTGCGCAACTTGGCGGCGTGACGGAGCTCGTTCTGGTGGCCGTCGCGCTACGAACGCGACGGCGTCACCATTCCGGTTCGCCCCCGAACCGACCATACAAAAAGGACATCGCCGCGAACTTCGACCAGGACGCGAAATGTACTGCCCAAGGCATAAAGATAGATTTTCTTGTCAGGGAAAGCCGGGTGCCGGATTGCCCGATGCGGCACGTCGCGGGCAATGTACCACTTGAGTGCGTGGTAAGATGACTGCTGCCGCTCCCAATCCTCTACATCGCGAACGATGCCCAATAGCGCTATTTCAGAAAACTCGACCTTCATCGGTCCTGCCTTCAATTGTGCTACGCAACCGTTTGCCTTCCGCATCTGCCCAGGCAAAATCGTCGTCTGTTAATTCGGCGGGCTCCATGCCGATCGCGGTGAAGTAGGGGATAACTTCCCCCATTTTAGCAGCATCCCATGCTGCATTGTGGCTAAGTTCGCTGATTTCTTTTGCCGTGCGCGAGCAAACAAACTCAATGACGTCGTCAAGTAATGGAAGCGCGTTACCAATTCGGCCGAGGTGTGGTTGCGTCAGGGACGTGTAATCTTTCTTTTGAAAACCGTAGAATTGTCGGTCGGTAACTTGCAATCGCCCCTCTTGCGCAAGCTCGTCAACAACCGCTGTCAAATGCCGAGCGGTCGGTCCAAATTGCTGTTTAACATAAGAAACACCCGTCAGAGGTTTCATCGTCTCGTTAAAGTGGAGCATATCAGCGAAATACAGGATTTTATGCAATTTGACGTTCCCTAAGTCCGCTTCGTCGCACTGGCTACAGATGTAATGCACCACATCCTTGAGCCGCTCACGATCGAACTCAACCGTCGGGGGCGCTGTCCACGCGCTGGGTGCCTCTTTGCGCAGATCGTCCATTTGGAAGGCTCCATCAATTGCTCACGACGAAACGAATTCCGGGTGCGGAACAAACAAAGAACTAAGGCCTCGGATACCAGTTGTCAAGCGTGAGGTAACGTCGACGCACAATTATAGCGGCGTGACGTGGGCTGAGTAAAATGTGCGGCCGACGGTGGTAACTTGCCGTCGGCTGCACCATATAAGCTACGATGCGATCACGCATTGCGATAGAGGCTGCCCGTCCATGTCACAGCGCATTCCCCATAAAGCGTTCATCGTCGTGGCCGATGGTACGGGGGCGCGGTTTTTCACCAACACCGGCCATGGGTTTGACGTGACCTTGAGCCTGCTCGGATCGATTGGGCCGCATGACCTCGAGAACGAAGGTCCGGCCGGCCACCGGCCGCCTGAATCATCGGCGCAAGAGACTGACGAAGCGACGTTCGCCAAGCAGCTGGCCAAGGAGCTTTATCGGCGTGCTCAAGCCCGTGAATTCGACGCGCTGGTGTTGATTGCCGACCCGCAGACGCTGGGCCAGATACGCCCATCGCTGCACAAGGAAGTGACCAGCCGGATCACGCTCGAACTGGCCAAAACGCTGACGAAGGCATCGATCAAAGACCTCGAAAAAGCGCTGAGCTGATCGAGAGTGCCTGTGGCCTGCGAGGCTAAAACCAACCATTGACCGCGTCGCCGCCGGATTTACAATCGAGCGACCACGGCAATGCGCGGGACCCGATCTGGCTCCCGGGCCAATGCCACCACACTCATTTTTCAACAGTCCCATGCCACGTTTGTTTGCCGGGCTCGAAATTCCCGAGGACATCTCGTCTGAGCTGTCCGCGCTCGAAGAGCCGATCCCCGGCGTCAACTGGGTCGACGAGGACGACCTCCACGTCACGCTCAGGTTCTTCGGCGACATCTCGGATGCGCAAGAGCGCGACCTGCTCGATCTGCTCGACACGATGGACTGCGAGGCGTTCGAAGTGGCGATCGATGGTCTCGGTACGTTTGGCAACGACCCGCATTCGATCCACGCCATTGTGAAAGAGACGCCAGCACTCAGCTCGCTTGCCCGTCAGCTCGACCGCATCGCAACCGCGATCGGGTGTCCGCGCACCAAGCATCCATTCCGGCCGCACATCACGGTCGCTCGGATGTCGTTTGCCGACCCGGTACGCTTGACGCGATTTCTGTCACGTAACGCCGTGCTGCGCTTCGAGCCGTTCTTCATGCACCGCTTTGCGCTGTACTCCTCGCGCCCGCGGACCGGTGGCGGGCCTTACGCTATCGAAGGGCTGTACGCCCTTCGCGGCGGGCTAGGGGCAGGCGTAGACGAGGACGGAAACCCGTGGTGATGAACATGCAGCGTTATAACCGGCATGCCGCCCCCCTGGCAGCCGTCGGCCGTATGCTACGCCGCCATGTCGAACAGCAGGATCTCGGCGTCTTGGCCACCGGCAAAGCGTAGCGCACCGGGCTCAGAAACGGCTAAGCCATCGCCGGCAGCAACCTCCGTGCCGTTGACCAAAAGGGCGCCGCGCGCGATTTGCAGCCATGCGATCCGTCCCGGCTTCAAGTCGTGCGTTGCGACTTCGGTGCCGTCGAACAGACCGGCGTAGAAATTGACATCGCGTTGGATCGTGACAGACCCATCACGCCCGCCGTGTGAACCGATCAGACGCAAGTTACCGCGCTTTTCGGCCGCCGAAAACGGCTTTTGTTCATAGCTCGGATCAATGTCTCGCGCTTCGGGAATGATCCAAATCTGCAAGAAGTGGACGGGATCGGTCTTCGACGCGTTTTGCTCGCTGTGGCGTACGCCCGTACCGGCCGACATGCGCTGTACGTCGCCGGGGCGGATCACGGAACCCGTCCCAAGGCTGTCTTTGTGCTCGAGAGCACCGTCGAGCACGTAGGAAATGATCTCCATGTCGGCGTGCGGATGGGTCGGGAACCCGCCGCCACCGGCGACGCGGTCCTCGTTGATGACGCGCAATGGGCCAAAGCTCATGTGGCGCGGGTCCCGATAGTCTCCAAACGAGAAGCTGTGCCTGCTGTCGAGCCAGCCGAAATTGGCGTGGCCGCGTTCGCTCGCCCGGCGCAAGATAAATGCTGGCGACCTGGATGCGTGGTCAGCCATCGCCGGTTCCGCAAGGCTTTGGTTTGCCTTCGTCATAATTCGTCCTCCAGATTTTGGGGCCAGGTCGCGATACGTGATGGTCGAAATGGGATTGGGGACCATGCGATGCCAGCCTTCGAGCTCTGCCGAGACTGCGACACCAGCTCTGTCGTTGGTGCACAACAAACAGCGCGCAAAGCGCGCCGATGATTGGCGCTATTACAGCGCCTCGCCGCGGATCAAACGCGGGAGCGTGCCTGTCGTGCCAGCAGCCTCGGCCACCAGTGCGCGCTTCAAGAACGGCAGATTGTCGACCATGCCGAGGCCCATCGACCGCACAGTGCGGAGCAACCCGGTATCGTTCGAAAACAGCCGGTTGAGGGCGTCGAAACCGGCGGCGGCTGTGGCCGTGTCGAACCGGCGCCAGCGTTCGTAGCGTGCCAGTGCGCTGGGCGCGCCGACGTCTAGACCGACGCGGGCTTGGTCAACGACTACTTCAGCCAGGGCGGCGACGTCTTTCAGTCCGAGGTTCAAGCCCTGACCGGCGATCGGGTGGACGCCGTGGGCGGCATCGCCAGCCAGCGCGACGCGGGTGCCGACGAAAGATCGCGCCATGAACATTTCAAGCGGCCACGATTGCCGACGTCCGTCGAGGCGGATCGTGCCAAGCCGGCCACCGACCCGGCGCTCGGCCTCGGCTAAAAATGCGTCGTCGTCGAGGGCCATGATGCGAGCGGCTTCGGCTTCGTTCTCGCTCCAGGTGATGCAGGTTCGATTGCCCGGTAGTGGCAATAGTGCGAACGGCCCGCCGGGGAGGAAATGCTGCACGGCCTTTCCGCGATGGGGCTCGTCGTGAGCAATGGTCACGGTGATGCCGCTCTGGGCGTAGCGCCATCCGACGGTCGAGATCCCGGCAAGTTCCCGCATCTTGGAGCGGCGGCCGTCGGTGCCGATGATCAGGCGTGCCCGCAGCGAGCGTCCATCGGACAATGTGAGTGTTGCGAACTCGGGGCCAGTCGTCAGGCGGGTGACGTCGACGCCGCCGATTGCGGTGATCGCCGGGCGCGAGGCGGCAGCTTCGGCGCAGGCGGCTTCCAGTATTGCGTTGGGCAAAATGAACGCCGAGCGCTCGCCTGTGTCGAGGGCGGTTTCGTATGACATCAACACGGGGCGGGTGCCGGCCTTGAGCGCTGAATCCGTCAGTTCGATGCTGGAGACCGGTTGGGCTAAGGCCGAGATCTGCGGCCAGATGCGGAGCGTCGTCAACAACCGTACCGAAGCAGCCGATAGTGCCACCGCGCGGGCGTCGGTCGAGCTGTCGCGCGCGCCAACGGGTGTCGTGCGGCGATCGACCAGCGCGACGCGATGGCCGGTGGGTAGACCTTCTGCCAGCGCAATGGCCAGTGTCAGGCCGGCAAAGCCAGCGCCGACTACGATCGTATCGTATTCGGTTGTCGGATGCACGGATGGCTTTGACGTACCGGGTCCCGAAGTCGAGAGCGGGACTGCTGATGTCATGTTGCTCATGGTAGCGACGTTAGCATATCTCACGGCAGATCGACCGGACTGCGATGTTCGGACTGGTGGATCGAACGCCGCATGCGACGGTGTGTATGCCAGCCGCTCATGTCGTGCCGAATGCCTTTCGCCAAAATGCTGTCACCCGCTTTTTGCTTCAACTGGTGATCCCCATCCGATGCCGCGCACGCCCAACGACCGTCACATGCCGACGCCTGAGACACACCCGGACACGTTGGCCAGCCTCCTGCGGATGCTCGACCTGACGCCAGCGGCCGACGCAGATACATTCGAGGGCCAGAACGTCGACAGCGGTCGCAAGCGGATCTATGGCGGCCAAGTGCTGGCCCAGGCCGTCATCGCCGCCTGCCGGACCGTGCCGCCCGAGCGGCCGATCCATTCGCTCCATGGCTATTTCCTCGTCGGTGGCAACCCGCGACTGCCGGTGACCTACGCGGTTGAGCGGTTGCGCGACGGCGGCAGTTTCACGACGCGTCGGGTTGTCGCCAAACAGGCAGGTGTTTCGGCGCTTTTTGCGATGATCGGATCGTTTCACGGCGATGAGCCGGGGCTGTCGCACGGCTCGGACATGCCAGTGACGCCGGCCCCTGAAGATGTCGACCCGATCGAGACGCTGCTGCAACGCGGCGATATCGCGATCCCCGATGCCATGCGCGCCTATTACAGCC
The DNA here is from genome assembly GCA_034408685.1 of Hyphomicrobium aestuarii. Lineage (GTDB taxonomy): Bacteria > Pseudomonadota > Alphaproteobacteria > Rhizobiales > Hyphomicrobiaceae > JANXVY01. Next base: position 6,914 of record JAWXCP010000021.1, on the reverse strand, counting down.
GTGAGTTGCCAATCGATGTTCGGTTCGTCGATCTCGGCAAGTTTCAGCCGGGCTTTTCTGGCGGATCGGGCCAGCCGGCTCGGCAACGGATCTGGTTCAAGGCAAAGGCCGCGTTGCCCGACGATCCAACCCTGCATCGCGCGCTGCTCGCCTATGCGTCAGACTTCGCCTTGGTCGAAACGGCGCTTCTGCCCCACGGGAAGATGGTCTTTGGCGGCGACATGCAACTCGCAAGCCTCGACCACGCGCTGTGGTTCCATCGGCCGGTGCGGCTGGACGATTGGTTGCTGTACGCGCTCGACAGCCCGACGGCGGGCGGCGGGCGTGGGTTCTCGCGAGGGTCCTTCTACAATCGCAGCGGGGACCTCGTCGCGTCGGTTGCGCAAGAGCTGCTGATGAGGTCTCCTGCCACGCGATAGTCGTTCTGCCGTTTTTTTGTGCATCCGTTTACGCGGTTGCAACAACTGGCTGTATTTTAGGCAGGATAATCGCCACTTGCTTGGGCGAAAAAGAATTTATTGCATTTATTTCAGGTGCTTAACATTGCGGCCAGATGTTGGCACGGCGCTTGTACTTAGATGCCTGACCGACATCAATCCGGGAGGGTGCAATGAAACTTATCACTGCCATTATCAAACCTTTCAAGCTCGAGGAGGTCAGGACGGCACTTACCGATCTCGGCCTGCAAGGCATGACCGTGACCGAGGTCAAAGGGTATGGCCGTCAGAAGGGCCACACCGAAATCTACCGCGGCGCGGAATATGCGGTCAGCTTCCTGCCCAAAATCAAAATCGAGGTGGTTGTTGAAAGTTCGATGACCGCAAAGGCCATCGACGCAATCCAACGCGCCGCCCGCACTGGCCAGATCGGCGATGGAAAAATCTTCGTCGCGCCAATCGAACATACCGTCCGCATCCGAACCGGGGAGGTCGATGCTGCCGCCGTGTGATGGCGCCGCGTGATGTCGATGCCGTCTGTTTTATCATTGTTCCGTAAATCGAGGGAGACGACAGTATGAATTTGAATTTACCTGCGCGATGCGCAGCTGTTGTGGGGGCACTCGCGCCTGCCGGATTAGCATTGCTATTGGCCGGGGCCGCGATGGCCCAGGATGCCAAGCCGCCGGTGCCAAATAACGGTGACACCGCCTGGCTGCTCGTCTGCTCGGTCCTCGTGCTGATGATGTCGGTACCGGGTCTCGCGCTGTTCTACGGCGGACTCGTCCGCACCAAGAACATGCTATCGGTGCTGACGCAGGTGATGATGATCATCTCGCTGTGCGGTATCACCTGGGTGCTCTACGGCTATTCGCTCGCGCTCGGCGCCAGCGGCGGGGCGCTCAACCCCTACATCGGCGGTCTCGACAAGGCGATGCTGGCTGGCGTCACCTCGTCGTCCAACGCAGCAACATTTTCGACGGGCGTTGTCGTTCCTGAATTCGCGTTCATCGTATTCCAGATGACGTTCTTTATGATCACGCCGGCCCTCATCATCGGCGCGTTTGCCGAGCGCATGAAGTTCTCGGCAGTGCTGCTGTTCACGCTGCTGTGGTCGACCTTCATCTACATCCCCATCGCTCACTGGGTATGGGCCATCGCTGCTCCTGACGACGTAGCAGCTGCTGCCAAAGCCATCGTCGAAGCGGGCACGGATGCTGCCAAAAAGGCTGCGGCTGAAGCCAAGCTTGCCGAAATTTTCGGTTCGGCGGGATGGTTGGCACAGGCCGGCGCCATTGACTTTGCCGGCGGTACGGTTGTTCACATCAACGCTGGCATTGCAGGTCTGGTCGCTGCGATCGTGATCGGCAAGCGTACGGGTTATGGCAAGGAAGCCATGCCGCCACACTCGCTGACGATGACGCTGATCGGCGCTTCTCTGCTGTGGGTAGGCTGGTTCGGCTTCAATGCTGGCTCGAACCTCGAAGCCAACGGCACCGCTGCTCTTGCCGTCATCAACACCATGATTGCTACATGCGCCGCCGCCTTCTCGTGGATGCTGTGCGAATGGGCAACCAAGGGCAAACCGTCGCTGCTCGGCATGGTGTCGGGCGTCATTGCGGGTCTGGTCGCCATCACACCGGCCTGTGGTTTTGCCAGCCCGATGGGCGCACTCGTTCTCGGCCTTGCCGTGAGCCCCGTGTGCTTGTTGTTCTGCACGTCGATCAAACACGCGCTCGGTTATGACGATGCACTCGATGTGTTCGGCATCCACTGCATCGCTGGTATCCTTGGCGCTCTCGGCACTGGCATCCTGGTCAACCCAGCGCTCGGTGGAACCGGCGTGTTCGACTACACGATCGGCGCTCCTGGTGCGTACGACATGGTGTTCCAGATGACGGCTCAGGTTAAGGCCGTACTCGCGACCATCGTATGGTCCGGCATCGGTACCTTCGTGATCTTGATGGTCTGCAAACTCGTCGTCGGGCTCCGGCCGGCCGAGGAGAAGGAACGCGAGGGTCTCGACATCACCGAGCACGGCGAACGCGCTTACAACTATTGAGGCTTGCCTCTTACAAAATCCGGTCCCGAGCTGATCCGCTTCGGGGCCGGTTTCTACCCGGTGCACACCGGTTCTTCACGATCTCCTCCCGAGACCAACTCCACCCGGCCCGCTCACGCGGCGCCGGGTTTTTTGTAACTTGGCTGCTGAGTTTTGTTTCGGTGAGCCGACCGCACGTGCCGCGTGAATGCGGACAGTCACTTGCCTACGGGTGACACTTCCCTGTCGGGTGACACTTCCCTGTCGGGTGACACTTCCCTGTCGGGTGACACTTCCCTGACGGGGTGACACTTGCCTGACGGGGTGACCTGCTGCATGAGACACTGCCTCGCGGGTTCCAAACCGCGAAATCCGACGTTGATCCCCTCCATCAGGACCGCACCACACATGGCGCCCCTCGCACTGAGCCCCCGCGTTTTTTCTGGCATGCAGCCAACCGGGAGCTTGCACCTTGGCAACTATCTCGGCGCCATGGTGCAATGGATCGCGATGCAGGAAACGCACGACTGCATTTATTGCGTCGTCGACCTCCATGCGATTACCGTTGCGCAGGACCCGACCGAGTTGCGCAACTCGATCCGCGGCGTCACGGCGGCCTACATCGCCAGCGGTCTCGATCCGAAGCGGTCGATCCTGTTCAACCACAGCCAGGTGTCGGGCCATGCCGAACTCGGCTGGATTTTCAACTGCGTTGCGCGTCTTGGCTGGTTGAACCGCATGACGCAGTTCAAGGAAAAGGCTGGCAAGGATCGTGAGAACGCGTCCGTCGGTCTCTACGCCTACCCCAACCTGATGGCCGCCGACATCCTGCTCTATCGGTCCACGCACGTTCCCGTCGGCGATGACCAGAAGCAGCATCTCGAACTCGCTCGAGACATCGCGGCGAAGTTCAATAACGACTGGAAGACGGGCATCGAGGCCAAGGGGTATGACGGCGGCCTGTTTTTCCCGCAGCCCGAGCCGGTCATCACCGGCCCGGCCACGCGCGTCATGAGCCTGCGCGATGGGACGAAGAAAATGTCGAAGTCGGACCCGTCGGAGTTGTCGCGTCTCAATTTGACGGACAGCGCCGATGAGATCGCGCGGAAACTGCAAAAGGCCAAGACCGATCCTGAGCCGTTGCCGTCGGACGCCGACGGGCTGAAAGGCCGCGCGGAGGCTGTAAACCTCGTCAATATCTTCGCCGCACTCGATGGGATCGGGCCGGATGCCGTGCTCGGCCAGTTCGGTGGCAAGTCGTTCTCGGAGTTCAAGAAATCGCTCACCGAATTGGCTGTGGCGAAGTTGTCGCCTATCACGTCTGAGGCCGCGCGGCTTTCTGCCGATCCCGCAGAAATCGACCGAGTGTTGGCGGATGGCGCCGCGCGGGCGCGTAACATCGCCGAACCGGTGCTGCGCGACGTGAAGGACATCATCGGGCTGGTCCAGAGCTAGGGCGTGTCGACCAGAGGTTGAGCGAAGCCATAGCGTCGGGCGGGCGACTTAATGTACTATGGTGCGGTAGCAGCATCCGACCGCTGGTCCCGACCGCTGGTCCCGACCGCTGGTCTTTGTGCCAACCGCAACAACGAGCCGCGATCCATGACCATGACAAGGCGGCGCTCGTTCGAGGCCGGTCACCAGCGCAAATTTCTGATCGTGGCGGATCACAGCCCCGAGGTTGAAAGCGCGCTGTTCTATGCCGCAAGCCGCGTTCAGCGCTCGTCCGGCACGCTAGTTCTGCTGCACGTGATCGAGCCGGAGCGTCAAGCGCATTGGCTCGGCGTGCTGGAAAAGCAGATCGAGGAGGATCGGTCGAAGGCGGCTGCGCTGTTTCGATTGTTCCGGCGCAAGCTCGCCAACGAGGGTTTCGGCGACGTCGCGGTCGAGGAGCAAATCCGTGAGGGTGTGAAAGCCGAGCAGATCGTCCAGGCTATATCGGAAGATGAAGATATCGCGATCCTCGTTCTCGGCGCATCCATGGACGCCAAGGGGCCAGGCCCGCTCGTCTCGACGTTAGCGGCTGGCAAGGCAGCTGGCTCGTTCCCGATTCCGATCACTGTCGTCCCGGGCTATCTGACGCTCGAAGAGATCAAGGCTTTGGCATGACGTCGTCACAGAATGCGCCCGACATCGCGTCCGATGCTGTAGACCACCGGCCAGCACAGCCTGCCGAGGGGCTGGCAAAGCCGAAAGCTGCCGTCAAGGTGCCGCTGACCGTCCGCCTGTTCCGCCCGCTCGCCCACCTCTGGCTATGGGCTGGTGGCTGGAAGATCGAGGGCGACTTGCCCGACATTGCGAAATACGTCGTCGTGGCAGCGCCGCATACCACCAACTGGGATCTTCCCAATGCCCTGTCTGCAGGTCTCCATTGGGGCCAACGTGTCCATTGGATGGGTAAGCACACGCTGTTCAAGTGGCCGTTCGGCGGGTTGATGCGATGGCTCGGCGGCGTCTCGATCGACCGGACAAAAAATAACAACGTGGTCGCGCAAATGGTCGATTGGTTCGGCACCGAGGAGCGCCTCGTGCTGGTCATTCCGCCGTCGGGGACCCGCAGTGCGACGGTAAAATGGAAAACCGGTTTTTATCACATTGCCGTTGGCGCTGGCGTGCCTTTGGCGCTTTGCTTCATCGACTACCGACGCCGCGTGATCGGCATGGCCCAGGTGTTCCATCCGACCGGAAACTTCGAGGCCGACCTCGCGGCAATAGAAGCGATATATGCGCCGATTTCGGAGTGGACCAAGACGTAATGCGATGGCCACCCTTCGCCGAAGTGCCGTATTAACTCTTCGTCAGTAGTCTTGAGCGCCGCGAAACTGCTACGCTCTGCCCGTGGGCATTACATAACCAATAGAACCAATCGAACAGGAACGGCCTTTGCAACGCACCGCGACGATCACCCGTCAAACCAAGGAAACGGCGATCACGGCGACGGTGTCGCTCGATGGGACCGGCGCGTGTGACGTCAAAACCGGCGTCGGGTTTCTCGACCACATGCTTGAGCAATTGGCGCGGCATTCGCTGATCGACATCAAGCTCGAGGCCAAGGGCGACCTGCATATCGATTTGCATCACACGACCGAGGACACCGGCATCGCGCTTGGTCAGGCTGTCGCCAAAGCGCTCGGTGACCGCGCAGGCATCACGCGTTACGCGGATGTGCATCTGCCGATGGACGAGGCGATGACGCGCGTCGCCGTCGATGTCTCTGGCCGCCCGTTCCTGGTGTGGGACGTTGCGTTTACCCGCGATAAACTCGGCGAGATGGACACCGAATTGTTTCGCGAGTGGTTCCAGGCGTTCGCGCAGAACGCCGGGATCACGCTGCACGTTGCCAACCTCTACGGCGCCAACAACCATCATATCGCTGAGACGTGCTTCAAAGGCCTTGCCCGCGCGTTGCGGATCGCCATCGCGATCGATGCGCGGCAGGCTGGCCGTGTGCCATCGACGAAAGGGAGCCTTGCTGGATGACGACGTACACCGTGCACGAGCCACCACAGCCGCCAGCCGATCGCGTCGATAGGGCCGAACTGTTGGCTTTCGTCAAGGATGGGTTCGATTGGGGCGTGTTCGTTTTCGGCCCGCTCGCTCTGTTTTCCAAGGGGCTGTTCCTGGCGACGGCCGCGTATGTCGCGGCCCTTGTCGGCGTGGTCCTCGTGCTTGCCGCCATAAACGCGGACGATGCTTGGGTTTCGCTGGCAATCGTCTCGCTCAATGCGATTGCCGCCTATGAAGCCAGCCAGTTCCAGCGCCGTAAGCTCGACGCTAAAGGGTGGATGACGCTTGGCGCCGTCACAGGGCGTAATCGTGACGACTGCGAGCGTCGATTTCTCGACAGCTGGCTTCCGCGGCAGCCGATGATCCGGCCGGGGCGGACGCCTGAGACCGGCGGTGGCTATGAGCCAGCTAAATCAGCCGTCCAACCGATTGCACCAGCGGCGCCTCGGTCAAGCCTTCTGGGCAGTCTCGTCGACCGCCTCAAGGGCGCGCGGCTTAAAGGTACGACGCTCAAGGGCCAGCGGCTCAAAGGTACCGAGCCGACGGGACCTGCCGGCGCTGCGGGCGCTTGATGCAGACGGTTGCAATCATCGACTACGGGTCGGGAAATCTCCACTCGGCCGCCAAGGCGTTCGAGCGGGCTGCGGCCGATCGCGGTCTGGAGCGCCGAATATTGGTGACGGCGCAAGCTAGTGACGTTGCTGCGGCCGATCGGGTCGTGCTGCCGGGGGTTGGCGCGTTTGCCGATTGCAAGGCGGGTCTCGCCGCGCTTCCTGGCATGATCGACACCCTCGAGCGGATCGTTCGTCAATGCGGGCGGCCGTTCCTTGGCATTTGCGTTGGCATGCAACTTCTGGCGACGCGCGGGCTCGAGTTTGACGTCACCGACGGGCTCGATTGGATTCCCGGCGAGGTCTGCCGCATCAATC
>JAWXCP010000193.1:0-37613 GCA_034408685.1 Hyphomicrobium aestuarii | reverse complement strand
TCGCGTTCTACTCGCGCTAAGGTCGCGTTCTACTCGCGCTAAGGTCGCGTTCTACTCGCGCTAAGGTCGCGTTCTACTCGCGCTAAGGTCGCGTTCTACGCGCGCTAAGGTCGCGTTCTACGCGCGCTAAGGTCGCGTTCTACTCGCGCTAAGGTCGCGTTCTACTCGCGCTAAGGTCGCGTTCTACTCGCGCTAAGGTCGCGCTCTACTCGCGCTAAGGTCGCGCTCTACGCGCGCTAAGGTCGCGTACGACGTGTCCGACGATCCGCGAAATCAGCCGCCGGGCACTGTCCTGGCGGCTTTTTTGTTTGCTTACCATCTCAGCTCGGCCATCGCCGCGATTGGCTGTCCGTGCTCCGGCCCGTGTCTCGAATGAAACACGTCCGCGAGTGCCTCGGCACCAAATGCCCGGTCACCCATCGACACAGCGCTGGCGATGAACACGCTCTCGATCCCGAATCGCGCCGCGCCATCGATGTCGGTACGGATACCGTCGCCAATGGCGAGGATTGCGCTCTTGGCAAGCGCGGCTCCGCACAGCTGTTCCGCCCGCCTCTGTGCGGCTTCGTAGATCGGCAGATACGGTTTTCCCGCATACGTCACAGCGCCACCCGATCCCTCGTAGACCGCCGCCACGGCCCCGGCGCACGGGATTAGCCGACCACCGCGCTCGACCGTCAAGTCTGGGTTCGCGCAGACCATTGCCACGCCGAGCGCGGCCATAGGCGCAAGGCGGACGCGATAGTCCTCCGCCGTCTCGCGTTCGTCATCAGTAAGGCCGGTGCAAACGATTGCCGCGACGTCATGGGGATGTTCCGCGCTACGGCTCGGCCACGCCGACGTGGCGGTGACGTCGAGCCCGTCAAATAGCGGACGATCCCGCTCGGGGCCGACGTGGAGTACTGTTCTGCCAGCATAAGCTGAAACCAGTTCGCGGGCGATGTCGCCCGACGTCAGAATCGCATCGTAGCCATCGCTGGCGACGCCTAGCCGGTCGAGTTGAGCAGCAACGGCGCCGGCCGGACGCGGCGCGTTCGATACCAGAACGACGCAGCCGCCAGCTTTGCGGAAAGCCTGGCAGGCAGAAACGGCCGCTGTGAACGGTCGCACGCCGTCGTGCATCACGCCCCAGATGTCGACAAACCAAGCGCGACGCGCGCGCGCGGTCTGCGGCATCTGTGTCAGGATCGGGATTGTGCGGGTCACGCGGCAGTGGTCCTTCGTTCAAATGCTAGTGCTGCGAGCGATGGTCACGGCAGCGGCTTGGCCGCCCAGGCTTCGGACCGGCGCCCGATCAGTTCAGTGATCGAGGCGACACCGGCCGTGGCCACGGCATCAGCCAGTTGGCGCTTGATCCGGCCGATTAATCCGGGTCCCTCGTAGACGAGCCCGGTGTAGAGTTGAACAAGGCTGGCGCCCGCCTCGATCTTGGCCAACGCGGTCTCGCCGCTGTCGACGCCGCCGATCCCGATCAGCGGCACCCGTCCGCCGGTTTCGCGGTAGACGCGGGCAAGCATGATCGTCGAACGTTCAAACAGCGGCGGACCCGACAAGCCACCGCCCTCGCGTGACAGCTTACCCTGGACGCCCGCGCGCGACAGCGTCGTATTCGACACGGCGATGCCGTCCACGGCGTGGACCATGAGTTGCTGACAGACCGGACCGATGTCGTCGTCGGCGATGTCGGGCGCGATCTTGACGAACACTGGACGCGACGGTTCGCCTCGATCGACGCGCGCCTTTCGGGCCGACATGACCCGCGACAGCAGTTCATCGAGGTTGGCTGGGTCCTGCAGTTTGCGCAGGCCGGTCGTATTCGGCGACGAAATGTTGACCATGAAATATGACGCGAGCCCGTAGAACGCCTCGATCCCTCGAACATAATCGGCAATCCGGTCGGCGCTCATCTGGTTGGCGCCGACGTTGACGCCGACGATGCCCGGGCGGCCAGCGCGACGCTCCAGCCGGGTGCGCGCGGCGTCGTGGCCAGCGTTGTTGAAGCCAAGCCGGTTGATCAGAGCGCGCTCCGGCACGAGGCGGAACAATCGCGGCTGCGGGTTGCCGGTTTGTGCGAGCGGCGTCACCGTGCCGATCTCGGCAAAGCCGCAGCCGAGGGCGAGGACGGCGTCGGGCACGCGTGCATCTTTGTCGAAGCCAGCAGCGATACCGACCGGGTTTTCGAATGCCAAGCCAGCGATGGTCTGGGTCAGGCGTCGATCGGGGGTGCCGAAATCTTTGGCGTAGATGCCATTTTCGAGGCCTTTCAGCACGAGTTCATGGGCGTCTTCCGGCGGCAGGGCGAACAGCACGGCCCGTGCAACACCGTAGAGTGAGCCGCCACGCTCGTTGGCAGATTTGCTCATGCGGCGGTTCCTGTACTCGGTTTCGACGTTGGTTGCGACGTTGTTGCCGCCTCCGCTCCTGCCGATCCCGGATGTCGAGACGCTGCCCGAGCAATCGCACCGTCGACATCAGGAGCATCATCGGGCCCCAACGGCAGTGGTTCGGCCCACAGCGCTCGCTCGATCGGTAGCGCGCCATACTGGTGTGGGAACACATCGCCGCCGCGTGACGCCTCCCATTTGAGGCCTGGGGCGAGATCACTGCTGCGCCAAGCGACCAACATGAGCCCGGGTTGGCCAGCGAAATAGCGCCGTGCGGTTTCAGCCACTTGGTGGCTAGCCGACAAGTGGACGAAGCCGTCGCGGACGTCGACGGAAGAAGCTTCGAGGACGCCGGTCCGGATCGCTGACTGCCAAGCCTCCGCGCCGGTAATTTTGTACACTAAGATATCGGACGAAGGGGTCCGTGGCGAGATCGTGTTGGACGCTGAGGTGCCGGGCGTGACGTGCGACTGGGTCATTGGTTACCTGCGCCGGGTGAAACGCCGACCGGGCTTCACGCGTTTTATGATGCTGGTCGTCATTGCTTAAGTACCGGTCGTGTCGGTGCTGGGCAACACCTCGAATTAATTCGTCACCGATCCGTCATGAACGATGAACACCGGGTACAGCGCCTAGCCTTGCGTCATAATTGTGCTAGGGCGTTCAAAAAATGCGTTCGAGTGGTTGCAGCATGTTCACGGGTTTAAAAACCGACAGTCTCGTGCTGTCTCGTCTGTTCGACGAGCCATACGCGTTCGCCATTCCATCTTACCAGCGCAGTTACTCCTGGACGACACGGGAAGTTGGCCAGCTGTTGGAAGATGTGACGTCGGCGGCCGGCATCGAGGAGCTGCAGTTCACCTGCCCGGACTATTTCCTCGGCACCGTGCTGCTGCTCGACCCCAACACGGACCAGCCCAACACAGATCATTCGCACGTCGACCAAACGGCCAGCACCTCGCGCGCGGCCGACGCGAACGCGATAGCAAGCGCTGGCCCGGCCGGGTCACAACCGCGCCTGCCGTATGAGGTCGTCGATGGCCAGCAGCGGCTTTTGACCGTGAGCCTGCTTGCCAGCGTGCTCGAAGCTGGTGTCGAGGACGAAGGTCTTGCAAGCCGCTTGCGGTCGCTGATCATCGACCAATATGGCCGTCCCCGGATCGACGTGTTCAACGTCGACCGCGATCGCGAAGTCTTCATCAGCCGTGTCGTGGCAGCAGCGGGCGTCCAGGCCGCACGCGATGCGTCGCCGGTTTTCGCCGGGCATGGTGATGGCGACTTAGGCGATGTCGATGATAAGTTTAGCAATGTTGATCAAAACGATCTCCACGGCGAAATCCTTGACCGCTATGGACGCGGCGAACTCACGGTCGCGCTCGACTACTTGCGCCAAGAGGTCAGCGCGCTTTCGCCCGCCGACCAGCGCGCGCTCGCGCTCTACCTGATCGAGCGCTGCCATGTCGTCGTGATCATCACCCGTGATATCGACCGCGCCCACCTGCTGTTTACGGTCCTGAACGACCGCGGCCGACCACTCCAGCGCAAGGACATTTTGAAGGTCGAGGTGCTGAAATCGATCGAGCCCACGCGCGAACGTGAGGCCCTAGCGCGTTGGGATAGCGCTGCCCAGAAACTCGGCAACGACTTCGAAAGCCTGTTTTCTCACATTCGCTTGATCCACTCGATCGGCAGACCCCAGATCATCTCTGCGATGCGCGGGCTCGTCCGCCAGCACGGCTGCCTGCCGTTCCTCGAACGCGTGCTGACACCCATGGCCGACGCGTTCTACCTCATCCGGCGCTTCCCTGAAGATCCGCGCCGCGCGAGCGAATACCCGGACTTGGCCAAAGCGCTGACGTCACTCAATCGGTTCGGCAACGCCGATTGGGTGGCCCCGGCGATGATCGCGATGAGCCGCTTCGAGGACGACCCGGCCGGCGTGCAGCGGACGGTCGTCGAGATCGAGCGCCTCACCTTCCTGTTGAAGGTATTGTCGATCGGGGGCGCCAAGCGAACGCGGCGCGCCAATCAACTCATCCAAGCACTGACGCGCGGTAATTGCGTCGAGTTGGATCAGGCATTCACGGTCACCCGGGAAGAGCAACGCGCGGTGATGCACCATCTGCGCGATATTCACCGGCGCGATGCGGCGCTCGCCAAGTTGATTTTGATGCGGATCGAGGAAGAACTGTCCGGCACGCCGCTGCTGCTCTCGACCTCCGAGTTGACCGTCGAGCATATCTTGCCGCAACGGCCGACGCCGACGAGCGATTGGCGGCGCCTGTTTGGCGAGCGCCGGGAGGCTTGCCAGCATAGCCTGGGCAACCTTGCGCTCGTGCCGCCACGTGCCAACGAGCGGATGCGCAACAAAGAATTCGCCGTCAAGCTGGCGATTTTCGCAGCCACGGGCCCGCGCGCCGTACCGGCATTTCGCGTCAATGAAGACGTCGTCGAGGCGGTCGAATGGACGCCCGAGCAGGTATTTGCCCGCGAGGCGCGGTTAATGTCGGTGCTCGCCCGGTTGTGGCGGATCGACGGACTTGGTCAGGCGCGCGAGATAGCACCTGCAGCCGTCACGCACCGTTCGGCCAACCCCGCCTGACCGTCGCGTTACGTCGCTGGCGTCAGGACGCCCACGACTGCCGCCGTCATCAGCGTCGCAAGTGACCCGGCGATGATTGTGCGCGGGGCAAGGTCGAGGATATCAGCGCGGCGTGAGGGCGCCATGGCGACAAGCCCGCCAATCATGATGCCGAGGCTGCCAAAGTTGGCGAACCCGCACAGCGCATAGGTCATCACGAGACGCGAGCGCGCCGATAGCTCTGCCTCGCCCAGCCCGGCGAGCTTCACATAAGCCAGGAACTCGTTGAGGATCGTTTTGACGCCGATCAGTTCGCCAGCCTTGGTCGCTTCACTCCACGGAATGCCGATGATGAAAGCCAGCGGGGCAAACAGCGCGCCAGCGATGCCCTCGAGGGTCAGCACAGTCCCGAACGGGGCGGTGATAGCGGCAAGCATCAGGTTGACCAGGGTCACCAACGCGACGGCGACGATCAGCATGGCGGTAATGGCGACGAGCAGGTCGACGCCATCGCGCGTACCTTGGGTCACCGCGTCCATGAATGACGTGGTACCGGTTTCGGCAACGTCGACGCGCTTGGAACTGATGTCCGATGCGGACGCTGCTGGCGCTGCGGACGCTTGGCGTGCTTCTGGCACCATCAGTGCCGCAATGATCAGCGCTGCTGGTACCGAAATCACCGAGGCGACAATGAGGTGGCCCGCCGCATCCGGCAGTTGGTCTTTGAGCAGGATCACATAGATGCCGAGCACGGTGCCAGCCACTCCGGCCATTCCGACGGTCATGGTTGCGAAGAGCTCGGCGCGCGTCATCGTCGCGATGTAGGGCCGCACCAACAGGGGTGCCTCGACGTTGCCCATGAAGACGTTTGCGGCAGCCGAAGTGCCGACCGCTCCGCCGATCCCCAGGGTGCGATGCAGAACAGCTGCGAAACCGCGCACGACGCGTTGAAGCAGGCCCCAGTGATACAGCACCTTCGACAAGACGCTCATCACCAGCACCAGCGGCAGTGCGTCCAGCGCCAGGACGAAGGTATTTGCGGGAAATTTGATGTCATAGGGTGCAGGCGCACCCGCAAGATGACCGAACACGAGTTGGACGCCAGCTCGCGTCGCGGTCTGTAGCGCTTCGACCAGCGCGGCTGGATAGGTGAACGCCGCGCGCAGCATGGGCACGTTGAGCAAGAGCCCGGCAATCACGAACTGGAGCGCAATGCCAGCCGCTAGGAGTTTCAGCACGGGGGCGGCACGTAACGCCTGACGCCGTTCCGACAGCAGCCAAGCGAGTGCCGGCAACGCGACAAGACCAAGTGCCGATTGGAGCTGAAGTGTCATGGGTTACCGCGTTGTTGAGCCTGCGCCGTCGGCGCGGACCCTACGCGACGGGTGCTAGGATTGGAACATGGGGCGAGGAACCGGCACAGGGTGACCGGCAAGTCGGCCAGGGGCCGGTGCAAGCTGCTGAAGGGCCGAGGAGGTCGCGGTCGTGAGCCCAGGGAGCGTGGCCACCAGACGTCTGCACGTTTCGAGGTCACCCGCCGAAGCTTTGCCCTCGATGTCGGCACACAGCTTCATCAATCGCGGCGCGCCCATGCTCGCGGCCATCGAGCGCAGGGCGTGGGCGGACGCGACGAGCGCTGGCAAATCGCCGCGATCGCTTGCGGATCGAACCCGCATGACGGCGTCTGGTGTGTGGTCCTGGAACAGCGCAACGAGGCGGGCGACGAGTTCGGTGCTTCCGCCGTCGACGTCGACAATGCGATCGATTTCGGCGGCGTCTAAAAGCGGCAAGTCGGGAAGATCGCAATCGGCGCTGGGGCTGGGCTCGGCTGTATCTACGGCCGCAATCGGATGACGGCTCGCGACGTGTGCCCCTGATGGTAACGGTGACGAGACGGCCAGAATGGCGGTTGCGAGTTGCTCGATGGTGAAGGGCTTGGCGAGGCACGCATCCATGCCGGCGTCGCGCCATTCCTGCGCTGCTGGACCGATCACGTGACCCGTCAGGGCAAGGATCGGCGAACGTTTTAGATTTTGTCCGGCCTCGATCCTGCGGATCGCACGCGCCGCGTCGTAACCCGACATGACGGGCATCGAACCGTCCAGGATCACGAGGTCGAACGACCCGCTGGCGAAGGTGTCGACTGCGGCCTTGCCGTCCTCCACGGTGGTGACCTTTGCGCCCAGCCGCGCCAACGCCTCCGCCAGCACTTCGCGGCTGATCGCCGTGTCGTCTGCAGCAAGAATTCGAAAGCCACGGATTGCCTGCGTTGCTGCGGCGTTAGGGATGGAAGAGCCACCTGTCGAAAATTGTTTGACGACCGGTACTAATGGCAGCTTCACGGTGAAGGTCGTGCCATGGCCGACCGTACTTGCGATCTCGATCGTCCCACCCATCGCCTCAGCGAGGCGGTGGCAGATCGAGAGACCAATTCCGGTGCCACCGTAGCGGCGCGTGGTCGAAGCGTCGGCTTGCACGTAGGCGTCGAAGATCGTCGCGAGTTTGTCGGCCGCGATGCCGATGCCGGTATCGGCGACCTCGAGCACGAGCAGTCCACCGGGCGTTGCGATGGTTTGTGGACCGGTGCTGGTGGTGCCGAGCCGGATGGTCACGCTGCCGCGATCGGTGAACTTCAACGCGTTGCTGGCGAGGTTGGACAGAATCTGCCCAAACCGGAGCGGGTCTCCCATGACTTCGGCAGGGACCGAAGGATCGGATTCGACACGCAGCTCGATTCCCTTTCTCGCGGCCCGCTCTGCGAACAAGCGAGCGGTATCGTCAGCCAGCATCGTCGGCGCCAGTGGCACGCTCTCAAGCACAAGGCGACCGGATTCGATCTTCGAAACGTCCAGAATATCGTTGATGATCGCAATCAGACTTCGCCCCGAACGCAAAATCGTGTCGGCATAGCGTTGGAGGCGCGGGGTCAGTTCGCTCGTCGCAAGTAACTCGGCCATGACGATCAAACCCGACATCGGCGTCCGGATTTCGTGGCTCATGGTTGCCAGAAATTCAGATTTTGCAGCGTTGGCACGCTCGGCCGAAAGGCGGGCCACGTTGACATCCTGGGTGCGCTCGGCAACATCAGACTCAAGGCGCTCCCTGTGGCGGGCGAGAAGCTCATCGCGCGACCGGATGTGACCGAGCATGTCGTTGAAGGCCGATACCAGCCGTCCGGTCTCGTCCCGGCTGGTCTGCGCGACGACGACATCAAAATTCGATGTTGTGCGCACGCCGTCCATGGCGGCGACAAGGTCGTGGATCGGCCGTGTCACGAAGCCGTGCAGCCGCCACACGGCAGCGAGACCGGCGAGCGCCGCGACGAGGCCCGCGCCGACAGCGGCGCTGAGGCTTTCCATCAAGGCACGGAGCAGGTCGGACGTGTCGGCAAGAAGGGCCAGCGTTCCGATACGCTGACCACCTGAAATGATCGGTACTTCGACCGTGGTGCGCCGCGCGCTGGCCTCACCACCTTGAACCAGGACGGCAGCGTCACCGAGCTCGGCCAGACTGACGCCGTTCGTCGTGACGACGCGAAGATGAACGACGCGCGGCATCCGCGCCATGGCACGCAGTGTGGCAAGGACCGCATACCGATCGCCAGCGGCGGTCGCGGGTGCAACCGCAGTTGCCAATACCGTCGCCACTGCCTCGAGTTCGTCGACGAGGGTCGACTGTCTCCGATCCGTCTCGCGCACGGTCGCAGCGGCGGCCGCAAGCAGCGTCGCGACGACCACCGCCAGGCCGACGATCAGGGCGATCTTCGATCGTATCGTAAGTCTGACCATGGCGAAGCAGTGTCAGCTGAAATGGTTCAGGGCCGTTTAGTATCCACCGACGCAAGTTTCGAAAATTTGCCTACAATTCGAACAGTTTTCGAAGCCCGGCGTTGAAACTTATCGGGCATTCAGAGGATTGAGATTGCTCGGAGTTCCAACTTATGACTTTCAAAGTTCTCATTGCCGATGATGATCCGCTCGCACGGTCGTTGATCATGACGGCGGTCCTGCGTGCTGGTGCCGAGGTAACCGAGGTCGCGGACGGCGAGGCGGCTTGGATCGAGCTGCGCAAGGGCGAGTACAGCGCTGCGATCCTCGATCTCGAAATGCCCGGCTTCGACGGTTTCGAGATCATCGGTTGCTTGCGGGGGCATCCTGTCACCAAGCATATGCCTGTCATTGTCATCACGTCGCGCAACGATCAGCGATCGATCGACCGGGCACAGCACGCCGGTGCGACGACCTACATCACCAAGCCGGTGCATTGGTCCGCCTTCAGCTCCCACATCGCACACCTGCTCAAGCTCAGTGGCGCAAGACAGGCCGAAACGTCCCGGTCCAGCGCGAATTCGGTCAGCGTTGATTTAGAGCAGCTGGCGCGCCGTCTCGAGCAATTGGCGGCCGATTCGCAATTCGGCCCCAGCCCGGGCGCGGCCCTGCTGCGGCAAGCGGCTGCTTCAGTCCGCATCAAATCAAGTGCGCCGATGCCCCCAGATGCTGCGTCCCATCGGCGAGTATGAGGGAATGGGTTTCATCAAAACTTTCATTCGGTCGGCCGACGGCAGCGTTTCGACCATCGTCGCGATTATAGCGCCGGTCCTTTTCGGAGTGACCGCGCTCGCGATCGAAGTTGGCCGAATGAACCACGCCAAATCGGTGGCACAGGCGGCAGGTGATGCTGCAGCGATTGCAGGCGCGCGTGAATCTACGATGGCTGGCAGCAAACTGGATGTAATTACGGCCTTGGCCACCGAGACCGTCGAGCGGTTCGTGTCTGGAAACGTTGGCCAGTTCAAAGTTCAAACGGCAACCGAAGTCACCAATAATCCAGTTGAAGTTCGTGTCACCGTCAGTACTGAGCTTGAAATTCCGTTCGGCGCATTGTTCGGCCGGCCCGCGATTACGATAGCGACGCTCTCGGTTGCGCAGGTCATCGGCAAGCCGAATGTCTGTATTCTGGGTCTTGATAAGGGTGGCGCAGGGATCATCCATCTCGGCCGGTCTACGACAGTCTTGGGGAACAACTGCTCGGCTTTTTCCAACTCGACCGACCGCGCTGGCATCTCGTCGGCTGGCGGCGGAAAGTTGTCCGCATCGACGATCTGTTCGGCTGGAGGTTTCTCGGGGCCACTTTCGAGTTTCATGCCGCAGGCAATCTCCGACTGCCCTACATTCAAAGACCCGCTGATAGGGCGTTCGGCCCCGCAGGTGGCGGCTAACTGCACGGGGAAAACAAAGAAAATAGACGGGGTCAGCATCAAGTTGCAGCCTGGAACCTACTGCGGCGGGCTGTCGATTGCCAATAATGCGAATGTTACACTTGCGCCCGGTATTTACGTGATCAAGGACGGACCCTTGGAGGTCGGCACGCGGTCGACGCTGACCGGGTCGGGCGTGGGCCTCTATTTTACCGGCGAAAACTCGTCGATCCGCTTCAAGACCGACAGCAACATTTCACTGCGCGCGCCGGTCGACGGACCGATGGCGGGCCTGCTCGTGTTCAGCGATCGCGGGCAATCGGCCACTACGGAATATGTAATCAACAGCGAGAACGCGCGCGTTCTGGTCGGCACAATTTACCTGCCCAACGGCCACTTGGTGATCGATTCGCCAAAGACCGTCGGAGATCTTTCCGAATACACCGCAATCGTCGCCAGAGAGGTCGAGTTCCGGCGGGGTAACGTCGTGCTGAATACCGATTATGGCCGGACCGACGTGCCGGTGCCGGAGGGGATCGGGTCCTTGGGACAGCCGGTCGCGCTTTACCGGTAGCTGATAACTGGCGCTTCAAATCGTCAATGTGCGGCTTCCCAATTGGCGGCGGCTTTCGCATCGACCTTGATCGGGACAGCCATGGCCACGGCTGGCAGTGGCGCTTGCTCCATGACGGCGACGACGAGCGGCAACAGCGGCAATGCCTCGATGTCCGACACTTCAAACACCAGTTCGTCGTGGACCTGCAGCAGCATGCGCACGGACGACAGCCCGGCATCGCGAAGCGCGGCTGGCATGCGGATCATCGCCCGGCGGATGATGTCGGCAGCCGAGCCCTGGATCGGTGCGTTGATGGCCGCCCGTTCGAGGTTGCCACGAACGCCAGGATTGCGCGTGTTGATCTCGGGATAATGGATGCGGCGGCCGAATACGGTCTCGACATAACCGTTCTCGCGGCAAAACCGCTTGGTGCCTTCCATGTAGTCACGGATGCCGGGGAAGCGCTTGAAGTACGTCTTGATATAGTCGCCCGCTTCTTCCCGCGAAATGCCCAATTGGTTGGCAAGCCCGAATGCGGAGATCCCGTAGATGATGCCGAAGTTGATCGCCTTGGCGCGGCGTCGGACTTCACCGGGCATTCCATCGACTGGTACCCCGAACATTTCAGACGCCGTCATCGTGTGGATGTCGATGCCCTCGGCGAAGGCGTGCTTCAACTGCGGTATGTCGGCGATATGAGCAAGGATACGCAACTCGATCTGCGAATAGTCCGCCGACACGATCTTATGGCCCGGTTCGGCGATGAACGCGGTGCGAATTTCGCGGCCCTCTTTCGTTCGGATCGGGATGTTCTGCAAGTTCGGTTCGGTCGAAGACAGGCGGCCCGTGGTGGTCGACGCGAGGACGTAGTTGGTGTGGATGCGACTGTTGGCGTCAAGATAGTGCGGCAGCGCATCGGTGTAGGTCGTGCGCAATTTTGTCAGCTGGCGCCATTCGAGCATCTTGTTGATCAATGCGCGCGCGTCCTCGGGCAGTTCTTCGTTGTCGGCGAGGTCGTCGAGCAGGCTAGCTCGCGTTTCCCATTGGCCTGACTTGGTTCGTTTCCCGCCGGGGAGTTTGAGCGTGTCGAACAACAGTTCGCCGAGTTGTTTGGGCGAGCCCAACTGGAATTTGACGCCAACGAGTGCATTGACCTCGTCTTCGAGACGGGCCGTGCTCTGGGCAAACTGCGTCGACAGTCGCGACAGGATTGCCGGGTCGGCTTTGATGCCAGCGCGTTCCATCTCGACAATGACCGGCAGCAAGGGCCGTTCGAGTGTCTCATAAACGATCGTTTGCGCTTCCGGCACGAGGCGTGGACGCAAAACAAGGCACAGCCTCAGCGCGGTATCGGCGCTCTCGGCAGCATATTCTGTAGCTTGCGCCAGCGGAACGGCTGCAAACGAGCGCTCTGCCTTTTTCGATCCTTTCGGCGCGGGGGCGGCGTGTTCCATCGCCTTGGCGTACGGCGTGCAGGCGTGGCCGAGATGGCGGAGCGCGAGGTCTTCGGCCGTATGGGCCCAGCGGCCGCCATCGAGCGCATAAGACAGCAGCATGGCGTCATCGACGGAGACGATCGAGATGCCGTGCACGGCCATGACCAGCATGGCAAACTTGATATTATGGCCAGCCTTCACCAGTGAAGGGTCTTCGAGGTGCGGCTTGAGGGCGGCCAGGGCGTCAGCCGTTGCGATCTGGGGCACGCCAGCGCCGAAGTCGAACCCGGTACTGGCCGAATGGGCCAAGGGCACGTAGCAGGCGCGTCCGGGGGCAACGGCGAGGGCGATGCCGACAAGCTCGCCGGTGATGGCATCCGTCGACGACGTCATGACGGTGATGGCAAAGCGGCCGGCGTCGCGAGCAAGCCCGAGCCAACGGGCAAGGCCGTCGGTGGTCGTAACCGTCTCGTAGGCTTTGCGATCGAAGGGGATCGACTTAATCTGCTCGTGATACCAGCGGGCACCTGCCGCAGGCGTTCCCAGGCCCACGCCCTGGCCCAGGCCTTGTCCCGGTGGCGATGATGTGCCGTTTGGCAGACCAAGTGCTGCGCCATCGACACCCGTTTTCCGCACGCTGGCCCCGACCGAGACGGCCAGACGCTGGGGTGGGTCGGTGCCAAGCGAAACTGCGATCTTCTGCGTCAGCGAGTTGAACTCCATCGCTTGCAGAAAGCCCAACAGAGCGGCCGGAACGGGGTCCTGAACGCCGAATTTATCGGGCGCAAACGCGACGGCCACGTCGTCTTTCAAGCGGACGAGTTCGCGCGAGATCCGGGCTTGATCGGCAAACGCGATCAGGTTTTCCCGGCGTTTGGGCTGCTTGATTTGAGATGCGCTCGACAGCAGCGTGTCGAGATCGCCGTAGGCGAGGATCAATTCGGCCGCGGTTTTGATTCCGATGCCAGGAACGCCCGGCACGTTATCGACGCTGTCACCGGCCAGCGACTGCACGTCGACAACCTTGTCGGGCGGTACGCCGAACTTTTCGATGACTTCGTCGCGGCCGATGCGCTTGGCTTTCATGCCGTCGAACATGACGACGCCGGGGCGGACGAGCTGCATCAGATCCTTGTCGGACGAGACGATCGTCACGTCGCCGCCAGCCTCGCGGATCAAGCGCGCGTACGTCGCGATCAGGTCGTCGGCCTCATACCCGTCCTGCTCCAGGCTGGCAATATTGAACGCCGCCGTCGCGTCGCGGATCAACCCGAATTGCGGCACGAGTTCTTCAGGCGGCGGCGGGCGCTGGGCTTTGTACTTGTCGTAGATCTTGTTGCGGAACGTCTCGCGGCCAGCATCGAACACGACCGCGATGTGGGTCGGCTTATCGGCAAGTTTGCTGTCGCCGACGAGTTTCCACAGCATCTGGCAAAAGCCGTGCACCGCGCCGACCGGCAACCCGTCAGATGGCCGCGTGAGTGGTGGCAGCGCATGGAACGCGCGGAAGATGTAGCCCGACCCGTCGATCAGGTAGGCATGGCTGCCCTTTTCGACCGGAACGGGCTCGCCCGCCGGCACGGTCGACGTTCGGTTCGAGCGTTCCGCATCGGACGCACTCGGCGGGGCGGGCATTGCTGCGGTATCGTCTGGTGTGGTCATGGCGGCGGACCATAACGGCCGGGCGCGTGGTGGTCGAGCAGGATCAGGCGCACGGATGCGGCTTCGACTTGGCCGGGGGAAGTCGCAACAAATCAACGACGGATCAGATTGTTGTCGCGGTCATGGCCGGGGCGCGGCCCCGGGCGAAGTCACAGCAGGGGAACGAAGACGGGCTGGGCCAATAGGGACCGGAATTTGCGTCGGCACCCTGGATGCACCGGCTAGGGCAAGTTTGCATGGATCGCATATTTCATGTATAAATTACCCTTATATTGAGGAGGCCCGACATGATCACGGTTTCGGCTAGCGAATTTCAGCGTACTCTGGGGGCCGTCAGTGACACGGCACTGCGCGAGGCGGTGACCATTACAAAACAGGGGCGGAACCATCTCGTGTTGTTGTCATATGATGAATACGTGCGCCTGCTGCGCCGCGACCGCAAAGTCGGATTGGCTGCTGATTTGCCCGATCAATGGCTGAACGCGGTGCGTACCGCAGAAGCCCCAGCAATCGGCAACGACGACGTATCGAAGTAAGCTGACTGATGCCAATACCAACTCCGGCACCAGGCCTCGTCATCCGTTATAGCTATCTTTGGAACAGCGAGTATCTAGCCGGGCGAGAAGAAGGCACCAAGGACCGGCCAGCTGCGATCATTGCAATGATCACCACCAACGCGGACGGTCAGCTGCGGGCTCTGGTGCTGCCCATCACCCATAGCGCTCCGCAAAAAGGGACTGCTGCCATCGAGATTCCCATGACAGTCAGGCGTGCCATCGGCCTCGATTCCGATCGATCGTGGATCGTTCTGGCGGAGTGGAACGAGTTCGTGTGGCCCGGACCCGATTTGCGCCCGGTGCCGAACGACACCGGCGGCAACATGGCTTACGGGTATCTGCCACGGGAGTTCTTCGTCCGCGTGCGCGACGAATTCGTGGCAACAGTTGAAGTCGGCCGCGCCAATCGCATCGCCCGAACCGAATAGGACGCGGCTGCATTGAATGAGGTGCGCTCGGTTGAGATGGCACAATTCCGTCTTCGTCCCATCGCCTTTCCCCCGACGGCGGGATCAGGCGATGAGCGCAGCCCGGTGTGCCGGGGTTGGCTCTGCGGCGGTCAGCCGTCCATTCGCCATCACCAAAACGCGATCGGCGTAGCGCGCGGCGAGTTCGGGTTGGTGCAAAGTGCACAGCACGGCAAGGCCGGTTTCATCGGCAAGGCGACGCAGCAACTGCATGATGCCGTTGGCCGTTTCAGGATCGAGACTGGCAACTGGCTCATCGGCCAGCAACACGGAGCTGTTCTGTGCCAACGCCCTGGCAATCGCGACGCGCTGCTGCTGGCCTCCAGATAACGTTGCCGCGCGCTGATCCTCATGGCCTTCGAGCCCGACGGCGGCGAGTGCGGCCATAGCCTGTTCACGGTCGGCAGCCACGAATGTCCGCGTCAGCACGCGCCACGTCGACGTCGAGGCAAGCTTTGCCGCCAGCACATTGTCGAGCGCGGTGAGGCGCCGGATCAGATTGAACTGTTGGAACACCACGCCGATCCGGCCGTGACGGTCTGGGCCACTGCGCTGGCCGGGCTTGAAAAGAATGGAGCCGTCGAGTGTGACCGTGCCGCCGTCGAGCGTCGTCAGCCCGGCCAAGCAACGAAACAACGTCGTTTTGCCAGCCCCGCTCGGACCGAGCACGGCAACCAATTCCCCGCGCGCCAGGTCGAGGCTTGCTCCGTCGAGGACGCGGCGGTCGCCGAGCGTTTTTGTGAGGTTTGTCGCTTCGAGCCGTATCGTCACACCAATCTCCGGCGGATCGCCGCGCTGATCCCGTCGATCACGCTCACCATGGCGAGGATCAGCAGCAAAATGGTGAGGGCCTTGTCGAACGCGAGCAAATCGATGCTGTTTTTCAATTCCTGGCCGATACCACCTGCACCGACCACGCCGAGAATGGTCGACGCGCGAATGCTCCACTCCCACATGTACAAGAGTGTCGACGATAGGCTTGGAAGCACGTCGGGGATCAGCGCGTAGCGAACGACCTTGAGCTTGGCTGCGCCGGTCACAGACACCGCTTCGATGGGACCCGGTTCTGCGGTCTCGATCGCTTCGGACCAGAGCTTTGCGATCGTACCGGCGGCGTGCAAAGCGACACCGAGTACGCCAGCGAACGGACCGAGCCCGACTGCGGCCACGAAGAACAACGCGAACACGAAGCTGTCGATGCCGCGCAAGACGTTCAAAACGGCGCGCGCTGGAACGTTGAGCCAGGGCGACGGGGTAATATTGCGCGCTGCAAGAAGACAGACGGGAACGGCCAGCAGCGCGCCGAATGTCGTACCGACGGTTCCCATCGCAACGGTTTCGGCCGCGCGATAGGCGAGCGTCGACAGTTCGAAGACGTCGGGCGGCCACGCGCGCGCGGCCCAGTTCGCCAATCGCGGGAGGCCCGCCCACAGCTTGCCGAAATCAACTTGTGCAACGTGCAGACACAACGCGTAGAGCGCTGCCGCGAGGGCAATCCCCGCGACAAGCCCGACGCGCGATAGCCATGTGTGGCCATTGCCCGGAGCTGTGATCGATCCTCGGCCTCGGGTGAGTTCCATCGCTACTTGGCGGCCGTCTTCGGCTTCAACCGCCCGACGGCGACGCCAGCGTCTTCGATCAGCTTGTAGCTGGCGTGCGTCGCTGGCACCCAACCGGTGTAGTTCTTCGGCATGAGCGTCAACGCCTGCTCTTCGGTCATGGCCGTGACGGCGTCTTGGATGATTTTGACCATTTGCGGGTCAAGACCCTCGCGCGCGACGAGCGGATCGTTGGGCAGAGGGTCGGACTTCCATACGACCTTGACTTGGTCGGGCTTGATCGTGCCCCGGTCGATGATGACGTTGAGATTGCGATCGAAATCCGTTGCAAGGTCCGTCTGTTCGTTGACGACCGACAGAACTTGAGCGGCATGCGACGCGCCATCGCGGTACTGGAAGTATGTCTTGGGGTCGATATTCTGCGTTTTAAACCAGTGGGTTGGGATCAGCCAGCCTGAGGTCGATCCAGCGTCGGCGAAGGATATGCGAAGCCCCTTGGCGTCGTCTGGCCATTTGTCGATTTTTGCGTTTGCTCGCGCGACGATGATCGAATGATAGGTCGGTTTGCCGTTGTACTTGACCGTCGCAATGGCTTGCGACCCGCCCTCGCTGTTGGCCAGCACATAGCCCCACGGCCCCATCCAAGCGACATCGACCTGCTTGTTGGCAAGCGCCACTGCGATGCCGGCCCAATCGGTGGTGATCACGAGTTCGTAGTCCCGGCCAAGCTTTCCGGCGAGATATTTGAAGAATGGCTCGTAGGCGTTGCGGGTATCGGTCGCCGTCGGCTGAAATGGCCCGACAGCGAACCGCAGTTTTTCAGCCGCCTCGGCAAAGGTAGCTGACAGCAGAACTGTCATGCTTGCGAACAAGGTCATGCAGGCGGTGCGGCGCGATGGCGGGGGAGAGGCTGTGGTCATATCGCAATCCTTTGCTGTGAGCATGGTCTCGTCGAGCGTGTTCGTTAAAAACTTGCTCACGACGTACGATCTGAGCGTACGTGGCGTTACGGACCAGCCGTAACAAAATGGTCAGCTGATCGTAAAACATGTTGTTCCTGAGTTCGGCGGCATTAGGGGAGACAGAATGCAAGTTGTGACCACGGATGCCGCCGTTCAGCCTGCCTCATTGCCGCTTCTCGTCTTCGGCGGGCCTTACAGCAACCTGGAAGCCACCCGCGCGGTTCTCGACGAGGCGCGCCGTCGCAACATTCCGCCACACCGCATCCTATGCACGGGCGATCTTGTGGCCTACTGCGGCACGCCGGTCGAGACCGTCCGACTGATCCGCGATGCTGGCATCTTGGTCATTCGCGGCAACTGCGATGAGCAATTGGCAGCAGGTGCCGACGATTGCGGGTGCGGCTATCCACCGGACGGCATGTGCGACCGGCTGTCGCGCAGTTGGTACGAGTATGCATCGCGCCACCTCGGTGCGGACGAGCGCGCTTATCTCGGTGGTCTACCGCAAACGTGCGTGGTCCCGGTGGGCAGCGCGCGCCTTCTTGCCATCCACGGCACCCTGTCGACGGTCAACGAATTCGTGTTCCATGGGACGCCAGACGCTCGCAAGCGGGCCGATCTCGCAGATATCACTTACGACGGCATCATCGCCGGTCATAGCGGGATCCCGTTCAGCCAAGTGCTGGACGACAAGCTCTGGCACAACGCCGGCGTCGTCGGGATGCCAGCCAACGACGGAACACCCCGCATTTGGTATTCGGTGCTGTCGCCTCTCCCGGACGGCAGCATCGAGGTCGAACATCGCGCGCTTCACTATGACTACATGGCCGCTCAGGCAGCGATGGCAGCAGCCGGGCTCGTACCGGAGTATCGCGAAGCTCTGGCGACGGGCCGCTGGCCGAGTTTCGATGTGCTGCCGCTTAGAGAACGCTCACTTGCTGGACATCCCCTGGGTGAGTCGGTCTTGAAATGGCGTCCTCTCCGCGAAGCCACGGTAACCAGCGGTCGCCCACGCAGCGTGTCAGTGGGCTGACGGAGCGTCGGCATGCGCACCGATGCTCTGGCAAGAATGAACAATCCCGTGACCGCAGCCAGTGTCGATCTCTGCGGCCACGGTAAGCTTGTCAAAAGAATGACAAGAAGAGGTACACACGCGCCGATTCTCAAGTTCGGCATCTGCCTCCAAAGATTGGCCTGGGATAACTTCACGGTGTCAATTTCCTGTATGCAATGACGTATGGCCTCGAACGAAATCCGACTTCGAGGTCGACGTGTAAGTGCTGCTCTTGCAACCCCGTCAGCTATTCGGGCTGCAGCAAAAACACGGTTCCTAGAAAATTATTCGTTAAGTTGATGCGTTCTTCAAACTCACACTCTCATAAACTGCCGTTGTGGCGCTGACCATCGCTGCAACGCTGTAGCGCTGGCGGATCGCCTCGTACCCACGCTTGATCAAACCGGCACGCAGGTCGGCGTCCTGCCTGAGGTGCCGCAGATTGCTTCCGAAACCATCAGCGTCTCCGACATCCGACAACAGCCCCAGCTCTCCGCCGGAGAGAACCTCCGGAATGGCGCCGCCGCGAGTGGCAACGATCGGCACACCGCGTGACATGGCCTCCAACAGGACGAGACCCAGCCCCTCCCACTTCGACGACAGCGCGAATACGTCAAACGCCGCCATAAGGTCGGCCCCATTCGGCCGGGCTCCTGCGAAGTGCACGTGCACCAATCCGGCTCGCGCGCAGTGAGCCCGCAATGCCGTCTCCTCGTCACCGTTGCCGACCAGGCACAGATGCGCATCGGGCAGCCCGGCCATGGCATCGATCAGCGTTCCGAGATCCTTCTGCGGCACGAGGCGGCCAACGAATCCGACGACAAAGGCATCCTCGGCCAACCCAAGCTCACGCCGCGCACCAGCCCGATCGATGCTGATCGGCAGCTCGACGCCGTAGGGGATGACAGTGATGCCATCGGGATCGAGCCCTACGGTGCCCGCAAGATGCGATTTGACCCGCTCTGTGATAGCAATCGTGGCGCCGGTGACACGCTGCAGGGCCTTGAGCCGCAGCTTCCAATCGCTGCGCGCGAAATAGGGCTCGTCGTTATGCACGCTGTCGATGATGGTCCGGCAGCCGGCGAGCCTCGCAGCGACGCGACCAAGTTGGGAGGCGTGCGGCTGATGCGTGTGGATGATACGATGCTGGCGTTGGCGCATCAGGCCGACGAGGCGCGGCAACTGCGCCACCCACGCGGCGCGCCCGATAGCTGGCACGAGACTGCGGTCATATACGAGCCGGGTCACGCGGATGCCAGATGCTTCGAGTTCCAAGGCCTTCGCGCGCAGTCGCGGCCCGTCGTGGACGACCAACATTAGCAGTTCAACGTCGAGGCGCGCTTCGCGCTGGCCGGTCATCAACGCAAACAGGTGGTTTTCGGCACCAGAGAACACAATCTGCCCATCGTAATCGCCAAACGGCGAAACGTGTGTAACAGCCAGCGGCTGTGGTCGGGTCAAGACGCCTGCTCCTCGATCAATCGGGCGTAAGCATCGACCGTGGCAGAAAATGGAAAGGATGCTGCGCGCGCGCGCGCGTTTTGTGCGAGCCTGAGTCGCAAATCTTCGTCCGCGATCAGACGGGCGAGTGCCGCGCCGAGGGCGTCCGGATCGCCGTAGGGCACCACGAGGCCGTCGACACCGTCGGTCACTACCTCGAGATTGCCGCCGATGCCCGACACGACCGGTACTAGCCCGGCAGCGCACGCCTCGAGCAACGTATGCGACAGACCCTCAT
Source organism: Hyphomicrobium aestuarii (assembly GCA_034408685.1). Classification (GTDB taxonomy): domain Bacteria; phylum Pseudomonadota; class Alphaproteobacteria; order Rhizobiales; family Hyphomicrobiaceae; genus JANXVY01. Next base: position 17,460 of record JAWXCP010000193.1, on the reverse strand, counting down.
AGTTCGAGGGCAGCACGAGAACGTCGGACGCGAGCATGTGCTCCCGAACCTGTGCCTCTCGTTGCCGTCCAATAAACCTTATACTTGCCGGGCAAACGAGCTGGGCGTGCAGCGTCTCGAGCATCGGCAGTTCCGGACCGTCACCGACAATTGCGATCTCGCAGTCGGCGAGGTTGCGTCCCGCCAGCAGCAACGTCTCCACACCTTTCCAGTTGGTTAGTCGGCCAACGAACAAAATTCTGAGGGGGCGGCCCGAACGTCGTTCTGCCGCTCGCTCAAGGTACTCTGCCAGATCGACACCGTTGTGGATCGTGCGCAGGTCCAGCGGAACCCCCGGCCAACGACGGACGACGCCCTGCAGATAGTTCGACGGCGTCACGACCGTTTTTGCGAGCGCGAGATACCGGTGACGTTGGTCCGCTATTCTACGAACGGCTGGTGGCGGTTCGACAGCGGCTTGGAAGGCATCGAAGCCAGCAGTCGTTACGCCATAGTTTCGGGCGCTTTCCCACACGGTATCGCCGGGCACGCGCAGGATGTATCGGCGTGGCACGAGGCGTATCGCGTCATGCACATACGTTTCGAGGCCTGCGACCAGGATCCTCTTGTGCGTGAGGAACTCGCGCGCCAGTACTGAGCGCACTTGGAACTCGTAAGCATAGCGGTTACCCGTAGCAACCCTGATCACACGGAATGGCCGCCTCCTGTCGGCTGGATCGGTGGCGTCGGTCGAGGAGCAAACGACCGTCACCACTTGACCGCGCGCTGCCAATACATGCCCCAGCCGGTCGGCGAAGGTTGCTGGCCCGCCGATCAGCGGCGGAAAGATGTTGGTTGCGATCAGGATGCGGGACACATTGCCTCGGCTGCTCACTTTAACGGACGGGCGTTGCCCTGTTCGGCAACCTCGATAAGCATATCGACCCACTGGGCGGCAAGCGTCTCAGGCCGATATCGCTTCGCCACGCGGCGGCGCCCCGCATCTACAAGGGCAGCACGATAGGGCACGTCGGCCAACAGCCGCACCACGCCGGCGGCCAAAGCGTCCGCATCGCCGATCGGGGCCAGCACGCCGACTGCGCCGTCGTCCAACACCTCGCGCGCGCCCGCCGTGCGCGTCGACACGACCGCAACACCAGCAGCCATGGCCTCGACAAGGACGCGGCCGAAGCCTTCATGATCTGAAGTCAGCAACAGCACCGAGGCCTCAGCATAGTCATTCGCTAGGGCCGTGCGAGGCCTGGCGCCGTGAAATATCACCCGGTCCGAGAGCCCGAGATGGCGTACTTGCGCTTCAAGTGACGGCTTTTGCGGCCCGTCGCCGACGATGTCAAAATGCACATCTGATCTCGCTGCAGCGACGCGAAGCGCCACGGCTAGCCACAGATTGAGGTTCTTCTCCGGTGCCAACCGGCCAACGAACAGGACGCCTGGCCGTATCTGTTCGAGACGTAACGCCAGCAGTTCGTCGAGATCCATGATCGGCACAGCGATACTTTTTGCCGACCGTGCACCCCGCTCCAGCAACTGACAAGCCATATCGGAGGCAACGGTGCGTACCGCCGCGAAGCGCGGCAAGAGACGCAATGCCAAGCATCGCCGTGCCCTGCCGAGTGCTTGGCGCAACTGGGACCCGCCCGGCAGTGCTAAATCGGACAGAAAGTCAAAATGCACCTGCACAACGACCGGGATCCGCCCCCGCGCGAACGCTAGCGATGCCCATCCCTCTTCTAGCGGCGACTGCGGCGTGATGACTGATATAGGATGCTTTGCATGTAGGCGTTTTAAGACGCTGAAAAGGCCTGCAGGCCCCCTCCAGCGTCCTGCTATCGGCTCGATGGCGATCGGGCCCAACTGCTTCGACGTTGAGCCGCTGGGAGCGCCGAGCACGACAATCGTCATGCGGCTGCCGGGCCGCCGCGCCTCCAGCAGTTGCGCGTAGAGTTGTTGGCGTTGAGCTGAGTCGGATGGAGCGTCTGTCTGCAGCAGGGCCGTATCCCATCCGACTTGCACAACGTGCAATGTTCGTGAAATGTGCATGGCTAGGCTGCTCCGTCACTGCACGGCCTTCACGACGAAAGGCGCTTTCGAAAGTAGGCTATTGTCTCCTTCAGGCCGTCGTCCAGGTCGACGGTCGGTCGCCATCCGAGCACGGCCGTAGCCTTCGTGATGTCTGGCTGGCGTTGGCGAGGATCGTCGTGCGGCAGCGGTCGAAACTCTATGCTTGATCGTGAGTTCGTCAAAGCGATGACACGCTCGGCCAGCTGCATGATTGTGAATTCACAGGGGTTGCCGATATTTATTGGCCCGGTCACATTCTCGGGCGTCTGCATGAGGCGGATGATACCATTCACGAGGTCGTCGACGTAACAGAACGAGCGCGTCTGTCCTCCGTCGCCATACAATGTTAGTGGCTTGTTCTGAAGGGCCTGCACGATGAAATTGGAAACCACGCGGCCGTCGTTTGGCTGCATCCGTGGCCCATATGTATTGAAGATTCGAGCGACTTTGATCGGCAGGTTGTGCTGTCGGCGATAATCGAAGAACAGTGTCTCAGCACAGCGCTTTCCCTCGTCGTAACAGGCGCGCGGACCGATCGGATTGACGTTGCCCCAGTACTCCTCTGGTTGGGGATGCACGCTGGGATCGCCATAGACCTCGCTGGTCGAGGCCTGGAGGATGCGAGCCCGGAGCCGCTTTGCCAGACCCAACATGTTGATCGCGCCGTGCACGCTGACTTTCGTCGTCTGCACCGGATCATGCTGATAGTGCACCGGTGACGCCGGGCAGGCAAGATTGAAGATCCCGTCCACTTCGACGTAGAGCGGGATGGTGATGTCGTGGCGCATGGTCTCAAACATCGGGTTGGCTAGAAGATGAGCGATATTAGCCCGACGTCCGGTAAAGTAGTTGTCCGCGCACAGCACCTCAGCGCCTTCTCCAACCAGCCGTTCGCAAAGGTGCGACCCGATAAAACCGGCTCCGCCTGTGACCAAAAGCCGTGTGCCGCCCAATTCCCATGTCACGATGTATGGCCCCTCAATTTAGCGCTGATTCTCCCGCTGGCTTCTCGGCGAAAGCGAGTAATTCAGCCGCGCACAACTCGTGGCCCGATAGCATGAATCCAGGAATTATGAAGCGATAAGCGTCATCTGCGGAGTGTTATCAGATTTGACGGTATCGACCCACCTCACAACGTGGCACAAGCGACGATACATTTCGGAAGGCTGGTGAAGGCCGCTAGTTTTGATGGTCAAGCCACTGTTACCTGGTTAATCAAAATCGCTCCTTCCTTGCTGACTTAGCCACTCTTGAAACATCAGCACCGGCCACAAATGATACTGCATATTTCGGCGGCCCGAGAGATGCTCTGCCCACACGCGACGGATCGGCGCGGGGTCGAGATAGCCTTCTCGCTTCAGGCGAGCCTCTGCCAAAAGATCTTCCGCCCAGTCGCGTAACGTTCCACGCAGCCAGCCGTCGATTGGCACACCGAACCCCATCTTCGGCCGTTCAATCAATTGCTGGGGTACATACTTGTAGAGAACTTGGCGAAGCGGCCATTTCGTCTCCCCCTCACGGTTTAGGTAGGATGACGGAAGCGAAAGGGCGAACTCCACGACGCGATGATCGAGAAGGGGAACGCGGGACTCGAGGCTAACGGCCATTGAGGCACGATCGACCTTTGCGAGAATATCGCCCGGCAAGTAGCTCACGAGATCAAGATACATGAGGCGCTGAACGTCGCTGCTCAGCACGAGTTCGCGCTGTCTACCTGTGAGCACGGTCGGTGCGCTCCCTGCTCCGATGACCGGAGTCGGGTGACCCCAAACTGAGACCATGCCCGCGTATAGTTCAACAAGACTAGCAGAGGGCAGCAGGCCAGCAGCTTTGTGAATTCGGTCACCCGGCCGTGTTCCCAAACGATACGGCATGGCTCCGAAAACAGCATCGTAAACCGCTGGTGAAGGCGTCGTCGCCAAAGCTTGAACTGCTCGCCGAACCCATCTCGGCAGTGGCTTCAGTCGGTTCCACAGGGTCTGAGCCAAGGCATAGCGCGAATAGCCTGCGAATAATTCATCGCCACCGTCACCGGAAAGCGACACGGTTACATGCTGCTTTGCCAACCTCGAAACGAGATAAGTCGGTATCTGAGATGCGTCCGCGAACGGTTCTGAGTAGTAGCGCGGAAGTTGAGGTATGACGTCGCGCGCTTCCTGCTCGGAAACGTAGAGCTCGCTATGGGCGGTGCCAAGGTGACGAGCTATTGCTTTTGCCTGCTCGGCTTCGTTGAAGTCCTTCTGTTCAAACCCGATCGTAAACGTTTTCACAGGACATGAACTCATGGACTGCATTAATGCGACGACCGTTGATGAGTCGACGCCCCCAGACAGGAACGCGCCAAGCGGAACATCGGCCATCATTTGGCCTTGCAATGATTGGCGCAACAGACCTTCAAGGCGTTCGACAGCTTGGTCCGGAGTGCCTGTAAACGGCGAAACTGAGCCTGCTTGAGCGACTGCTGAGGCTGACCAATAGGATTCGAAATGAGGCTGGTCCGACGGCTTCGTGAGGGTCAGTATCTGCCCAGGCCCCAGTTTTGAGATGCCCTCGTAGATTGAGTGCGGCGCTGGGATATAATTGTGCCGCATCAATAGTGCGAGACTGTCTCGGTTGACTCCACCTCGCCATTCCGGATGAGCAGTAAACGCCGAAAGTTCGGAAGCGAATACAAAAGTTTGCTGCAGGTAGCCGAAGTAGAGTGGTTTTTCGCCGAGCCGATCGCGAGCGAGCGCCAACGTGCGCAACTTGCGATCCCAAACGGCGAACGCAAACATCCCGACGGATTGCTCCAATGCTCGCCTGACTCCCCAGCGCGCAATCGCCGCCAAAAGCACTTCGGTGTCGGAATGACCCCGCCAAACTTGATCGCGACCAAGACTGCTGCGGAGGTCAACGTGATTGTAAATTTCCCCGTTGAATGAGATCACGTATCGTCCGCAGGCGGACACCATTGGTTGAGCCCCTGCAGGCGACAGATCGACGATGGATAGCCGTCGATGGGCCAGCGCGATCTCGGCGTCAGGATCGGTCCAGACGCCGTCACCGTCGGGGCCACGATGCGCTATTCGATTGCTCATGCGGCGGACGAGGGCCGAATGCCCGTCGGCATTCGAGGTTGGCCCCCAGAAACCAGCGATCCCACACACTAAACGCTATCCTTTGCTGTGGTCTTGCCGTCGGCTATTTACGCCGCCAGTCTGATAAATCGTTTCGTAGGCGCCTACCATGCTGTCCAACGAATAACGCTCCCGAACCAGACGCTGCCGAACGTCGCGCCGCAGAACAGCATCTGCAACGCTGGCCAACGTGGCGGCGATGCCCTCTGCCAGATCGGCCGAATGCCGGGCGCGTACAAGTCGGCAATCCGGCATATCAGCGAGCGCCTCGCCATTGCCGCCAACGTCGGTCGCGACCACCGGCAACCCCGCTGCGAGCTTTTCCAACACAGCATTGGAGAAACCTTCCTCGTGCGAAGCCATGACGCCAATGTCCATCGCCAGCAGCAATTCAGGCACGTCGCTACGACGGCCGAGCATGACGATACGATCCGCAACGCCAAGCTCCTGCGCCTGCTTGATCAAGGATGCTTTGATGCCCCTATCCTCGCCAACCAGGAAAAGCTTTACGTGCGGAAACTTAGACACCACGATCGCGAATGCTTCAATGAGTTCGGCGTGCCCCTTGTAGGGGATGAGATTTGCTACGAAGATTATTGCGAGTTCGCCGTTGTCTAATTCCAAAGTCCGCCGAGTCGCGGTTCGGCTCAAATTGGTAGCGTCAAACCGGGCAAAATCGACGCCGTTCGGGATGACGCGGACGCGTGCCGCTTTATAACCGTCGCGGCGTTCGACGTCTTTTGCAACCGCGACAGAGTTAGCCGTGACGACATGCGACAACCGGTTAGCAACTCGGTCGATCCACCGAACCGACGGATGCCTATCTTGATGCGTGCCAAGCCCTCGCTTGGATGTCAGGACAAGGCACACCCGCGATAGCCGCCCGGCTAAGGCAGTCATGAAGTTCGGTAACGGCAAGAAACCGTGCATAACATTGGGTCGCCACATGGCGATCTCGCGATGAAGCCTCGCCTGTGCGCGCACCACACAAAATGCTTTGCCTAACCACGAAGACGACGACCGTGAAAAGCCGCCATCAACGATGACGATCCCAGCTTCCTCCAAGATTTTGATCAACGGTCCACTTCGATCCAAGGCAAACACCCGAACATTCCAGCCTCGGGAGGCCAGACCAGTCGCAAGGTGTACGAGCTGGGATTCAGTCCCCCCAACCATCAAAGATGTGACCACGAACAGGACGCGACCTTTGTCATTGCCGGTCATTTCGTTGAATTGGGCTGTACTGACCGCGTCGGAGCCCATGATAAGACCAAATAGCACTGGTTTCGCATGCACAGTTTGAGTTCGGCCTGAAACCAACTTCCCGCGCAAACTAGCCGACAGACCTAGCCTGGCATGATCATGCCTGCAATCGCCCTTATCTCCCCTTATGGCCCCTCAACCTTGCGTGCTGAAATTCGCGGTTGCTGGTAGACTTCAGCGAATGTGATCCCGTGCTTGCTGAAGGTCGGGGGAGTTCTTCATGCGCGGATCGGATGCGAGGTCGGGGTCGTCGTTCTCCTACGTCGACCTGGAGCAGCGCGTGCCAGTGTAGCATCCGCTGCGTGTGATTAAGGCGAGCGTCGAGGACTGCTCGCCTTGCTCGATGCCGAGTTTGCAAAGCTTCACGAAGGCCCCGGCCGCCAGTCAATCGCGCCGGATCGGCTACTTCGAGCCTCGCTGCTGTGGCGGCCAAGTTCCTCGAAGTCCACTGCTTCATGGTGGACGCTCTGATAGTCTTTTGACTGCGATCTCAGCAGCGTTGGCGATGATGGAACTCAGCTTCCAAGTGCAGTTTTTTGCCAGAGACCACAGTTCAAAATAGCCTGTGGCCGTTACGCCATGGTCATGTCGGTCTGGCACAGCTATGGCTCGGTTCCCAGCCAAGTTAAACCGCAGGCGACCATGGCGACCTACAACGCACGAATGATGTCAGGCGACGGTGCCGGTGAAGGGCACTACACGTTTGAGGCCGATGCCGACCTCATGAAGAAGACAGCCGATGAAATCGTCGGCGTCTTTTTTCAGCATGTCGAAAAAGAAGTTCTCAAGCATAACGTCGACTGGGAACTGAACGGGGCTAGCAAGAACAAAGCCCACGGCGTGGTCACGGCGATGGGCGGATTGATAACCGACGACGATCACCCGGCGATGCCGTTCCTCGTGATGATCTCGGCTGGGTAAAACCGCTTCAGCGTTGGCGTGGAGACCGCGATGCGCATTGGCTACTGGCTATGTCTGGCCGCGGGGTTGGCGCTTATGCCAGCGCCGCTGATGGCGAATGCTACGGCGGGTGCAGAGGCGCTGAAAACCCTCGCACAAATCGAGACGGACCCAGCGAAGCTGAAAGCCTATTGCGCGTCCTCCAAGGCACTGTTGGCCGCGCCGCCCGACCAGATGGAAGCCGTCGCCGACATGTTCGACGAAACGGTCCGCGCTTTCGGCGAGGCGTTTGGTGCAGCTCTCGATTTGCACTATGAGCTCGACGACGCGTCGCCTGATGGTGCAGCGCTCGTCGCGCTGTTCCAGAAACTCGATGGTCTTTGTGGGAACTGACCGAGCGGTGACGCGCGCTTTGGTCCTCGCCGGTCTTGTAAGCCTCTCCGGTGCAATCCCTCATTTGGGCAAGTCGATGGTATCACCGGCCATTGCCGCTGACGGCCCGGTCGAAGCGGTCAAGGTCGTCCTCGCTGCGATCGAGGCCGATCCGGCCAAGCTCGACTCGTTTTGCGCGCTGATGACCGAACTGGGCAAGGGCGCGTTTGCCGAGGGCGATGGCCGTGCCGAGCAGGTGGGAGCGCTGATTACGGCGCTGGGGCCGACGTTCGAGCAAGGGTTTGATTACGAGCCAGCCTCGCCGGAAGGCATCGCGTTCGAAGACGGGGTTGCCACGCTTTACGAACGGTGCGGAAAGTAGCTTCAGTCAGCATCCCCCGTCTGAAGCGCAAGTTGCGGGAGCGATCACGTGATGTCGCTGTCATCGCTACTGCCGCCTTCGCTTCCGCCGTGATCCGGTAAGCGCGGAGACATCGAGCTATTGCTGGCGGACCGGTCGCATGCTGGGCCGAAGGCTCGCTTGAGCCCAACACGCTTAATCTATTAGTGCCTATATCCGCCCGCGCTGGAGAGTGATTTCTGCCACACGCTCCTACAGGACACCGAGTTCAACGATGCGGAACGTAGAGCAATGCTGCGACTTATCTTTGAGCGTTGCCGGTAGGGTGTGCAGCCAGCCATTGCTCACATACAGCTTTCCGGATTTGATAGTTCCGGTGGTGGCATACACGTCGCCGGTAGCGATCTCGCCTTCGATCCGTGCACTCGCCCAGCCATCGGAACTTACGAGACGATATGCTGTGTTCGGCGCCGCATTTCCAGCCACATTGGCGATGGCGACGAGTTCACTTCCGCTGGCGAGCACGAGACCGTCAGTTCCGACCACGGGCTGGGGCAGGCTCACTTCGCTGAAGCTATCCGGATGAGCTAAGGGGATCTTGAACAACGCGCCATCGCTCTTCTTGGCAACCAACAAAAACCCATCAGGATGTACTTGGATGCCGTTCAAGTTGAAGCCCTGACCTCGAAACCTTTCGTGGGCGAGAAAAACGCTTGACTGACCATCCGGCGTTACTTTGTAGATTGTAGCAGCAAGACTATCGGTGACGTAGGCGCTTCCATCGGAATCAACAGCAACGTCGTTGACGAATCGCTTTTCGCCAGCGCGCAGGTTCGACAGGTCGACATAGTGGATCGGCTTGCCGCTGGCGAGGTCGTAGATGCCGATAGCAGCGATCGCGAATTTATCCGCTTCGACGCTGCGCTCGGCGACCCCATAGTCCGAGTTCGTAACGATCAGGCGCCCGCGCTGCCGGTCAATGCGGATTCCGACCACTGAGCGCAACCGGGCGTCTTCGACGAGTGTTCGGACTGACCCGTCCGGCGCTACCGCAACGACTTTGCCTTTGCGAATAGAGCCAAGAAGGAATTCACCGGTCGCCGGATTGTATTCGATTCCCTCCGGGTAAAGCCCAGGGGCCTCGACTACCAATGCGCGAGTCGTGTCGGTATGGAACTTGAGCCCGGCGGCAACGGTTGGAATAGAAGGCGAACACATCAAAGCAGCGACTACAGCAGCGGACAGCAATCGATCACGTACCATGGGCACCTCCACTTCGTTTGAGTGCATGAGCGTCCTGCACCTTCCGAAAGTGGGTCGAGATGTGACGCCGCACAAATGAGATCAATTGAAGGAACTCATGAGCTGGATTCAGCGCGTTGACGGGAGTTGACATCGGCGTGATCCGCCAGTTTCAGACTGATTTGCTACGTTGACTATGGCGTCAGTGGCGCGATGAGGTGCCCGACGCTGGCGCTCTCGCGAAACTCATCAGCCTCGTCAAGTAGCCATTCCTGAAACGCCCGCACCTTCGCGGTTTCGGCCGACAGTCGCGGACAGACCAGGAAGTAACTCTTTGCCTTGAGCCGAGAGCTGAATGGCACAATCAGTCGGCCTGCCTCGATATCGCGGGCTGCCGTTATCATGCTTACGAGTGCGACGCCATGCCCGTCTATTGCGGCCTGAAGGCATACATGCTCGTCGCTGTATGTGGCGAGGGTTGTGGCCTTGCCTGCGGCCAAGCCTGATTCTCTCATCCATTCACTCCAATTGGGATCGCTAGCCGTGTAGCCGAGCCATTCGTAGCCAATCAACGGCCAGTTGAGCAGCGATGACGGGTCCGATGGGTCGACCGCAAGAATAGATGCGCAGACCGGGGCAACATAGTCGTCGAGAACCCAGGCAACATGCAGGTCCTGATAATGTCCATGACTGTAGCGGATGGCCACATCAATGCCGTCGCTGATGAAATCCATCACCGCATCGGTGCACCTCATGCGCACGCTCAATTTGGGATACCGGTCAGTTAGTCTTGGCAGCCGTGGCCCAAGCCAACTCCCAGCGAAGGAGGTCGTCGTGGTAATCGTTATGACCCCTTCGAGCCCGTCTACCCGCATGGCAAGTGATGCCGCTGCGAGGCGCTCAAAACCCTCGCGCACAAGCCGACCGTAAACCTCCCCCTCCGGGGTCAACCGCAATGCGCGCGGCAAGCGGACGAGTAACTTTTTCCCGAGATGGTCCTCCAACAGGCGGAGTTGGTGGCTCACTGCCGTCGGCGTCACCCCTAGCTCGTGGGCAGCCAGTTTGACACTCAAATGGCGTGCAACCGCCTCAAAAGCCTGAATACTCTTCAATGGCGGAAGTCGAAGCATGGATCGTTCCGCGGATTGTTCGATGGTGTCGGCCTGGCGGTGCGCCACGCGCCGTTACCCCGTCTCAAGCGCAAGTTGCGGGAGCGATCACGTGATGTCGCTGTCATCGCTACTGCCGCTTTCGCTTCCGCCATGATCCGATAAGCGCGGAGACATCGCACTATTGCTGGCGGACCGGTCGGGCTCGTCCGCCTCGTCGAACAGATCGGGCAACTCATCTTCGTCCGCGTCGGCGTCCCCGTCTTCATCGGCAGCGTCGAGAGGCAATTCATCTGGCATCAACGCGGCGATGTCGGTTGGCTCGGGGACCTTGAAGCCAGGTGGCAGGTTGCCGTCGAGGAGGCCAGCGCCTTTGAGTTCGGCGAGGCCCGGCAGATCTTTGATGGCGTCGAGAGAGAAATGGGCGAGGAACGCTTCGGTGGTTCCGTAAGTGACCGGGCGACCGGGAGCACGGCGGCGGCCCCTCGGTCGGACCCAACCGGTTTCGAGCAGCACGTCGAGCGTACCTTTAGACGTTATGACGCCGCGGATTTCTTCGACTTCGCTGCGGGTGACCGGCTGGTGATAGGCGATGATGGCGAGCATCTCGAGGGCGGCGCGCGAAAGCTTACGCTCCTCGGTGGTGTGCTTCTCGAGCAGCCAGGACAGGTCCTCGGCGGTGCGGAACGCCCACTTTCCGGCTATTTTTACGAGGTTGATCCCACGTCCGGCATACGCGTGTTGTAGCCGGACGAGGACGGCGCCGACGTCTGTTCCCGGTGGTAGTTGCCGGGCGATTGCCGACGCATCAACGGGGCCGCCAGCTGCAAACAAGATGGCTTCGGCCATCCGGTCGGCTTCATGTGCCTGGTGGATTGCTTTTTGTGCCTCAAGCGCGGCGAGCGCGGCTTCGGGCACGCCAGCGCGCGCTGGCCCCGGCACAAACGCGCCGCCAGCGTCAGATGGGTCCGTCCCGTCGGGTCGGTCGTCTGTGCTCACAAGCTTGAGTTTAGGCGGAGCCATTTGAAACCTCGACAGAATTCACCGGTTCGACGGCGGTGAGGCCAATTGATTCGCGGCGGCGGATATGGATGGGCGCGAAAGGCGCCTCCTGCTGCAAATCGATCAACCCTTCCCGCGTCATTTCGAGCGTCGCACCAAACGAGCTTGCGATCAGGGTGCGGGTGTCGGGGGCGGCGCTCGACATGCTGCCGGGATTGGCGGCCTCGCGTGCAGCTGAAGCCGCCGCCTCGCGTTGCACCTCGGGCAGGTAGTGGGCGATGAACAGGTCGAGTTGGAGCCAGGCTCCAGCACCCTCGCCGACCATACGCTCGAGCCGGATACGGGCATCCTTGATCGACCAGACACGGCGCGCCTTGACGACGTGCCCGACCTTGATGGTCCGCCGCCGGAGGTCCGCATAGGCGCGAAGCAGATCGTATATTTCAGCCGTGTGATGCGTCTCGCGCACCGTGTGGACCTTGTCGGTGGTGCCCCGGAAAAAGACGTCGCGGCCGAGCCGCTTGCGGGTCAACAGATTGGCTGCCGCTTGGCGCATGGCGTCGAGCCGCATGAGGCGGAAGGCGAGGCGCTGGGCGATGTCTTCAGCGGAGGCCTCGCCGGTCGGTTTGGCTTCCTTCGGCAACAGGAGGCGTGACTTCAAAAACGCAAGCCATGCGGCCATCACCAGATAGTCGGCGGCAAGCTCGAGGCGAAGCTGGTGAGCGTCCTCGATGAAGAGAAGGTACTGATCGACGAGAGCCGTGATCGAGATTTTTGCCAGATCGACTTTTTGCGTCCGGGCAAGCGCTAGCAGGAGATCGAGCGGTCCTTCGAAACCATCAACGCCGACGATCAGCGCTTCGCTGGGTAAAGCAGCCCCATCCGGGCCGGGAGCTTCCCAGGCCTCGATGTCTCTGGTTTGGAGGCGTTCGCCGCCGACGTCGGGATCGTCTGCCGTCATGTCCACCCTGTTGCGAGGCTGGGGACTGGCCTACACCGATTCACGAGAGGTGCCAGCGACCGCTAGAACGCTCGCAAGGTTCGCCTCGGCCGCTGCACGATCGAACGGCTGCGTGGAACCCGTGATTGCAAACGCTCGTGCAAACCGGGCCGCAGCCAAGCCGGTCAAGGCGGGTGCGCCAGCGGCGGCGGCTTCCATCTCGGCCAGATCGCCGTTGCAATGGAGGACAACATCACAGCCAGCCGCGATCGAGCGTTCGGCGCGTTCGCGGATTGTCCCCGACAAGGCCTTCATGCTGAGGTCGTCACTCATCAGCAGCCCGTCGAAACCAATGTCTTCGCGGATGACCGACGTGATGACGCGCGCCGATGTGGTCGCTGGGCCGGTACCGTCGATAGCGCCGTAGACGACGTGGGCCGTCATGGCGGCTGGCAGCTTTGCGAGCGCCCGAAACGGGGCGAAATCAGTGCCCGATAGCTCTGCGTGGGGTGTCATGACGACCGGCAGATCGAGATGGCTGTCGGCGGTGGCGCGGCCGTGTCCGGGGATATGCTTGATCACCGGCACGACGCCGCCAGCGATATAGCCAGCAGCCACGGCCTGCCCGAGGGCGACGACGCGCTCGACCGTCGATCCGTAGGCGCGATCACCGATGATATCGTGGGAGCCGGCGACCGGCAGGTCGAGGACCGGAGCGCAGTTGGTATTTATGCCCAGCGCGCGGAGGTCATCGGCGACGAGCCGAGCGGCATCGAACGCGACCCGGCAGGCGTGCGCAAGGTCGGCGTCCGCGAGTTGGCCATAGGCGAACCCTGGTGGCAGCGCGCGGCCAAGCGGCGGACGAAGGCGTTGGACGCGGCCGCCCTCCTGGTCGATCAATACGAGCACGCTGGTCGAGCCGATCGCGTTCAGGGCGTCAGTGACAAGCGATCGGATCTGGTCGTGGTCGACGCAATTGCGGGCAAATAGGATGATGCCGCACGGGCGTGTTCTGGCGAAGAACGCGCTCTCCTGCGGCAATAGACCCGTGCCGCTGAGGCCGGTGATCAACGCGGTCGCGGTCATATCATCAGCAGCGCGGTCAGAATGCGGTCACCCAACACGACGCGGTATAACCGGCGGCCTTGAGCTGCGTGCAGACGCCAGCGGCAGCCTCGCGAGAGGCCGGCGGACCGACCACAAGACGGTGATACATGCCCTTATCGGCAATTTGCGCCTCAACGACGTCGGGAGCTTTACCGGCGAGTGCCGCGCCGTACTTTTGTTGCATGGCGTTGAACTGTTGAAGCGCCGCTGCACGGCTTGCAGCCGTGGCCGGGACCGATGCCAGCACAGCGACGAAACCGCTGCCGACAGCGGATGCGCCGACACCAGACGGCGCGGCAACCGTTTTCCTGACGGTGACGGGCTTCGTGTCGACGACAGCATACGGGTCAGCTTCAGGGGCGGGGGCAACGGCAAGTCGGGTCGGCTTGTTTGGCGCCGCCGGAAGCCTCGAGCCAGGAGCCTGAGAAGCTTCACCCTGAGATGCTGTTGGCGGAGCCGCAGCAGCCAGCGGTTGGGCAACTGGCGGTTGGGCCGCTGGCGGACGGGCAGCCGACGGTTGGGCCGCTTGCGGCAAGGCCGAGGTTGTCGCTGGCGGTGCACGTGGTGGAAGAACGACCGTCATTCCAGGGATTGGCTGAGCTGTATTCGATTGCGCCGCCGCGACCGCCGACATCGTGACCGGCTGCCCTGGTTGTCCAGCGCCGCTAGTCTCGGCGACCGAGCCATCCAATCTGACGGTTTGTGTCCTGACCGTGCGTGGTCCGCCGTCGGACGAACCGGACAGGTTCTCCATCAGTTTGCTGTCAGCCCCGCCGATTTTGGTACCGCCGGGATTGGCCGGCTTTTCACGGTTGGCCGTTTGCGCGTTACGGACAACCGGTGTGCTCGCGGTGATTTTCGGCGTGGCAAACAGTGTCTTGTAAGCATAGGCAAGTCCGCCGCCAGCCGTAATGGCCAGAACCAGTGACGCCGCGATCAGAAAATAGCGCGGCCTCCGCGGCGCATCGTCCTCGATATCGTCATAATCGTCATCAGCCGTTTCAAGCGCTTGGCCGACCGGCACTGGCGGGGCATAGGCCGGTGTAAGGTCCGGCTCATAGCCACCCTGGTTACCGGCGTGGGATGGGTGACCGGCGTGGGATGGGTGACCGGCGTGAGCTGCGCCACGACCGCCGGTTGGTCGGCCGGTGGAAGGATCAGCGGAGAGCGCTGGCTGCCAAACTTGGGGTTGGCCGAAGGACTGGCCGTGAGGCTGAGGAAACGCCTGGCCCTGCGGCGGACGTGCCAGCGGCGGCACGGGCTGCTGGCCAGTCCGTGGGTCGCGCGTTGGCGCATCGCCAGGGTAACCACTAGCACCATATGGCGAACGTGGATCGGGCTGGTTTGTGGGCCACTGGTCGAAACCGGGCTGCGGCACGGGCCGACCGGTCGGCGGGCTGTCGAACCGGGGCTCACTGCCTCGCTGGGGGTATGGCTGAGAAACGGGGGCCTGTTGGACGGGCGGAACATATGATTGAGCGGCCGGGAACGGGTCGTGGAACGCGGGCTGGCCACCAGCCGGTTGCCGCTGCGGCAGGCCCTGCTGCGGGGTGCGAGGCGGCTGCGAATGTTGCGGTTGCTGCATTCGCGCCGGTCGCCCTGTCGTCGGGTCGGACGGCGGCTGAGCCGGCGGATAAGCCGCCTGCGTCGGCGCGTATGCCCCAGCTTGGTTTTGTGCTGGGTAGCCCATCGGCGGTGTGGATGGCAGGCCCTGCTGCGGCGGGTAGTTCGATGCTTGGGGATAAGTCCCGCGTTGTTGTGGCGCCTGAGAAGGCGTTGCTTGCGGGTAGCCGCCTTGCTGATAGGGCGACGGCGCATAATCAGGGGGCTGGGTCGGGGACGGCGGCGATTGGGGCGAATACGGCTGACGATAGGCAGCAGGCGTTTGCGACCAGTTTGGCTGGCCTTGAGGCGTCTGGGGATGTTGCGGTGTCGCGTAGGGATTGGTCTGGCCAGGATGGCTCAGGTTACCCTGTTGCGGCATCCCGTATGCGGGATGACCGTGCTGGGCGTGCGGCGCGGTTTGGGGATGTTGTCCCTGATGCGGCTGACCCGGATGCCTGCCCTCACCGTCGTGAGCGCTCTGCGGAGGCGTGCCTGCAGGCCCGTTTGATCGCGACATCTGCGTCACCCAACCTTTCACGACGACCAGCTCTAACAATTGCTGTCCTATATAGGACTGGCTATCGACCCACGGATCACTGGATCACGGGTTGATCCGCCGCAGGCGGTCCTGTCGGCTGCTCCCATGCCCTAAACTCGTCGCCGTCACCTCAACTGTCAGGCGTCGAACACGATTCGCGCCCGCATCGGAACTGATACTAGCGCATCGCGTTCGGTGCATGCACTCCGAGGACGCCTAATCCCGAAGTTATCACCTGCCGTGCGGCTTGCAAGAGTTGGAGCCGTGCGACGGTCGTCCCCCGGCTTTCGGTAATGAAGCGCAAATGTGGCGAATCATTGCCACGGTTCCATTGACCATGAACGGCCGAAGCCAGTTCATAGAGGTAGAATGCCAACCGATGTGGCTCCTTGGCCCGAGCGGCCCCTTCGATGATGCGAGGGAAGTCGGCGAGGCGTTTCATCAGAGAGATTTCGCCGGGGTCATCAAGGAGCGATAGTTCAGCATCAGCGTAATCGTAGCCGTCAGGATCGAGGTCGGAGAACGCCTCGGCGGCGTTGCGCTGAACGGAAACGATCCGAGCATGCGCATATTGTACGTAGAAGACCGGATTTTCTTTCGATTGCTCAGTCACCTTGGCAAAATCGAAGTCGAGCACCGTTTCAGGTGTCCGATAGACCATCATAAAGCGCACGGCGTCGGGACCGACTGTGTCGACCACATCACGCAAGGTGATGAAGTTGCCCGAACGCTTGCTCATTTTTACCGGTTCGCCGTTGTCCATGAGCTTGACCATTTCGCCAACCTTGACTTCGAGCGATCTCGAGCCGCTCGATAGGGCTGTGACGGCAGCTTGCATGCGTTTGACGTAGCCCTTGTGGTCGGCGCCTAGAACGTTGATCAAGTGCGTAAAGCCGCGGTCGAGCTTGACCTTGTGGTAGGCCATGTCGGCAGCAAAATAGGTGTAGGCGCCGTCGGATTTCTGCAAAGCGCGGTCGACATCGTCGCCGAACTCTGTCGCCTTGAACAGAACCTGGGTGCGGTCTTCCCACTCGTCGTTTTTTTCGCCCTTCGGCGGCGGTAGGCGTCCGTCATAAATCAGCCCCAGATCGCGAAGAACGGCAATCGTCTCGGCAATCTTATCGGTGCCATCTGCTGTGAGCGAGGCTTCCGAGAAAAACACATCGTGCTCGATGCGCAACAACGCGAGGTCGGAGCGAATTTCGGCGAGCATGGCCTTGATAGCCTCGGCCTTGATGACCGGCAGCCAGACCTCCTCGGGCTGGTCGCGCAGCGTTGCACCATGGATCGCTGACAGCGCCTCACCGACCGGAATCAGATATTCGCCCGGATAGAGCCCCTCGGGTATTTTGCCGATATCCTCGCCAAGCGCCTCGCGATAGCGAAGGTAGGCGGATCGGGCGAGGGTCTCGACCTGCCCGCCAGCGTCATTGATGTAGTACTCGCGCGTGACGTCGTAACCGGCGAAAGCCAGCAGGCTCGCCAGAGCATCGCCGAACACAGCCCCGCGGCAATGGCCGACGTGCATCGGGCCGGTCGGGTTGGCCGAAACGTATTCTATGTTGATGCGTTCGCCCCGGCTGACGCCGCCCCGGCCATAGGCTTCGCCGTCCTGTACGATCTGCGCCACCACAGCTTGCCAGAACGACGGTTTAAAGGTCAGGTTGAGGAAGCCGGGTCCGGCGATGTCGACACGGTCGAGCGCGGGGTGGCCGTCGAGTTTTGCTTTGATCAATTCGGCAATCTCGCGGGGCTTCTTGCCAGCGCGTTTGGTCAGCACCATGGCCGCGTTGGTCGCGAGGTCGCCGTGGCTCGGATCGCGCGGCGCATCGACGTCGACG